>DFST01000176.1 GCA_002378975.1 Chitinophagaceae bacterium UBA3430
TCGTTCGGAGTAAAATGGATGCGATAGGACTGAATGGCGTTGCGCTCGTTGGCGGTATTGTAACCAATGATGCGAAGTCCTTGCACCAGATTGAGATCGGCCGGAGGTTTAGCGCTAGTAGTGTCATACCAAATTCCATAACCTGCTTTGGCTAGTTTCTCCCAAGGGAAATAGCGACTGGGATCGACCTTTCGTCCGGGTGCAATGTCGGCATGGCCAATGAAATTCGGAGTCGGGACTCCATGTGCCTTTTGCAGTTTATCCAATACGGCGATCAGGCTATTGATCTGTGCTTCGCTAAAAGGTTCGGATCCATTGTTGTCCAATTCGATGCCGATGCTGCAGGAATTCAGATCGGTGGTGTTGCCCCATTTGCTGATACCGGCATGATGCGCCCGGAGCAGATCGTGCAACATATGATAAACCGCCCCATCTCGACCGATCACGTAGTGCGCACTCACTTTGGTTCGTGGAAGCGTGAAGGTGCGTAAGGTTTGTCCGGTACTATCCTGCGCCGTATGATGTATGATCACATAGTTCGGCTTTCGCATGGAGAAGTTGGTGGTTCCCACCCAAGCAGCGGCTGTTTGAAATGAATCTTCGAGGGGGAATTGCATCAGTGATTTTCCAAATCCCCGTGCCTGTTGCTTATAGGCTCGATTGGTATCGGCGTAGGGTGGACGAGTACACGTCCAGATGATGGTGAGCAGAAAGATCCAGAAGATCGCGGAACGGTGAGGAGACATGAGAAGATTGATGAGGTATACGCAATGTAAGAAGAAAGGAACAAGGTAGAAAGTTAAAGGTTCAAGCAAGTAGAGACGTTTCGCCCTCTACCCCCAACCTTTTACTTTTCCCTCGTATCTTTCCTTTTCAACGAAATCACGTTCTCATGTCGCGTTCTTACGCTCTCGACGTCTTCCGTGGTGCCACAGTCTGCCTGATGATCCTCGTAAACAATCCGGGCAGTTGGAGCCATATCTATGATCCGTTGGAACATGCCCCTTGGCACGGACTGACTCCCACCGATCTGGTCTTCCCATTTTTTCTTTTTGCTGTAGGCAATGCCATGAGCTTTGTGATCCCGCGCTTGCAACAAGAAGGAGATCGAGCGTTTTGGAACAAGGTGATCAAACGCAGCTTGATCATTTTCGGTGTGGGACTCTTTCTGAACTGGTGGCCCTTTGTAACGGAAGTCAATCGATTGGTAGAAGGGACAGGCGAACTTCAAAAAGTCACCATATTCAAGTCGTTCACGTGGATCGACCTGATGAAAAATGAGGCCGGTGAAATCCTAGAAACAATCAAAGGCGTTCGAATCATGGGGGTTTTGCAACGCATTGCCCTTTGCTATCTGTTTGCATCGATCATTGTCTACTATGGCGGTCCGCGTAAAGCCTTCATTGTCGGAGCCGCGATACTCTTGTTTTATTGGGCCGCTTGTCTATTGGGTAATCCAGCCGATCCATATAGCTTAAAAGGATGGTTCGGCACCCAATTTGATCTACGCCTCCTCGGATCAACCCATGTTTATAAGGGGGAAGGTATGCCCTTCGATCCGGAAGGATTGCTGAGCATTCCCGCCGCGATCGTACAGGTTATCTTGGGCTATTTGGTGGGCGATCATGTGCGCAAAGGCATGAAGGACCCGGATGGATTGTATCGCATGTTGACCGGACTCTTTACCATCGGGGTAGGACTGCTGATCACCGGATATTGCTGGGATTTGGTGTTCCCCATCAATAAGAAAATATGGACCAGTTCGTACACCATTTACACGTCCGGCTTGGCCATCCTGACGTTAGCGACAATGATCTATTTGATCGACGGCAAAGGCATTCGTGGCGGACTCACCCGCTTCTTTGATGTATTCGGGAAAAATGCACTCTTTGTTTTTGCCTTAAGCGCCTTTCTACCAAAAGGACTTGCCTTGATCAAGCTAGACAAAGGACTGAATCCGTGGAATTGGCTCTATAAAAAAGTGCTCATCCATGTTCCCGGTGCCCCGGAGAATGGATCGCTGCTCTACGCCCTTTGTGTGATCACTTTTATGTGGGCGATCTGTTGGTGGATGGATAAGAAACGGATCTATGTCAAGGTGTAGAGGATAGAAGGTTTAACTCTTTCTACTTTCTACATACTCCTCCGATACTGACCACCCACCTCATACAAAGCATGCGTGATTTGTCCGAGTGAGCAGTACTTCACCGTCTCCATCAATTCAGCAAAAAGATTTCCATTCTCAATGACCACTTGCTGTAGGCGGGCGATCCTGGCTGCGGAGTGATCGGAATGTCGCACCTGGAAAGCGCGCAAATTTTTGATCTGCAACTCCTTCTCTTCTGCTGAACTGCGAATCACCTCACCCGGTATGATCGTAGGAGAACCCTGTTTGTTCAGAAATGTATTCACGCCTACAATCGGCAGTTCCCCGGTATGCTTCAAATGTTCGTAATGCAGACTCTCTTCCTGGATCTTATTGCGCTGATACATACGTTCCATCGCACCCAGTACCCCACCCCGTTCGGTAATACGATCGAACTCCGTCAGTACCGCTTCTTCCACCAGATCGGTCAACTCCTCCATCGCAAAAGACCCTTGTGTAAAATTCTCCGACTTGGCGGAACCCAACTCCCGATTGATGATCAACTGGATGGCCATAGCCCGGCGCACACTCTCTTCGGTCGGAGTCGTGATCGCTTCATCGTATGCATTTGTATGCAAGGAATTGCAGTTGTCATAAATCGCATACAAGGCCTGTAAAGTCGTCCGAATATCATTGAAATCGATCTCCTGTGCATGCAGCGATCGACCGGATGTCTGAATGTGATACTTCAACATCTGACTCCGCTTGTTCGCCTTGTATTTGTACTTCATGGCCGTGGCCCATATGCGGCGAGCTACGCGACCGATGACGCTGTATTCCGGATCCATCCCGTTGCTGAAGAAAAAAGATAGATTGGGCGCAAAGTCGTCGATGTTCATGCCCCGACTCAGATAATACTCCACATACGTGAATCCGTTCGACAAGGTGAACGCCAATTGCGTGATGGGATTCGCCCCTGCTTCCGCAATGTGATATCCACTGATCGAAACCGAGTAAAAATTCCGGACCTTTTCCTGAATGAAATACTCCTGCACATCGCCCATCAACTTCAAGGCAAACTCGGTGGAGAAAATGCAAGTGTTTTGTGCCTGATCTTCTTTCAAAATATCTGCTTGCACCGTACCGCGCACTTGCATCAAGGCCGCTTGTTTACATTGTGCATACAGCTCGGCAGATAGTACTGCATCCCCACTCAAGCCCAATAAACGTAATCCCAATCCGTCGTGCCCCTCGGGCAAGGAATCGGGTGCGAGCGGATTGTAATACTTCGGCACTTGACCGTCGGGGTATTTCTGCTTACTCAGTTTTTCCACCTGATCCCACAAACCCAGCTCCGTGATCTTCTTTTCACATTGCTGGTCGATGGCTGCATTCAGGAAAAAGGCCAGGATCATGGGAGCCGGACCATTGATTGTCATCGATACCGAGGTCTTGGGATCGCAGAGGTCGAATCCGCTGTACAATTTTTTGGCATCGTCTACCGTAGCGATGCTCACGCCACTGTTGCCAACTTTGCCGAATATATCGGGACGATGATCGGGATCTTCTCCGTACAAAGTCACTGAATCAAAAGCGGTGGAGAGTCGGTTCGCCGGCTGACCAAAACTTAAGTAATGAAACCGCATATTGGTTCGTTCCGGTCCGCCCTCTCCCGCAAACATGCGGGTCGGATCTTCTCCTTCACGCTTCAACGGAAACACGCCAGCAGTGAAAGGAAAATGTCCGGGTACATTCTCGCGTCCTTGCCAACGGAGCAGATCGCCCCAATCCTGATACTTCGGCAAGACAACCTTAGGAATCCGCGTACCGCTTAGTGAAGTAGTGGTCATGGGCTGGCGGATCTTCTTATCGCGAACGGTGTACTCGTAATGATCTTCCTGATAGGCTTTGATCTTGTTGGGCCAGTTGGTGATCAGCTTGCGGGCCACCGGCGTCAACTGATCATAAAAGAATTGAAACTGGGCTTGCAGTTTTTCGAGCAGCGACGAATCCGCCTGTGCTTGCTTCATCAACTCAATGGTTCCCTGCAGTTGATAACACTTGGTCGAAATGGATGCCTGCTCATCCACCAGTTTATCGTAATCGCGGTTATTGGTCGCGATCTCGGCGAGATAGCGAACGCGAGAAGGCGGAATCACCGATTGAGAAACGGCTGCGGTCTGACTGCTTTGAAACGTACCGAATACAGACCCGGTTTTTTGTTCGATCTTCTCCAGCAAGAGGGAAAACAGCCGATTCATCCCTTCGTCGTTGAATTTGCTGGCCATGGTGGCAACAATGGGAAGTTCTGCATCGGCGGCCGTAAACAGCTTATGATTGCGCTTGTATTGTTTGCGGATATCGGCGAGTGCATCGAGGGCGCCGGCCTTATCCGATTTATTCAAACAGATCAGATCGGCGTAATCGAGCATATTGATCTTCTCGAGTTGGGTGGCCGCCCCGTATTCGGGGGTCATTACATATAAACTCACCTGACAATGATCGAGGATGCTGGCATCGCTTTGTCCAACACCTGCACTCTCCAAAATGATCAAATCAAATCCGGCTTGCTGACAAATAGTTAATGCATCAGTAACCGCTGCACTGAGAGCGGTATTGTCTTCCCGAGTCGCCAAGCTGCGCATGTACGCGCGCGGATGATGGATGGCATTCATCCGGATCCGATCGCCCAACAAGGCACCACCGGTTTTCTTCTTGGATGGATCGACGGAAATAACCGCAATGGTTTTGTCGGTGAATTGATTCAGAAATCGACGAACGATCTCGTCGGTGACGGAAGATTTTCCGGCTCCGCCCGTACCGGTTATTCCCAAAACTGCGTTTTGGGTTGTTTGGGCAGTTTGGAGAGTTTGGGTAGTTTGGTTTTCGGCGAGGGTGATGTTGCGGGCGATGGAACGGATATCGGCCGATTCGTCGAGGATGTGTTTGGTGTCCGGATAGGGAGTTTGAAGTAGGACTTGACGACATTCATTGATTACGTCTGCGATCATGCCTTCGAGTCCGAGGCGTCGGCCATCATCCGGACTGTAGATCCGCGTGATCCCGTAGGCATGTAACTCGTCGACCTCTTCGGGTAGGATCGTCCCTCCGCCTCCGCCAAAGATCTTGATGTGACTGCACCCACATTCTTCCAGCAGGTCCTTCATGTATTTGAAAAACTCCAAATGACCGCCCTGATAACTGGTAATGGCGATGCCCTGTACATCTTCTTCGATGGCGGCTTCGACGATCTCCCGAACGGATCGATTGTGCCCGAGGTGAATGATCTCGGCACCCTGACTTTGCAGGATCCGTCGCATGATGTTAATGGCCGCATCGTGGCCATCAAAAAGACTGGCGGCTGTGATCAGCCGTACTTTGGGTGCGCTTGAATTCATAATTGACGCACAAAATTACCAAAAACTAACAACTGTTATTGGAAATACCGCATGGATTCGGGCCTGTCCGCTACTTTTGTAGCATGCACCCCATGACTCAGGCCGTCAGCCAGTTATACAAAAAATGGTCGGGCCACGAACCCGACTCCATCGACTTGCTACCTGAAAGTGGTAGCGACCGTCGTTATTTCCGTTTACATGGCCAGGGAAAGTCTGTGATCGGCACCTATGGGGAGAACATCCGCGAGAACGAGGCCTTCCTATATTTCACGGAACATTTCAATAAAAAAGGACTCCCGGTTCCACAGTTTTTGGCTGTTGCCGAGGACAAAAGAGCTTATCTGCAGTCTGACTTGGGCGACACCTCCCTTTTAAGCGTATTGGAAAAAGAAGGAGAGACGCCAACTGTTTATGCGTTGTTTCAACAAACGGTTCAGTCACTGGCCCGCCTGCAAGTAAAAGCCGATGCCGGATTGGATTATAGTCGCTGTCTTACCAACCAGGAGTTTGGAAAACAGGCCATCCTCGCCGATCTCTTGTATTTCAAGTATTATTTTCTGGATGCGTTGCGCAAGCCGTACGACAAACAAAAACTGATCGACGACTTCGACGCCTTGAGCAATTACCTCACGCATACCGAATACAAATATTTTCTTTTCCGCGATTTTCAAAGCCGCAATGTGCTGGTGCACGATCAAAAAGTATGGTTCATCGATTACCAGGGTGGCATGAAAGGAGCGCCTCAGTACGATCTAGCTTCGCTGCTTTGGCAAGCGAAAGCGAACCTTTCGGCCGAATGGAAGGAGAAATTATTGACGGATTATTTAGATGCATTGGATCGGGAGATTGGAAAATCCGTCAACCGAAGCGTTTTCAGAAGTCAGTACAATGGATATGTGCTGATCCGTTTGCTACAGGTACTGGGTGCTTATGGATTTCGGGGACTGTTCGAACGAAAGGCCCATTTCTTGACCAGCATCCCCCTGGCACTTTCGAATCTAAAAACCTATCTAGCCAAGCAATCCGTCGGAATTGCCCTGCCTGAATTTGAAAAAGTCTTACAGGTCTGTATATCCGACGAGATCGTTCAGCGATTTACACCTACCCAGGCAACTGAGTCAACTCCGTTGGTCGTTAAGATCTGCAGTTTTTCGTATCGAGGCGAGTCGCCCAAAGACACGTCCTCCAATGGTGGTGGATTTGTCTTCGATTGTCGAGGCATCGTGAATCCCGGTCGCGTCGAACACATGAAAACACAGACCGGCCGCGACAAGCCCGTGAAGGATTTTCTGGAACAACAAACCGTCATGCCCGATTTTCTGAATAGTGTGTATGACCTCGTAGACATTACCGTGGAAGAATACATCAAACGTGGCTTTGAGAGCTTGATGGTGAGTTTTGGTTGTACCGGCGGACAGCATCGCAGTGTATATGCAGCCGATGCACTGGCTCGTCACCTGCGCAATAAATTCAAGGTGAATGTCGAGTTACGACACCTGGTACAAGACGAGAAGAATTGGATCAACGAATTGCCCAACCCAGCATGAAGGCGATGATCTTTTCAGCGGGATTGGGAACGCGGTTCAAACCGTGGACCGACCATCACCCCAAGGCATTGGCGCAAGTGGGAGATAAATCACTGCTGCAACGCAACATCGAATACCTACAACAATACGGCATCACCAACGTGGTGGTGAATGTGCATCATTTTGCCGATCAAATTGAAGCAGCCATCCAACAGGCCAATGGATGGGGCAGCCACATTCAAATCAGCGATGAGCGGAATGAAGTATTGGAAACCGGCGGCGGTTTGCTGAAAGCCGAAACCATATTGGGCAATACCGATCGCTTCCTCACCTGCAACGT
>DFST01000028.1:0-3773 GCA_002378975.1 Chitinophagaceae bacterium UBA3430
GTATAGGGATACTGCGGATTGATGGCTAGCCAACGGGTTGATTTTGGCTTGAAGAACCACTCCATGTGACCGAGGCTTTGGATCAACGGAATCGGCTCCACTCGATTTTTTCGAAGCCATTCGAATTCGGTACGGAGGTCGTTGAGTGAAACGGAGATGGGATTGTGTATCTCCGGGAAGGATTTCCACTGGGCCTGTTCGCATTGAATGACCGCTTTATTCATTTTTAGTGGGAACAGCACTCGCTGATACATGCGGGTGTGCAGCTCAAGGGCAGTAGGGCCGGTGAACATGTGAATCCCTCTCCAGCTGGTCTTGGGTTTGTCGGCCACCTTCATACAAGGGATGCGAACGCGCCCTTCTACGATCTCTACGGACTGTGCCAGCGTATGCAGGGCATATTGTAAGGCCGTATCGGTGTCGCATTCAAGCCGGATCTTTTCAGTGGTAACGTCAATTCGATATTCTTGCTCACTCAGCTGATCATTTTCGATCACTTCGATGAAAGGGTGATGCTGCTGACCCAATTGCCATTGCAGGGCGATGAGTTCTCTCAGCACCCCACCAACTGAATCAGGAGCAGACTGACTTTCTAACGGAAATACATAAGCACCGGATCCCCGATCTATCTGTTCGGGTTGCGGAAGAATATTCTTTTGAGTGGGTTTGGGCTCCCATATCTTCAACACGCGTTGTGGCTCAACGTACTTAATACCCGTTCGTGTTTCCTTTTTTTCTTTTTCCAGTACGACTTTAATCAGAAAGCTTCTTTGTAGCAACCGGGTGCTGTCAATGATGATATTGTCCTCGTAGAATTCAAGGTATTGGCTGCGTTGGGCATGATCGGTAGGACCCGGATCGGGTTTCTCTACCACTCTTACTTTGAACGGAAGCTGACTATTGAATTCAAAATCTCCAAACGGGGTATAAGCGATGAGTTTTTTTCCGGTGAATTGCTTCCAGTCTCTGATCTCTTTGCCTTTGGCGTCTTTCCATTGGGCTTCTCGAAAATAGGGTTTCCAGATGCGCACGAAGGTGATCTCTGCCACTCCGGTATCGCTCCGATTCCATTTGCAGTCGATCCAGGTGCGAATGTTATTTTCATTTCGCTCCAATTGGTAGATGCCGTAAATAGCCGTGTTCCGACTTCCCAATTCCAGCCGCGTGTCGTTGGGTTTGTCGACGAGGATATCCTGTTCCCACCAGGTGAAGTAGTAATGATGTTGTTTGCGGTCGGACGTAAAGAAGTTTACCTCCGATCCCATCCCCCAGGTCAGGCCATTAGTTTCCAAGAACAGACCCTTCTTGGGAATCAGCTTCGCTTGTGTTTGTGCAGTAATTGTTCCGATCGATACGATCAGCAGTAAACAGGTCAGTTGAATCTTACTTCGCAACATAATACGTTAAGATACCACCTTTCAGCAGCTCCGTATGCGTGATCGATCGTACAGGAATCTGCTTGCCATTCCAGTCGATTCTTACGATTCCTCCTTGTGCTGCATTGATTTTCTTGACTTGAAACTGCACCGATCTTCCATTTGGCAAATGGATCTTTGCTTTTTTGATAAGGGGGAAGCCGAACATGTATTCACCGCCGGTCGGATTCATTGGATACATACCCAAGCTGCTCCAGAGATACCAGGCACTCATTTGTCCGCAATCGTCATTGCCACTGAGCCCATCCGGACCATTCTTGTAAATACTGTCAGCGACCACCCGAAGCCATTTAGCTGCTTTTTCTGGCTGACCTAAAGCAGTATACATATAAATGATGTGGTGGCTGGGTTCATTACCATGTGCATATTGGCCGATCAGTCCGGTTACATCGATCGACACATTATCGCCATGCAACTCAGATGGGGCCGTGAAGAGTTCATCCAGTTTGGCGACTAACTTTTCTTTTCCCCCGTAAAGTGCTGCCAAAGAATCAACCGCATGTGGTACAAAGAAGCTGTGTTGCCAGGCGGTTCCTTCGATGTATTGTCCGTCGAATCCATGCTCAGACAGTAGCGGATCGAAGGGCTCGATGAAGGAGCCGTCCGACTTTCGAGCCCGCATGAATCCGGTTTTTGCATCGAACAGTTTTGCATAACTGCCGGCTCGTTTCATGAACAGCGAGTAGTCCTCCGTCTTTCCCAACTTTTGAGCGACTTGTGCGATGCACCAATCGTCGAAGGCGTATTCAAGTGTCATGGTCACGCTCCATCCATGTTTATCCTGAGGCACATACCCGTATTCTATATAGGCTGGGGTGCCGCGCTGTTTTTGAAACGCGGAGGCGCGCATGGCCTGATAGGCTTTGTCGTAGTCGAAGCCTTTGATGTCTTTTAAGATGGCATCGGCGATGATGGGTACGCTGTGATAGCCGGTCATCGTGTTGGCTTCCCAGGTGCTGATGTCCCAGACGGGGAGTAATCCATCGTCTTCGTAACGGGCCAGTAAGCTGTTGATCAGATCCGGTACGCGTTCGGGTTGGGTGAGTGTGAAAAGAGGAGCGCCGGCGCGGAATACATCCCATTGGGAGAAGATGGTATATTTATTGGATCCGTTGGTGAAGGTTTTGTTTTTATTATTCCAGGTTTGATAAGCGCCATCGCGGTCGCTGTGTATCACCGGAGCGAGACAGGTTCGGTAGAGGGCGGTATAAAATCGAGTGGCGAATGCTTTGTCTTTCAGATCGATTTTAATTTTTTGTAGTTCCTGTTCCCATTTTATTTCGGCGGCTAGGCGGACTGCTTTAAACTCTTTGAGTCGATCGGTTGCATGGATCTCTTGTAGTGCCTTTTCGGGACTGACCGAGCTAAGGGATACTTGTACGTTCAGGGTGGTTCCTTGGTTGAATTGAAGCAGCATTTTGGTTTGTGGACCGAATGCTTGCTGGTCTGTATGAATCGAATCGTTGATGAATTTGTGAAAGGCGATGGGCTGGGAGAATCGGGCGGCGAAATATACTTTTTGTCCCTTGGCCCATCCGGTGCTGTATCGGTAGCCTACGATCGTATGCTCATCGATGCGTTGCAACATACCGGCTGTAGATTTATCCCAGTTGATCGCGAATCCCATATCAAAGCGAAGCCATCCTTCTTTGTTCGGGAATGTATATCGATGATGACCGGTTCGGGTGTCGGCCGTGAGTTCGCATGCGACGCCGTTGTTGAGTTTTACCGAGTAATAGCCCGGACTGGCTTTTTCGTTGGTGTGATCGAAGGGGATGAGGATGCGCGGCTTAGATGCTTCGGACGTATCGGTGAGAGGGAGTACGGAAATGTCGCACCAATCACCGATGCCGGTTCCGCTCAAGTGGGTATGACTGAATCCGGCGATGGTGTTGCTGGAATAGTGATAGCCGCTGCACCAATCCCATCCTTCCTGGCCGTTGTCGGGACTGAGTTGCACCATGCCGAAGGGGACAGTGGCGCCGGGGTAAACGTGGCCATGTCCGCCGGTACCCAGGAACGGATCGACATAGCGAGTCAGTCGCTGGGCCGGAAGGAGGTGACAGATTCCCAATAGGAGGATCATTCCGGCGAATCGACGCATACTACTTATTTAATGAATGGGTATTGGGCGCTGAACCAAGCTGCACTGGGGGGAATGCCTTCGTAGAAAAAGAAGGATTCTCCTTTGAAGCCTTTGTTTCGGTTTGACTGGATCATTTGTGTCAGGAATCCGGCTGGAGCGACATAGGTGCCTGATTTCAACAGTACGCCCGGGTAAAGAGGAACATTGGGATTTCGATGATAGCTTTTCTGTTGTGTGAGGGTTGCATCGTA
>DFST01000028.1:4120-6653 GCA_002378975.1 Chitinophagaceae bacterium UBA3430
TCGACCCAGGTGGGCCAGTCTTGTAAATATTCATTCAATCCCCACGGATAGGGGCTGGGCGATACCGTCAGTTGTACGTTTGATTTGATCGCTTTTATTTCCGTGCGCAGGCGTTTCAGGAAGGCATTTAATTTTTTAGCACGCCAATTCAGCCACGTGGCATCGGTGGCACTGGCCGGCGGGTAGGCTCCGTTATTCTCCGCTGCGTACAGCGTGGTGGTGTACGAATCATAGCTACCGCTGGTGGGCATGGCGGGTAAACGATCGTCTCCCTGCACACCATCGACGCTGTAGTTGGTAACGACTTCTTTGAACAGGTCGATCATGAATTGTTGCACTTCCGGATGAATGGGGTTGAGCCAATCGAATCCATTTTTTACTACGATCGATCCGTTGAAATCGCGGGCCGCCCAATGGGGTTTGACGGCAACGATCGGTCCGCCCGATGCCGAATACGAAGACGAGAATCCATACTCGAACCAAGCATGTACTTTGAGTCCTTGTGCATGCCCTTCTTCAATACACTCTTGCAGTGGGTCGCGACCGGCGAATCGTTCGAGAATGGGTTTGCCGATCAGGTTGTTCATCACCGTACTTGGATACATGGTGCGTGCATTGTTGTACACGACTACAAAAAGATGGTTGATGCCGGCTGCCTTGCAGCTGGTCACCATTTGTTGTATGTTGTTCCGGCTATCCAGCGCGGTACTCGCAGTGGTGGTGATCCAGGCTCCCCGGAGGGCATTGGGATCCCAAACCGGCGTGGTGGATCCGCCTCCACCACTTCCACCACCATTGCCGCCTCCACCGCCTCCGCCACTACTTTTTTTGCAGGCAATGGCAAGGACCGATAGGACGAAAAATAATCCGACGAAGACGTTTTGTATGCGCAGGCGATTACCCATAAGACAAGCGTTCGCGAACTTAATTAAAATATTCTCGTATTGGTCCTAGTTTTTAATAATATTAATTAACTTGATTCTTATTCATTCGCTTAAAAGCCAACTGCTTGCCTAATTCGAATCTGACCGCTGCCCGGTCGCCTTTGCGCTGGGTGCCTACCACTTGGTTTGCCATGGGATTGCCCAACGTGATGTTGAGTGGCACGGCCTTGTCGGTGTTGTATAAAAATCTGGGATATACCGACACACAGATCGCGTTGTGGACGGGTGTGATCGTGCTTCCCTGGAGTTTCAAACCCTTGTGGGGACCTTTTTTGGAGATGTTCCGGTCCAGACGTTATTATATATATATGACTCAACTGCTGGCGGGACTTTGTTTTTTATTGGCCGGGTTTAGTTTGTATACGGATCATTTCTTTCCGCTCTCGGTTTGCTTGTTTTTCCTGCTGGCTTTTTTTGGAGCCACACAAGACATGGCGGCGGATGGCATGTACCTCGCTGAACTGAGTGCCAAGGATCAAGCGCGTTGGGTAGGATGGCAGGGTACCTTCTACAATGTTTCCAAGGTCTTTTCCAATGGGGGGATGGTCTTTTTGGCCGGAACGTTGATCGCGGCCATTGGCAATGTCAAGGCTTGGTCGATCGTGCTGGGCCTGTATGCATTGGTGATGATCTTAGTGAGTTTTTATAGTACGCGCGTGCTGCCTCGAACCGAATCGGAACGAACCGATCAGAGTGTATCTGGCATCTTGAATACGTTGCAAGATGTGATCCGTAGTTTTTTTCAGAAGCCATCTGTTTGGGCCGGCATCGCTTTTATCACGTTGTATCGTTTTGCGGAAGGGCAAGCGATGAAGATCTCGCCCTTGTTCTTTCTGGCTTCCAGAGAGGCGGGTGGCTTGGGTCTGACCGAAAAACAGGTCGGTTTGTTGACGGGGATCTATGGTACGATCGCCTTTATTCTCGGTTCTTTATTGGCCGGGTATATGGTTTCCAGTAAAGGCCTAACTCGTCGAACCCTGCTGATGCTTTGTGCTTTTTTCAATTTGCCTTTTGCCGCGTATGCTTACTTGGCGATGGCGCTGCCGACCGATATGCTTTCCATTTCGCTGGCCGTATCGGTGGAGTATTTTGGATATGGGTTTGGTTTCATCGGACTGATCCTCTTCATCATGCAGCAATTGGCACCGGGGAAATATCCGTTGGCACATTATGCCTTCGGCAGCGGAATCACGTATTTGGGATTCACCGCCGCTTCCATGATCAGCGGATACATCAGTGATAGCATGGGTTACGCGAATTTCTTTCTGTGGGTATTGCTCTCTACCATCCCCGCTTTTGTGGTTACCGCCCTTGTACCTTTGAAAAAGTTGGATCTTGACAAACCTCCAACCTCCTGATCATGCGTCATGGCTACCTCTTTGCTTGTATGTTGTGTTCGTGTTTGGTTGGACAAGCACAAACCTTGGATTCCAGTTATCAAACCACCTATTACAACCAGAAGCTTACCTTATTTCGGTTGTTGCCTGACACAAAAGGCGAGATCGTGTTTTTAGGAAATAGCATCACGGATATCGGCGAATGGTCGGAGATCTGGCAAAATCCGAAAGTAAAGAACCGGGGCATCAGCG
>DFST01000075.1 GCA_002378975.1 Chitinophagaceae bacterium UBA3430
CTTAATTGGCGATGCCGGCCTGTTGGTGTCCAACGAAGTGATCCGCAGTCGTTCCGGAATATTGGCCGATAATCTGGATAAATGGGGCTGCCCCAATTCGATCGTTACGCAGGAAGATCCTACGGTCATCGGAAAGCTCAGCGGATTTTTCGATCTGATGGTGGTGGATGCGCCTTGCAGTGGAAGCGGGTTGTTTCGAAAAGATCCGGATGCCATGGGGCATTGGAGCAATTCAGCGGTGGAACATTGTGCGGCCCGTCAAAAACGTATTTTATCCGACAGTTGGTCTGCTCTAAAAGAGGACGGCATACTTGTTTATAGCACCTGTTCTTTTTCCGAATTAGAAAATGAACAAATGGTCAACTGGATACTGGAGGAATTGGGCGGCGAGTTCTTGCCGTTGACACTTCCTGATGGTTGGGGCATTACAACAACGGCAGCCGGCTATCGCTGTTGGCCACACCGCATGCAGGGGGAAGGATTTTTCTTGGCAGCCATCCGAAAGGTATCCGCTGCGTCGATGGCTGGTGGTCGAACCAAATCTTTGCCGCAACGAGTCGTGGGGGATGTACGTACACGGTTGAATGACTGGTGGAAATTCGATGATGGAGCGGTGTTTGATTGGAAAGGGGGCTTATGGGGATTTCCCGCAGCCTTGGCCTCTGACCTGGAATGGCTTTGTGCGCACTGTCAACCCCTGCGTGTTGGAACTAGGCTGGGGGAATGGGTAAAGGGGGATCTGATACCCGATCATGCACTTGCATTGAGTCGATCTGTTTCATCATTGTGGCCCCGGTTGGAATTGGAACTGGACGAATCGATCCGATACCTGCAACGAGGAGCTGTCGAAAGGGAGGGGCTGCAGCGGGGTTGGATGCTGGTTACCCACCGATCGTTGCCAGTGGGCTGGATCAAATCTTTGGGAAATCGGATCAACAATTATTATCCGGCGCATTTACGAATTCTTAAACAATCTCCCGGTTCAGGTGCCGAAAAAAATCCCCAACTTTGGACGGATGCCTAATCTGAGTCCCATCAAGCTTATCGGTTTGTTGATGCTGTTTGTTTCCATGCAAGCAACGGCGCAACGCAATCAACTGCGTTTGCAAAAAGGGGCCAAGGGGTTTTATCTGGAGCATAAAGTGGCAGCCAAGCAAAGCTTTTTTTCATTGAGTCGGATGTACAACGTGCATCCTCGTTTTTTGGCCGATTACAATAAACTGGATTATAAGAGAGGGTTGCAGATCGATCAGGGGATCCGGATCCCGCTGACGGATACGAACTACGAGCGAACGCAGGCGAATGGAGTACCCGTCTATCTCAAAGCTGTTTCCGATGATGTGTTGACCGATATGGCCCAATCCGCCGGTATACGTCCAGCTGATATGCAGTGCTGGAATACATATACTGGTAACGAGATTAAAAAAGGATCTTCTTGGATTGTGGGTTTTCTTAAAACACAGGAGCTGAAAGACCAACAAGTAAAAATCACGTGTACCCAAAAGAGTCCCACTCCCCAAACTCCTCAAGCTGTCCAAACTATCCAAACTGTCCAAACTGTCCCCTCCAATCTACCCGCTTCTTCTACTTTTCAGTCCGATTATTTGGAGCAGATCAAGAAAACTCCGGTCTCTCAGCAATTGAATGTAATGGCTTCGGTTTTTAAGACCAGCAGTGGATGGCAAGATGGGAAGTATTATCTACTGATCGACAATTTGATTCCGGGCACCATCATAAAATTGATCAATCCCGCGAACCAGAAAGGAGTTTACGCCAAAGTGTTGGGCGAAATGAGTCGCATCAAACAAAACGAGGGATTGGACATTCGAATCAGCAACGCAGCGGCCGCCATGTTGGAAGTGCCGGAGAACTCGAAGTTCAATCTTCAGATTCACTATTGATTGGGTAATCGGTAACCGCGTAACCACGAAGCGGTATCCATCCTTTTTTTACCGGCGATCTGCAGGTCGATTATGTGTATCCACCCATCGTGCGTAGCAAAACTGAAATGGGTTTTTCCGTCGGATGACCAACTGCCTGGTTGGGCATGGTGATTGACTTTCTCGCCAGTCGCCCGAAAGATCTTAAATGTAGTTTCATTCCATTCGGCAAAAGCGCCCGGGTAGGGGCTTAAGCCCTGAATGAGGTTCAAGACTTTTTCCACGGGCTGGTTCCAATGAATGCGGCAAGTCTCGGTATGAATTTTTGGGGCGTGTGGCAAGGGGTGTGCGGGATCTAATTCTGGCTGGGGATGCTCGACCAGTGTTTCGGCTGCAAGGCCCTGTAGGGTCTCTACGATCAGCTTGGCGCCAATCACCATGAGCGCATCGTGCAACTCTCCGGCGGTCATGCCCGGATGAATGGGCGTGGATGCCTGCAGCAAAATGCCCCCAGTATCGATCTCATGTTTGAGTCGGAAGGTGGTAACACCCGTTTCTGTCTCGCCATTGATCAGGGCCCAATTGATGGGAGCAGCCCCCCGGTACTTGGGAAGTAAGCTGGCATGGACATTGACTGATCCAAGCGGCGGCATGTTCCAGACCGCCTCTGGCAGCATACGGAACGCGACCACGACTTGAATATCGGCTTGCCAGCATCGGAGCGCATCCAAGAAAGTAGGGTCCTTTAACTTCTCTGGCTGCAGCAGCGGTATCCCGTACGCGAGCGCCGCTTTTTTGACCTCGGAGGGTTGTAGGCTTAATCCTCTTCCAGCGGGTCGGTCAGGGGCTGTTACAACGCCCACTACCTGAGCACCTGCTTGGATCAAGGCTTCCAGGCTGGCCACGGCAAACCCCGGTGTGCCCATGAAAACGATTCGTAAATCTGCAAAAGGCTTCGGCACGTTATTTGAAATCGGGGTAAAGTAGATATTTGGATCGAATGGCTATGAATTCATCCAGTTTTGGTTTCCAGCTGGCCCGTATTTCTGCCTCGCTTTTTCCTTGTTTGATCTGTTGCCACAGTTCATTGTTGCCAGCAAGTTTGGTGAAGAAGGATTCTTCCATATTGCCACTTTTAGGAAATAGGAAGAAGCTGTCTTTTTTCGGGAACTGTTGATAGGCTTGGATGATCCACTTCAATTGGATTCGGTTATTTACCTGTGCACGTACCTGTTCTGGGCTGCCGCTAATAGTCCATCCGTAACATTTCTTGCCATAGTGTTTTGAATTCTTGGCGCCCTCGTTCGGGTTGGGTGTAAACGCAAAGAGGGTTTTCGGTAGATCCGGGTGACCGAAAACCTGAAACGGCTTATCGGTGCCGCGCCCTTCACTCAAAACGGTTCCTTCAAACAGACAAGTAGACGGGTACAGATAAATGGATTGGATATTGGGTAGGTTGGGTGAGGGTTTGACGGGTAATACATATTTCGTCCGGTGATCGTATTTGGCGCAGGTGATCACCAAAAGTTGAAATTGATTGTCCGTTAGAGTCGGTAATTCGTTGCGGTCGTCCAAATATGTGCCACCAAATCTCGCGTTGGCATTTTTCTTTGTCAGGTCGATCTTTGAGACAATGGCTAGCTCTACGTTTTGTTCTTCCGTATCGGGGTGGACCTCCGTCTTAGAATCGGCTTTCGGTTTTGGCTTAGTCTCGGACTTCGGATCCGACTTGTTTAGCCAGTTTTCTCCGATTAACATTCCGGCATATTCTCCCAAGGTCAGTCCGTATACGATGGGAATGGGCTGACGGCCGACGAAAGATCGATAACGGGTATCAAGCACCGGACCATCCACATAATGCCCGTTCGGATTCGGACGGTCGAGAAGAATGAGTGGTTTTTGAAATTCAATGGCAGATTGGATATATTCTTCCAGGGAAGAGATGAACGTATAAAAACGAACGCCCACATCTTGGATATCAAACAGCATCACATCTACTTCAGAGAGATCTGCTTTGTCTGGCCGGCGTTTGGCGCCATAAAGTGAAACAACCGGAATCCCGGTCTTCTCGTCGATTGCATTACCTACTTTCTCACCGGCATCAGCTTTGCCTCGGAAGCCGTGCTCCGGACCAAAAATGACCTTGACCTCCACACCCAAGGCGATCAAGGTGTCGACCAAATGCGTTTTGCCTACCAGGGAAGTCTGATTGGCAAAAACACCTACTCGTTTCCCACTCAAAAGGGGAAGGTATCTATTCAGTCGATCCGCTCCGGTCAATACTTGTCCATAAGTCATCAAGCTGACCAAACTCCAAACTAGCAGGAAGGTGTATTTTCTCATGGCCCAAAATTGAGGAAAAAAGCCCGTTTCCCACTCCCTCAATTGACCTACCTTGTGCCCTGATTTCAAACTATCCAAACTTTTCAAACTCCCAAACTCTTCAAACTTTTCTTATGTCTGTTGTAAAATCCGGTGATACCATTCGCATTCATTATCACGGCCGTCTCACCACCGGCGAAACCTTTGACAGTTCAGCTGGTCGGGATCCCCTTGAGTTTGAAGTGGGTAGCGGTCAAGTTATTCCCGGATTCGATCTGGGGGTTACTGGAATGGCCGTCGGGGAGAAGAAGACCATTGAGATCCCCTTTGCAGAAGCATATGGTCCAATCAACGAGGCCATGCTGATCGAAATGCCCAAAGAGCGTTTTCCGGAAGGGATGGAGATCGAAATCGGAACACCCCTCATGATGTCGGACGGACAGGGACAAACCATGCAGGTGGCCGTTATTTCCATTCAGGAAACAACCGTTACACTGGATGCCAATCACCCCTTGGCCGGAAAGGACCTGATCTTCGATCTGGAACTCGTCGAGATTAAGGGCGGCTCCCTGATCATTTTACCAGATTGATCTAGTTCTATGTTCGATCAATATGTTTTTACCGCAGCCGAGCGATTCTGCCGATATGTGCAGTTCGACACGCAGAGTGATCCCCTTTCCAGTGCGTTTCCTTCCACGGAAAAACAAAAGATCCTCAGCCAATTGCTCGTCAACGAGCTGCTGGAAATGGGAATCGATGATGCACACATCGATGATTTTGGTTATGTGTACGCTACGATACCCGCCACCACCAACAAATCGGTGCCGGTCATTTGTTTTTGTGCACACGTAGATACAGCGCCCGATTGTAGCGGCACTGGTGTAAAGCCCCTCATTCATAAGAACTACAGCGGAGCGGATATTGTATTGCCCGACGACACCACTCAGGTCATCCGGTTGAGTGAGCATCCGTACTTAAACAATTGCTTGGGCAAAGAACTGATCACGGCTTCCGGAACCACTCTGTTGGGTTCAGATGACAAAGCAGGCGTAGCCGAGATCATGGATCTAGCTCATTTCCTAGTCACACATCCCGAAGTTGAGCACGGGACCATCAAAATCCTTTTCACCCCCGATGAGGAAGTTGGCCGTGGTGTCAATCACGTCGATCTGAAAAAACTGGGCGCTGAATTTGGCTATACCCTCGATGGCGGAGACCCTGGCATGCTGGAAGATGAGAATTTCAGTGCTGACGCAGTGGAAGTGATCATCCATGGCGTCAGTGCGCATCCAGGAGCAGCCAAAGACAAACTCGTCAATGCCCTGAAGATCGCCGGTGAAGTGTTGGCGGCTCTGCCCCGGGAATTGTCGCCGGAAGCGACCACCGGAAAAGAAGGATTTCTGCACCCGGTACACGTAGATGGCATTGCGGAACGTTGTGCGATCTCGTTTATCATCCGCGACTTTGTTACGTCCAAACTTTCAGAGAAAGAAGCGTTGTTAAAATCGATCGTGGAGTCGATTGTGGCCGTTCATCCCGGTGCTCGCTTCGAGTTTAAGGTGCATGAGCAGTACCGAAACATGAAGGAAATACTGAAAGATCATCCCCGGATTGTAGAGTATGCACTGGAAGCAATTCGGCGGACCGGCCTAACGCCCATACCCGGTTCTATAAGGGGCGGGACAGACGGCAGTCGCTTGTCTTTCATGGGATTGCCTTGCCCCAATCTTTTCGCCGGTCAACAGGCCATTCACTCCAAGCTGGAGCATATTTGCATACAGGATATGAATAAATCCGTCGAGATGCTGGTACATCTTGTTCAGGTTGCAGCCGAGAAATCATAATTTAAATTTAAAGCCAATAATATGTTTGATTTTTTCATCACTAACTGGTGGATCTGGATTTTACTCATTCTTTTCTTCAGTTCGCTTTATAGCGTCAATCAAGGGTATATCGCTGTGGTGGTGATGTTCGGTAAATACCAACGCATTGCTCGGCCCGGACTCAACATGAAGATCCCGATTTTGGAAACTGTTTTCCGTCGAGTGTCCATTCAAAACCGATCCGTGGAATTGGAATTTCAGGCCGTCACCTCCGATCAAGCCAATGTGTATTTCAAAAGTATGTTGCTTTATTCCGTGCAGAATTCCGACGAGGAAACCGTCAAGAAAGTAGCGTTCAAATTCATCACCGATAAGGACCTGATGCAGGCGTTGATCCGCACCATCGAGGGAAATATCCGCTCTTTTGTGGCCACCAAAAAACAAGCAGAAGTGTTGGGCTTGCGTCGCGAGATCGTGCAATACGTAAAAGTCGAAGTAGATCATTCTCTGGAAGAGTGGGGCTATCACCTGCAAGATTTACAGATCAACGACATTACGTTTGATAAAGTGATCCTAGATTCCATGAGTAAGGTCGTTGCCTCCAACAACCTGAAAGCGGCTGCGGAGAATGAGGGACAAGCTTTGCTGATCACCAAGACTAAATCGGCTGAGGCGGAAGGGAATGCCATCAAGATCGCTGCAGAGGCTGAACGCGAGGCGGCTCGTTTGCGCGGACAAGGCGTGGCCCTCTTTCGAATGGAAGTGGCAGCCGGTATGACCGAAGCGGCCGAACAAATGAAACAAGCAAATCTGGATACCAACGTGATCCTGTTCAGTATGTGGACGGAAGCCATCAAAAACTTTGCCGAATACGGAAAAGGTAACGTGATCTTCTTGGATGGTAGTCCAGATGGCATGGAAAATACCATGCGCCAGATCATGGGCCTCACCATCAAGCAAGCAGGTGACGCAGCCAGCAAGAGCTGATCACAGTCTCCTGCCGGCTGTTAAGATTCCCCTAAATCCGTTGCATACGCATCCGTATGGCAACGGATTTTTCGTTATTAAGGTCTGTTGAAAAACTGAATGCGGTGGGGCTGTGACCACTTCCTAATTTTACATCAAATAAAACGGACATGATCGATCTGTTGCAGGTTACGGATACATTGAATAAAGTGATTAATCAGATTCCCGGTGATCGAAATGGGGATGGATACATTGGATTTTGGGAGTTGTTGATGACCGGCGGCTGGATCATGATCCCGCTGAGTGTCATGCTCCTGCTTAGCATCTATTTTTTCTTTGAGCGTAGTCTGGCCATTCGTCAGTCTTTTCGGCTCGACTCCAACTTCATGAACATTGTTCGCGATCAGATCATGACGGGCAACCTGACCGCCGCCCGCAACCTCGCCAAGAACACCGACAATCCTGTAGCCCGCGTGATCGATAAGGGCCTGCAGCGCATCGGGAAACCCATTGAGAGCATTGAAAAGAGTATGAACAATGTGGGGGCCTTGGAAATGTATCGATTGGAAAAGAATCTGGGCGTACTGGCCGTGGTGTCCAAAGCGGCACCGATCTTCGGATTTGTCGGCACGCTGGTCGGGATGATGCAGCTGTTCTCGGGCATTACCACATCTGCCGAGTTTACTCCGGCTTCCATCGCCGGCGGGATCTATACCAAACTCATTACCTCGATCGCGGGATTGTTGATTGGCCTGGCCGCCTATCTTGCCTACAATTACCTGAACACGCAAATCGATAAAGCGGCCAATCAGATCGAATCGGCGACCACTGACTTTCTGGACATCCTACAAGAACCCACCCGTTAGTAACTCATGGTTCGTCTACGCAAAAAACACAAACAGGAGTCCGAGGTATTCACCGATACCTTGGTAGACATCCTTTTTATTGTCTTGATGTTCTTTTTGATCGTATCGACCATCGCCAATCCAAACGTGGTGAGCGTCAACAATCCCAAAGGAAGCAAGGATACCAAGGCCAAGCAGCACATCATGGTATCAATCGATCGAAATCAGCAATTTTTCTTGGGTACAACGGCGATCGGACGAGCAGATTTCGATTCTTCGTTGGTTCGGGAGATCCGCAAGTATCAATCGTTGGTGGATACCCCCACGGTAGTGATCAACGCCGATACAGCCGCCCAGTATGGGGAGGTTTTTCGAGTAATGCGGTTGGCCAAAAAGGAAAAAGCCCGCGTCGTGGCGCGGGTCGATTGATGGTTAGTTCGTCTCGGCGCGTAACATTCTCCATTTATTTTGCATGTCTCTTCGTAGCTCCGGTTTGTATCCGTACTGCTCGAATAGTTGTTTTGTCTGTTCGTGCCGGTCTTCATGCAATTCAATAAATATTTGTCCGCCGGAATTCAAATGAGCTTTTCCAAATTCCGCGATGCATCGATAAAACAACAACGGATCCTCATTGGGCGCAAACAGGGCGACGTGCGGCTCGTGTTCGGTTACCCAGGCAGGCATCGTGGACTTTTCTTCCCAGGCGATGTAAGGCGGGTTGCTGACGATCAGGTCATATTTGGGTAGCTTCGATCGCTGGGCAGGATCGGTGAAGTTCATTTCGATCAGGTCGATCTGGGTATCAAATCGATCCGCGTTTTTCCGAGTGACCTTTAGCGCCGGGGTGCTTATGTCCAAAGCCTGCACGGTTGATTCGGGAAACTGTCGCTTGATTGA
>DFST01000139.1 GCA_002378975.1 Chitinophagaceae bacterium UBA3430
CGGACACCGGATCCTGGAAGTAAAACGTGCAATCCGTCCAATTGGCCATTCAGTCGAACTTGATAAGTCGGATCATTTTTTTCTGCATACAGGATTTCGCCAATCGATTGCAATGAACCTCCCTGTGTGCGGAGTGTTCCATCCCAGGTTGCCTTTTGTCCACTGATGCTGCCTTTTCCTCGGATCTGCGCATAGCCAATCCGATCGATCCACGCTTTTTCGCTGGAAGAGAGCTTGACAAATCGAACCAAAAAGTCCGATCGAACAAAAGCTTCCGATCTGGTAAATTCTACTTGCCAGTTTTTGGTATCACGCCATTGGGTCGCTTTCAGGTCTCCGCTGATCCGGGCACCCGCGCCCCATTGCGCCCAAACTTGTTTGGCCAATACCTGATTGCCGGTGATGTCGATCTGCCCACGCAAGAGGATTAGTTCGCCCAGAGGAAGCGGTTTATCTAGAAAAAGATTGACATCGGCCGGGTCGATTCGGTTCTCCTCCAACAAGACCCTAAAGGCCGATCCATTTCCTTGTGCAGCCCAATCAATGGTTTGATTGACCAGGGAACGGGGCGTTTTTATATTGAGCTGTTCAATCCGTAAACCATGGGATGACCAATTCAGGGTAGCAGATAATGAGTCCACACTCAATCCGCTAAATTCTTTGCCTGAGCCACGAAGTGGAATTTGTAAGGTTCCGCCTTTGTGATTAACCTCATTGAGGGAGACTTGCAAATCGGTCCATTGCATATTGGATGGATCGAAACGACCCACTCTTGGAGCCTGGCCTTTTTGGGTCCGACGCAAGCGACCGCCGGTCAATTTAAATTCCGCTAATGTCAGTTGTGGAGGGATCGGCCATTCGGTGATCTTGAACGGGTCAATGGGTGGTTTTTGTTTCACCGCGGGTCTTCGTCCCGGGTAATCGAAGAGCTCAATACTTGGCTGGTCAACCAAGAGGCGCTCGATGTCAAAAGTAGAATCGGATGGATTTAGCCGGTTTGCTTTCAGCTCGAGGGAGTTGATCTTTGCCTGCAAATCACTGCCCAGCCATGCATCCCGCATGCGAAACGTCACATCCTCAAAATGTAGTTCGCGCAGATTGAACTCCGAGCCACCGCCCGAAGTAGAACCGCCCGAACCGGCAAATTGGCTGAATAAAGCTGCATGCTGCCAGGTAGAATCATCCCGTTGAATTTGCACCAGGGCGTGTTTGATATAGATGGGACCCAGCTCATTTTTCTTGCGCAGGAAAAACCAATTGCTGATCCTAACTTCTAGTTGCCCCGCATGCAATAAGGTGTCTGATTGGGAATCGTACACCGTAAGCGCTTCCAATTGGATCTTATCGAAGAGGGAGAAGCGGGCATTTTTCAATTCGATCCGAGTCTGCCATTGACCAGACAAATAATGCAACACTCGTTGGGTAAGCCAGTTCTGTCCAAACGGCGTAAGCAAAAAGAGATAGATCGATAGAACGAGCAGCAGCAATCCCAGGATCACCCAACGTACTATGCGAACTACTTTTTTCAGACAGCGATTTGGGTAAAATTACGTCATGACCCTGCCGCCGCCAATTCGAATCGGTAAGGATTTGTTGGGATTGATGTACATTGACTACATGATGAACCTTCCCATTTATCCGCTTTTTCGTCGATTGGGCCTTTGCCTGATTTTTGTCAACCTCTTTGCCCCGTCATCAACTGCGCAGCACAAATCCGGCTACACATTGGTTATTCATGGTGGAGCCGGTACCATACTGCGTAAACAGATGAGTCCGTCTTTGGAGCAGGCTTACCTCCGTTCTCTAAATCAGGCCCTGGACCTGGGTGAGAAAATGTTGGCTGACGGAAAGCCGGCCCTGGACGTAGTCGAGGCCGTTGTCCGACTTCTAGAGGATGATTCTCTCTTCAACGCCGGAAAAGGGGCTGTACTCACCAACGCCGGCGAGCATGAGTTGGATGCCGCCATCATGAATGGCCAGGACCTGAAAGCCGGTTCCGTGGCGGGTGTGATGCACATAAAAAATCCCATCACGGCCGCCCGACGGGTGATGGAAAATACGGAGCACGTAATGCTCAGCGGTAGTGGAGCGGATGAATTCGCCCGTCAACAAGGGCTTGACATGGTGGAGAATTCTTACTTCACCACAACCAGCCGGAAAAACGGATTGGAGCGGGCCAAACAGGCAGAAGCCGAGCAAGAACAAAAAAAGAAGCAAGAGCCAACGGCTTCCTTTAAGCCGATCAAATCCGATTGGAAGTACGGAACCGTTGGGGCTGTGGCACTGGATCAATTTGGGCATTTAGCCGCCGCTACCAGTACGGGTGGTATGACCAATAAGCGATATGGCCGCATCGGTGATGCGCCGCTGATCGGAGCAGGCACCTATGCCGATGCATTGGTAGCCGTGAGCTGCACAGGTTGGGGTGAATACTTCATTCGAATGGTCATGGCTAAATCACTGGCTGATCGGATCCGTTTCGGAAATCAGACTTTAGCTCAAGCCGGTCATGATTTGATCCAGGTTGAATTGCCTAGGTTGGGTGGGGATGGGGGACTGATTGCGGTGGATCGTACCGGCGAATTCATTTTGCCTTTTTGTACCGAAGGCATGTATCGCGGGTATGTTAAGAAAAAGGATGCGGGATCCTCATCCACCAGACAAGTGGCAATCTATAAAGATTGATCAGCTGCCGATCTTGACTCCAAAAGTCAGTACAACCTGAGCACCTTGCTGATTGATCTTCGCCATGGGGAAATTTCCATTGGCCAATCGGTAAGGGGCATGTACATCCGTTCCACTCAAGTGTACATAAGTAAGATCAACATAGATGCCCTGATCTCGATAACCCAATCCACCACTAAGCTGCATGCGAGATCCCTGCTCGCCCGCAATGTTTTCGTATGGATTTCCCAAAAAAGCCGCTCCACCACGTACCATCCAGGTGTTGAACTTCAACTCACCGCCTAAGCGAACGTTGAGGGCTCCTTGGTAGGCGCGGTCGATGGCCTGGTTGAGTGATTTTAGATAGGCACGGGTGGTTTCACTGTTCTCCACTTCAGGGTCTACACTGTATTGAACGGCCCGGTGATTGACGTATTCCACATCTGCCGTAAGGAATCCTTTCTGTTTGCGAATGTCTTTAACCGAGCGCAGTACATAGGAAGCACTGAAAATGGCTCGATAAGGCGTGCTCATCATGTATTGGAATCGACCCGGAGCGCCGTTGTTGAACAAGGCGGAGCTTTGAACCAGTTGTCCTTTGTAGGTCTCGGTGTTGGTGGTGATCACGGTTCGATACGTATCTACCAATTGGTACATGGTTGGTGTATGGAAGGCCAGTCCAATCCGCCAATACAGATTGGGACGATAGATCGCTCCTAATTTTAAATTGATGCCCATTCCTTTGGTCTCCAAATAATCTTCCACTCGGCCAAAATCAAAATTGTTGATGGCGGCAGTGGCATCCGCCTCCGTGAATTTGCCAGTTCGCTCGTAATTCAGAAAAGGAATGCCGAGCGTTAATCCATAATAGATTTTTTCTCCGGTGGTTCCGCCATAGGCGATGGCCAGCTCGGTGATTCCACCGGTCTGTTGAATGGAGTTTTCCTGTAAGAGTCCGCTAGCTATCGGTGCACGTGTCTTGAATTGATAGTTTCCACTGCTGCCTCCAGCGATGGTATCGATCCAATAAGTATTGAAAGCCAAACTGGCTCCGTAGGGATACTGATTTGAAACCACATTTGCATCGCGAACGCCTTGGATCTCTTCAAGGAATTTATTGGAGTAGCTATTTTGATTGTTTTGTCCGCGATACAGCAGATCGTTTCTGAAGTGGGCAGAACGATTAACGGCTAGCGACAAGACCGAAACTTGATTTTGTCCTTTTCGATTTTTTTCTGTGCCCGCCAGGATCAGTCCGCTACTGCCAAAACTCAATTGCCCGCGTTTGGTCGATTCCGCTCGATTTAAATAATTCGATCGCTGGTTGATTTGTTGAAAGGCAGGAGACAGTACTAGATCGCCGGTTCTAAAAAAAGCCAAACCAGCCGGATTTACAAATGTGGCTGACAGATCTCCACCCAATGAACCCATGGCACCTCCAATCGCCTGTTGACGAGCGGTACCGGCCGGAAGGGTCCAACTCCAACGCAAGGCGTCGGTGGGGTCTTGGGCGATGGCATTGCTTTGAAGGATTAAACCCAGAATCACAATGCGTAAGCCAGTCGAAGTGTTGAGTAGAATTCGGATCATGCGATTAAGGTTAGAATTTACGAACAGGGGCAGCCTGCGAGGGGGTAGAGGATTGGTTGTTGGAAGTGGGCGCAGGCGAAGAGCTGCCTGAATTACGCGTTCCACTGCTGAAAATATCTCGAAGTCCGCCACCGACGGTTTGAGCACCTGTGTTGTAGCCATTGTTGGTGGGAGGGGTTGTTCCGTAGCCGATCAGTTTTGGGTTTACCGGATTTGTCTTTGGATTCGTCACGGTTCCGGTGGTCTGATACGTATTCAGGTTGGAGATGCGTGGGCGATTCACTGTACGCGGGCCGCTCGTGATCTGCCAATAGGGATTGTGTACAACGTTCCAATTGTAATAGGGGTGATAGGGCGTACCGTAGGCATAGTTCAAGCCATAGCTCCAACGCTCATAGGTATACCAATCGTTTAAATCAGACCAATCGTGTCGGTTGCGCACTTTCATGCGCAAATAGCGGTCCTCATCGGTTTGGGTGCGTTCCTCGCTGTAGTGCATTCCTTCGGGCGAATAATACACGTCATCGGGGGTCTGCGCCTCGGGGAAGGCGGTCCGACAACTACTCAAGGATATAAGGGCGATCATCGACAACAACAGTGTGTTTTTCATATGATTCGTTTTAGACGGGTGAACTCGCTAATTTTGGGCACCTTTTCGGGGTGGTTTTTCTAATAGCAAAGATTCGATGTCCTGGCTGGTTGTGGCTTGGGGTGCTGTTAAATAAAACCCAAATGGGAAAGGGTTAAATCATTTTTTTCATGAGCAAATCTATCACTCCTCGGGCAACCGATTATTCTCAATGGTATAATGACCTGGTATTGCGTGGCGAACTGGCCGATTATTCAGCCGTGCGCGGTTGCATGGTAATCAAGCCCTACGGCTACGCTCTCTGGGAAAATATGCGCGATGCACTTGATCGGATGTTCAAGGATACCGGGCATGTGAATGCTTATTTTCCCCTGTTTGTGCCAAAAAGTCTTTTTGAAGCTGAAGAGAAGAATGCCGAGGGGTTTGCCAAAGAATGCGCCATTGTTACCCACTATCGACTCAAGTCGGATCCGAACAACAAAGGCAAGTTGATTGTGGATCCCGAGGCAAAATTGGAGGAGGAGTTAGTCGTCCGCCCAACCAGTGAGGCGATCATTTGGAGTACGTATAAGGGATGGATTCAGTCTTACCGCGATCTACCCATCCTGGTTAATCAATGGGCCAATGTGGTGCGTTGGGAAATGAGAACCCGTCTTTTCCTTCGCACGGCCGAGTTTCTGTGGCAGGAAGGACATACGGCGCATGCCACGAAGGCGGAGGCCATCGAAGAGACCGTGAAAATGCTCGACGTATATGCCGACTTCGTCGAAAATTGGATGGCCGTACCGGTCATCAAAGGGGTCAAGACTCCCAATGAACGGTTTGCAGGTGCCGAGGATACCTATTGCATCGAGGCATTGATGCAGGATGGCAAAGCTCTGCAAGCCGGGACTTCGCATTTTCTGGGACAAAATTTTGCCAAGGCTTTTGAGGTAAAGTTCTCCGACAAAGAAAACAAATTGGATTACGTCTGGGCCACCAGTTGGGGGGTTAGTACCCGACTGATCGGGGCGTTGGTGATGGCGCACAGCGATGATCAAGGATTGGTATTGCCACCACGAATCGCACCCACGCAGGTCGTGATCGTGCCCATCTACAAAGGCGAGGATCAAAAAGCGTTGATCGATGCGCGGGTAGAACGCATAGTTTCTGAATTGAAGGCCTGCGGAATCCGCGTGAAATATGACAACAACGACCAGGCCCGACCCGGATGGAAATTCGCCGAGTACGAAATGAAAGGAGTGCCTGTCCGTCTGGCCATCGGTGCCCGTGATCTGGAAAACAATGTAGTCGAGGTTGCTCGTCGCGACGATCAAACCAAGTCGACCGTGACGCTTGATGGTATTGCCGGACACATCCAATCCCTGCTCGTTGAAATCCAACAGAACTTGTTTCAAAAAGCAAAATCGTTCCGCGATGGCCACATCACAGCGGCCAACAGCTGGGAAGAATTTATTCAACTCCTGGATGAAAAAGGCGGATTCATTGCAGCCCATTGGGATGGCACCCCGGAAACCGAAGAAGCGATCAAGGAGAAAACCAAAGCCACCATCCGTTGTATTCCGATGAATAATGTTCCGGAAGCGGGTACCTGTATCTTAAGCGGTAAACCCTCAACCCAGCGGGTGCTGTTCGCCCGATCCTATTGATCGTATTCCATGAAATCACTCGATTACGAAGCAGGACAGGTAATGCTGTTCGATAAACCCTACGGGTGGACATCTTTTGATCTGGTTCGGAAAGTGCGCGGATTGATCCGAATTAAAAAGATTGGTCACGCCGGCACCCTGGATCCGTTGGCAACCGGACTCATGATCCTTTGCACGGGGAAGTTTACCAAGCGGATCAATGAATTCATGGGCCAAGAAAAGGAGTATATAGCAGAGGTTGCGTTGGGTGCCATTACCCCAACGTATGATCTGGAATCAGAGCCGACCGATCATAAAAACTGGGAGTCCATCACGGGTGTTGATCTGGAATTGGCGTTGGAAAAATTTCGCGGACCCATTCTACAAATTCCCCCTGCTCATTCAGCCATTAAAGTGGGGGGCAAGCGTGTTTATGAATTGGCTCGCGCCGGTAAAGAAGTCAAGCTCGAACCTCGGCCGGTTACGATCCGGGAGTTGGAAGTGATGAAGCGTGTTGAAAACTTGATCACGCTGCGCGTGGTTTGTACAACCGGTACTTATATCCGAAGTCTGTCAAATGACCTTGGACAGGCGTTGGGATGTGGAGCGTATTTAAGTGGGCTGGTTCGTACCCGTATCGGGGAGCAGTTACTAACCCAATCCATGCGAATTGATGAATTCGAGCAAACGATCAAAGGATAAAAGGAAAGCTGATTCCCAATTGGAATTGGTCGCCGTCTTTCCAACGTTTATATCCAAACCATTTGTTTTGTACGGCTGCGTTGGCCGGTGTAGGGCTCGGATCCTTGGCCTTGTATGAATAATCCAGTCGCACGACGAAAAAGGTAAAATCAACTCGAAGTCCGGTTCCGACACCTACGGCCACATCTTTACCCAATCGGTTGAGTGAAAAGATCTCCTCGGGATCACGGCCAGCCGCTTTTTTTAGATACCAGACATTGCCCACGTCGGTGAATAAGGCGCCTTGTACATCAAATCCGGCAATGTGGAAGAAGGGGAAGCGGTATTCAACGTTTGCTTCCAGTTGAAGGTCTCCATATCGTTCGGGAAGTCCGCGGCTGCCGAAATCCTGAATGGACGAGCCCGGTCCCAATTTTCGAAGTGACCAAGCGCGCATGCTGTTCGGTCCGCCGGCAAAGTATTGGCGGAATAAAGGAAGGTTACTCCTTTTTAGCGGATTGCGGGTGGATGAAAATTCATATCCTCCTCCGGCAAACAGGTGCAGCGCCAAGGCAGTTTTTTTGAATTGGATCTTATGGGCAATGTCGATATCCAATTTAACAAACCGAAACAGGTTTGAATCCAGGAATTTATTGCGGACCATTCCGGTCAGCAGACCGGATTCTTCCAGGTTGATGCGTACGTTGGTGGTGCCTCGTTTGGTTTGTTTGGACCAGCTGGCACCTGCCATACCGGAGATGATCAGTCCGTCGGCGAATATATTTTTCAGCAGTGCATTGCTGTCAATCAGTTGTTGGAGTTTTTCCCTTCGTTTGATGAATGACAACTCTACGTTGGGCAGGCGGAAAGTGAACAAGGTGTTCCGGATCCGGAAATCATATCCCCAGGCCGCATTCAGGTTCGTTACATTAACAAGAAATCGACGCTCTGTGTTGGAAGCGCTGAACGACAAGATCGACCGGAAGTTATCGCGGATACTATCGGACAGCCACCGAAGGGCGGGTACAGCCCGGGGAAAATACAGATTATGGCTAATGGAGATCTGTTGCGTTTGAATGAATCGTACGTCGGTTACTGTATCACGACCTGCTTCCACACCGTAACGAAGATTGGTGCTGGATTGAATGGCACGTCGGGCTACATTTCGATTTTGAAATCCCAAGTTGACAGCTAATCCGAACAGATTTCCCGATAAGATACTTTGGTTGTTGCTGCCTTCGATGTTGGTCTGAAATGCTCCTTTTTTACCCGGGATCATTCGAATCAAAAAATCGGTGGTATCGGATCGTGGACGAGGTAGCTGGTCGATGTTTACCAACCGCCAAGTGCCTAAGGCATTGAGCCGATTTAGCGTTTTTAGGTAGTTGCGTTGGTCGTACAATTCGCCCGGATGCAGGTAGATGTTTGGTTCTAGGATATGCGGTTTGAAAAGTCCCTGGCTGCTGATCACGGTCAATTGATCGGTGTAGCTGGTATCTGCTTTTGCGGGTAATTCATCGCCACTCAGGTCGGGGTACACGGTGATGCGTCCAACTTTGTAGGCCGTGAATTTGGTGGAGTCGATGCCATCGCGGAGCACCCATTCGAGGTTTGCTTTGGGATCTGCGCGGCGGATACGCATCCGCTCTAGTTGATCCAATTGTTCAAAGGGATCGATCGTGGGGGTGAGTAGCGTTTGATCCAAGGTATCCCAGATAGCAAGCAAGTCTTCCCGTCCAAATCGTAAATAGCCATGGTTTCGAAACAGCGTTACGAGTCGGTCCAATTCTTGGCTGATGGTTGATTTTGCAAAAGGGTCTCCCGTTTTGATGAACGCTTCATCCAAATGGTCGCGGGTCAGCTGCTGCAAGGCGCTATCCCTAAAACTGTATCGGATCGTATCCAGCCTGACGGGTTTGCCGGGCCAAACTTGAAATTTTACCGTGGTTCGTAGTTGACCATCGCCGACGCGTTTTACGCTGGTGTCAACTCGGATCGAATCATGGTAAAATCCATCAGCTGCCAAAAGGTTACGCATATAAGTGATCGAGCGATCCGCGGCAGCAGATTCGTAGCGAGGCGGTTGTCGGAGTTCATTGTATAGAAGCTTCGGGATGGTTCTGGCTCGAAGGCTATCGTCGAGTTGTCCGCGCAGGCGACTGGTCAGGCGACTTTTCTCCGTATTGGTAAAGTTGCCTTGAACTTGGATATTTGTCTGGTAAACGAATGGCTGATTGACCGGATACTTCTTCGGCACTACTCCGCAGCCTGTTGCCATCAAGATTAAAAAACCGGGAATGAAGGTCCTCATGAAGAAATTGCCATGATTAGCAAGGCCATTATCAAAGATATCCAAAATCTGGGGCTGAAAAAGGTCCGCGACGAGCAGGGCCTTTTTGTGGCGGAGGGTGTTAAATGGATGGAGGAGCTGGTCCGGTTCGCACCCGAGCGCATTCGTTGCATTTATGCATTGGCGCCCTGGATAGAGGCCAATCGTTCTGCGCTGAAAAGTATTGCCGTAGTCGAAGTGGATGAGATCCTGCTGGCCCGGCTTTCTCAGTTACAAACCCCCAACCAGGCAATAGCCGTTGTTCATCAATTCTTGCATGAGCCCCAGCCGGTTGAATCGGGCCTCACATTGATATTGGATACGATACAAGATCCCGGAAACCTGGGGACGTTGATTCGCACGGCAGATTGGTTTGGGGTAACTCAGATCATATGCAGTCCGGACAGTGTAGATGCCTACAATCCCAAAGTGGTTCAGGCCTCCATGGGCAGCTTGGTTCGGGTTCCAGTCAGTCAAACATCTTTATTCGAATGGCTGCATGCACAATCCGAGGTGCCCAAGTGGGCGGCGGTGCTGGCCGGAAAAAATTATTCCGAGATCAAACCCAATGGAGTGGGCGTGCTGATGATGGGCAATGAATCGAAGGGCTTGTCAAAGGAGCTTCTTGATATGGCAACCGACCATGTAACGATTCCGAGACGGGGCGGGGCGGAGTCTTTGAATGTTGCCGTTGCAACAGGTATTTTGCTCTCCAGCTTGTGTCGCTAATCGATTTATTGAAATCGGATTGCTTTCACCGGTTCGATGCGTCGAACCAGCCAGGATGGGATCCAGGCAACCAAGAGTGAGACCAGGGCGGTGCCACCAATGATAGCGAATATTTCTCCCCAGACGATTTTCACTGCTGCTTTATCAATGTAATAGGCTTCTTCGGGAAGTCGGATCCATCCGGTCTGTTGTTGGATGTAGAGTAATCCCAATCCAACCACGGTGCCGAGGGAAATGCCAATGGCTAGAATCCAGCCGATCTGTTGCAAGAATAGTTGTTGGATGCGCCAGTCGGAAGCGCCCAGTGCTTTGAGTGTTCCGATCATACGTACCCGCTCCAACACAAGTATCAATAAGCAGGTGATCAAATTGATCAACGCCACAGCGATCATTAGTCCGATCAGGACGGAACGGGTATTGTCCATCAACGCCAACCAATCGAAAATCGAGGGAATCAATCGGGTTATGGGAATTGGTTCCCAGTTCTGTGGAAATGCATCCAGCTCGAATAGGTTTCGGGCCGTGTTCTCAATGGTCTTAGGATCGTGGAGAAATAATTCATACCCGCCGATTTGCTCGGGGGCCCATCCATTCAGTTGTTGGATCAAACGCAGATCGCCTATGGCAAAGAGTCGATCGTATTGCTCGATGCCAGTTTTATAAATACCTGCAATTCGAATCTTTTTGGGACGTGGTGCCTGGTCGGCTTGCAAAAAGTAAAGCAACAAGCTATCGTTGACGGAAAGGCGCATTCGGTCGGCTGTGTATTGGGAGATCAGCAAGTCTCGACTGAATCCGCTGTCGGTTCGGCCGGGCAATTGCCCCTGTTTCAAAAATGATCGGAGCTCAGTAGGAAACGATTCGGATCCAATTCCCTTGATCATCAACCCTTCCATGTCTTCCTTTGTTTTCAACACGCCATATCGGGTGGCAAAGGGGTGAATCGATTGGATGTTCGGGTCGTTTCGGACTTGTTGAATCAGCGAGTCATTCTGATAAAGGGGGATCTCTTCAGCGATCAGTGATCGGGGCGCTTGACGTTCTTGTATGCGCACATGTCCCCAAAAGCCAAATACTTTTTCGCTTACCGCCGATTGAAATCCGTTGACCAGAGAGACGGCCACGATCATGACCGCTACGCTGATCGCGGTGGCGCCAATGGAGATGCGCATGATGAATCGGGCGAAACTTCGCTGTGGGTTCCAGGCAATGCGCCGGGCCATGAATGGGATCAATCGTACAGGGACTGACAACTACGTGTTTTTCCAAAATTAGTCGAGGCAGGCGGATATATTGGTTAAATTGCCCACATCATGCGTGGATCCGTTTTATTTCTTTTTTTAGGCGTGCTGTTGGTTGGGGAACAGGCACTGGCGCAGAAAGGGGATACCACCTTTTCTTCCAAGATTCGTTCGGTCAAGCTGTTTCGTTCTGGCGATCCGGTTTCCTATCCGATGATCACCCTGAACAGCAACGAACAGTTGGAGTTGCATTTTGATGACCTGGATGGGGATGTGAAGTTTTACTATTATTCCTTGCAGCTTTGCAATACCGATTGGCGACCCGCCAATCTCTCGCCGTTCGATTATTGGCGTGGTTTCATCACCAACCGCATCGGTACGTATCGGGTCTCTAATTTGGTACAAACGCGCTACACCCATTATCAGGCCGTATTGCCGGAACGGAATTCTGGTCCCACCCGGGGTGGTAATTATCTACTACGGGTGTTTTTAAATGATGACACCAATCGAGTCGTTTTTACCCGGCGCGTGCTGGTGGTCAATAAAAAAGTATCGGTGGCCGGGTCGGTCCTGCAAGCCTTTCGGGGCGACTATTTTCAAACTCATCAACGCATACAAGCGTCGGTCAATACAACCGGGGCTCAATTGCAGACATTTTCACCCCAAGACCTGAAACTCACCCTGCTGCAGAACTACGATTGGTATACGGCCCGCACCATTGATCGCCCCTCCATCTATCGTTCGAATTATTACGAATATTCAGAGGAGGAAGCGACCCGTTTTCCGGCCGGGAAAGAATGGCGTTGGGTTGATTTGCGAAGTTTACGTCTGCGCAGTGAACGAGTAAGCCGAATTGTGGACAGCGATACCAGCCGCCGAATCGATGTTTACGTGACCCCGGACGAGGATCGTCAGCGTCAAGTCTATCTGTTTTACCGGGATTTGAATGGTTTGTACGCCGTGGAAAACCGGGATAATTCGAATGCCTGGTGGCAAGGCGAATACGCTTGGGTTCATTTCACCTATGTCCCAGCCGGCCGCCGGCCAATGGTGGGGCAACGTGTTTTTATTCAGGGTGAAATGTGTGGGTATGGGGCAGGAGCAAACAACGAAATGCATTTCGATGAGGCCCTTGGTGCCTATCAAGGGATGCTTTATTTAAAACAGGGATTTTACAATTATCGCTACGTGACGGTCCCGGAGCCCAACCGGGGTGGGGTGCCTCCGTCGGCCAGCTCTATTGAGGGGGATTTCTGGGGAACAGAAAATGCGTATTTGTTGCTTTTGTATTTCCGACCCTTTGGTGCCCGGGCGGACGAGCTGATCGGTGCCACAGAGTTGCGTTCCAATTTCATGCGCTGAGTTTTGGTCTGTATCTTTGCACCGGCAGGTCTTACACGACCAGCTCCTGCAGAACCCTCCCAGGGCCGGAAGGCAGCAAGAGTAAGCGGTTGAGCGGTGCGATGTAATCAGCCTGCCACTTTTTTTCATCTCCTTACATATTTATATGAAATTTTTTGTTGACACGGCCAATCTCGCACAGATCCGAGAAGCCTACGAGCTTGGTATTTTGGATGGTGTAACTACCAACCCTTCACTGATGGCCAAAGAAGGCATCAAAGGCGAAGCGGCCATTCTCAATCATTACAAGACCATCTGTGAACTCGTTGATGGAGACATCAGTGCCGAAGTGATCAGCACCGAATACCAGGCCATCATCGAAGAAGGAAAAAAGCTGGCTGCTATTCATCCGAACATCGTGGTTAAGGTTCCAATGATCAAAGACGGCATCAAAGCCATCAAATGGTTTTCAGACAATGGGATCAAAACAAACTGTACGTTGGTCTTCTCTGCGGGACAAGCCATTTTGGCTGCTAAAGCGGGAGCGACCTACTTGTCGCCCTTTATCGGACGGATTGATGATTCCAGTTGGGATGGGATTGAGCTGATTGCGCAGATCTCTCAGATCTATTCGGTACAGGGTTTCAAGACCCAGATCTTGGCTGCTTCGATCCGCAACGCCCTGCACATCGTACGTTGTGCAGAAGCTGGTGCCGATGTGTGTACCTGTCCGCTCGATTCGATTCTCGGACTGTTGAAACATCCGCTTACCGACATCGGGTTAGCCAAGTTTTTGGAAGATGCGAAGAAGACCGCTTAACTGAACAATCGATATTAAAAAAGCCCCCGGAATTCCGGGGGCTTTTTGTTTGTAGCATGCATTAGCGAAGGAAAAGCATCTCGCGGTATTTGGGAAGATCCCATTCGCGATCATCGACGATCAGTTCCAATTTGTCGACGTGATATCGTATGCTGTCGAAATAAGCATCTTTTACCGTTTCTTGGTAGGCGATGGCTTTATCGCGCGTATCGCTGAGTTGATTGCAGGCCTTACGCGCTGCGATCATTTTATCGACCAAGGTGCTGACCTGATTGGCATGCTCGGAGAGTTTTTCCAGCAAATTTCGTTGGGTAGAAAATGCAGCATCGCTGAGTCCGGCATCTTTGAGTCCGCGGATATTTTCCGACAGGCGGCTTTGGTAACGCAATGCAGCTGGGATGACATGGCTGTGGGCCAATTCGCCAATGATGCGGCTTTCGATCTGTACTTTTTTGATGTACTTCTCCAGCTCGATCTCGTGACGTGCCTCCAACTCTTCGTGGGTGTAAATGTGATGGTCTTTGAATAACTTCTTTGACTTCTCGGTGATCATCGCATCCAGGGCACGGGGCGTAGTTTTCACATTGGCCAATCCGCGTTTGGCGGCCTCTTGTTCCCACGCCTCGCTGTACCCATCGCCTTCAAACAGAACGCGCTCACTGTCTACGATGTATTGGCGAATGACGTGCATGATCGCAATCTCTTTTTTCTCCCCTTTTTCGATCAGGGTATCTACCTCTTTTTTGAATCGCTTTAAGGTGTCGGCCATGATGGTGTTGAGAACGGTCATTGGATTCGCGCAGTTTGCGGAAGAACCAACGGCCCGGAATTCAAATTTGTTTCCGGTAAAGGCGAAGGGAGAGGTTCGGTTACGGTCGGTGTTGTCCATCAACAGTTCGGGAATACTCTTATGGATGTCGATCTTCAGCAAACTCTCATCGGCCTCATCCATTTTGTCAGATACGCGTTCTTTTACGTCGTTGAGTACCTTGCTCAGGTATTGTCCGATGAAAACTGAAATGATCGCAGGCGGGGCTTCATTGGCGCCGAGTCGGTGGTCGTTTGGGGCCGAGGCGATGGCGGCGCGCAGGATGTCGGCATAGTCATGAACAGCCTTGATGGTGTTTACGAAGAAGGCCAAGAACATCAGGTTGGTCTTCGGTGTTTTTCCGGGTGCCAACAAGTTTACCCCAGTATCGGTGGCCATGCTCCAGTTGTTGTGCTTGCCGCTTCCGTTGATGCCGGCAAATGGCTTTTCGTGTACCAGTACACGCAATTGATGGCGACGGGCCACACGGTCCATCACGTCCATCAACAATGAGTTGTGATCCACCGCTACACTTACTTCTTCGAAAATGGGCGCACATTCAAATTGCGCAGGTGCCACCTCGTTGTGTCGGGTGCGCAGGGGAATGCCAAGTTTGTAGGATTCCGCCTCAAAATCGCGCATGTAGGCATAAATGCGTTCGGGGATGGATCCGAAATAGTGGTCTTCTAATTGTTGGTTCTTCGCGGAACTTTGTCCGAATACGGTGCGACCGGTCATCACCAGGTCAGGACGGGCATTGAACATGTTCTCATCGACCAGAAAATACTCCTGCTCCCATCCCAAGGTAGGTGTCACCTTGTTGACGTTTTTATCAAAGTAATTGCATACGTCCACCGCAGCCTTGTTCAGGGCCTCGATGGCTTTGAGCAAGGGAGCTTTGTAATCGAGTGATTCGCCGGTGTAGGATACGAAGATGGTGGGGATGCAAAGTGTCTTGCCAGCCCCGATCTCCATGATGAAGGCGGGCGAGGAGGGATCCCAAGCGGTATATCCACGTGCTTCAAAGGTGGCACGCAATCCGCCGCTGGGGAAAGAGGAAGCATCGGGTTCCTGCTGAATCAATGCATCACCCTCAAACTGCTCAATGGGTGTGCCATCACTTTTCAGCGTAAAGAATGAGTCGTGCTTTTCGGCGGTGGTTCCGGTTAGTGGTTGGAACCAGTGCGTATAGTGCGTAACTCCTTTGGTCTCTGCCCAGGCCCGAATCCCATTGGCGATCTGATTGGCCATGGCCCGGTCAATCTTCTGGCTGGCCTTGATTGAGGAGGCCAAACTCTTGTAGGCTTCATCGCTCAAGAATTCTCTTGCCGTTTTCAGCGTGAAAACATTGGTTCCGAAAATGGCCGTGATCTTGGTCGATCCCGCTACCTGAACGTCCCCTTTCGTGGAGAGTTCACGGATGGCATTGAAACGGAGTGACATACTGGTATATTTTTTGCAAAGCAATAAAATAAACCGTTCTCCCGGGCAAAAACTTTCGAAATGTGGATTAAATGATGAAAAAGTTCAACATAATATGAAAAAACAAGGGCTAAATGTCAATTTAAGCAGAAAAATATAAGTATATAAATAAATATAATATATCAAGAACTCGAGCCGATGAATTTTCGCCAGTTGATCTGAGCCAATAAGGGGACGAATAGAGGTATTGTGACTATACTTCGGTATCTAGCTATGGCTCCTATGTTATTGATGCTAAAGCCAATAAGAAGAGTTACCGAAAGTGAAAATCCAATAAAAAAGTAATCAATGGCTTTTGATGGCCAGGCGATATTTCGGTCGCGGTAGAAAAGCCATATTCCAAAGACCAAAAACCACGCGATCACCTCGAGGGCGGCGGCCAGCGAGAGCAGGTGTTTCACGTCGGCCAAGTGGGGGCGGGTCAAGGATAGATCGATCGCTTGTGGCAGATTTGCCAAAAATCCGATTGGGGTAGGTCGCAGGGTATCGACCTGCACGCTGCTTTTGCCTTTGAGTTGAAGGAATTCTTGTTGTTTGGTAGCTACGGCCTGTGGCAGATCAATCCGAGGATCGAGGTGGGAACTCAGGAAAAAAAGAAAGATAAATGCGGTATAAACCATGCTCGTGGTCAGGGCAAGTTGCTTTCCTTTTTTGTTCAGGATGGCCCAGACCAATAAAGCGGGCAATAAAGCGACCAGCAGATGATTTCGGAAAATCAGGATCAGGATCAATCCGGTAATCAATGCGCTAATTCTTCTAAGGGTCCAAGCCGACTCTTTGAAAGAGAAATAAACAGAATAAACGATCATTCCCAAGGCGGTGAAAAGAATGCCTTCTTTGTGAATGCCACTGGTCCAGAATAAGACCGATGGAGTTAAGAATGTGCCCAAGGCTACAGCGATTTTTTGTGCCGGAAACCGGTCTACGAGTACCCGATAAAAAGCAATGGAGCCAAACAGACCGAAGAAGTTATAGAATAGGATGTTGACATTGTAATGTCCACCGGTGATCATATTGAGTAAGGCTAGTCCTTTCAGCAGCGCATTAGCCTTCAGATCGTTCCAGTATGAGTCGTGGGTGCCCAATAATTTCCATATACCGCCTTCATAAGGATCGATGATCAGCTCAGAAAAAAAACGGCCTGGGTTTTCCAGTAAAAGCGACTGTTCCTGTAAGCCCCCCACGTGGTAGAACCAGGTGTCGGTCATGTGTGCGGTGCGTCCGTAATAGATCCCAATCCATCCATAAAATATCCCCGCTGCGATCTTCAGAAGATAGAGAAGAATCAATTGTGATTTGGAAATTTCGCTTTTCTGAAAGAATCGGATGCGGGTCAGCAGCCAGCTGAGTCCGATGAGATAACCAATGAAAAGGAGGGGAGCCTGGACCGACATAGGGTTCGAAAATAGCCAATGTGTGGAATTGTCAGTAATGCGTTGAGAAGTTCCCGGCTTCCCTCCCAATCAGTCGTTAAATTTGTGTCTCGTATTCAATCTTTTTTCGCACATGGAAGTAACTGTTAAGACCGCCGAGCAACTCCGACTTACGGCGGAAGAATTTGCATTGATCCAATCCAAACTGGGTCGCACACCTAATTTCAATGAACTCTGTGCTTTTTCCGGTATGTGGAGTGAGCATTGCAGCTACAAAAACTCCATTCGATGGCTTAAGACGTTGCCGCGTGAGGGTGGGCGCATGTTGGTAAAAGCCGGTGAGGAAAATGCAGGCTTGATGGATATCGGCGATGGCTTAGGGGTTGTATTCAAGATTGAATCGCACAACCATCCGTCTGCGATTGAGCCATTTCAAGGTGCTGCGACGGGGGTGGGAGGTATTCACCGGGA
>DFST01000087.1 GCA_002378975.1 Chitinophagaceae bacterium UBA3430
ACATTGAGTGCGCCGGTCATGGCAACGCCATTCTTTCTGAATTCAGTGACTTTGGTGAATTCGGTGTCGCGCTTGCAGGCGGTCAGCAACATGGAGAAAGACAATACCAAGGCGGATATCCGGAGGAATTTCATGAGCAGTTAATTTGACGTAAAAATAAGGGAGTTTGAGATTCTGTGCAACCCCCTGTTTTAGAGCTTATCCACCGACAATCTTTTGCTGGATCTCTTGCAGTTTCAACAAGGCCTCCACCGGGGTAAGCCGATTCACATCCAATTCGCCAATCAGGGCTCGGATTTCCTCAAAGGTCTGGCTTTGGGCATCGAAAATGGAGAGCTGAAACTGCGTTTCATCGGGGGCAGGCACATTGCTTAAAACCTGCATATTTGCTTTCGACATTCCTCCTAAGTGACTGTTTTCCAGTTTTTTCATGATGTCCGTTGCTCGTTGCAGCAAGGCAGCGGGCATGCCGGCCATGCGGGCGACGTGGATCCCGAAACTGTGTGTACTGCCTCCGTGGGCCAATTTGCGGAGGAACAAAATTCGGTTGCCCGACTCCTGATGGGTTAGGTGAAAATTCCGGATCCGTTCGTATTGATTTTCCAACTCGTTTAGCTCATGGTAGTGGGTAGCGAATAGGGTTAGGGGTCGACCAGGATGGTTGTGCAGGAATTCTGCGATGCTCCAGGCCAACGAGATCCCATCGTAGGTAGCAGTGCCTCGTCCGATCTCATCCAGAATGATCAGGCTTCGTTCTGATAAATTATTTAAGATCGAGGCGGTTTCATTCATTTCCACCAAAAAGGTTGATTCCCCACTGCTGAGGTTATCGGAGGCGCCAACCCGAGTAAATATTTTGTCGGTAAGTGGAATGCGTGCAGAATGAGCCGGGACAAAACAACCCATATGCGCCATCAAAGTGATCAAGGCCGTTTGTCGAAGTAGGGCCGATTTACCACTCATGTTCGGTCCGGTCAAGATGATCAATTGCTGATCCTGTTTATTCAGCAGAAGATCGTTGTCGATGTAGGGTACGCCAGTCGGCAATACCGATTCGATGACCGGATGTCTTCCGCCGGCGATCTCCAACTCATTTCCGTCGTGCAGCACGGGACGCACATACCGATTCGATTTTGATAACGCTGCAAAACTGGCAACGCAATCGATCTCACCCACGCAGGCGCCATTTACTTGCAGTGCAGCTATGAATGGTTGAGCCTGATCGATGAGTCGTTCAAATAACTTGATCTCCAGGGATTGCATTCGTTCTTCGGCACCCAAGATCTTTTCTTCGTATTCTTTGAGCTCCGGCGTAATGTACCGCTCGGCGTTCGTCAACGTTTGTTTTCTGATCCATTCGGCCGGCACCTTTTCCTTATGTGCATGGGTCACCTCCAGGTAATATCCAAACACGTTATTGAAACCAATCTTCAACGATTGAATGCCGGTACGCTGTATTTCCTGTTGTTGAAGTCGGGTTAGATAAGACTTCCCGTCGCGGGCGATGGAACGCAGTTCATCCAGTTCCATATCCACTCCTTCCCGGATCAATCCGCCTTTGAGCGCCACAGCGGGTGGATCGTTGGTGAGCGTGGATTGGATCAAGGACCGCAATTCGGGACAAGCATCCATTTTTTTTACTCGTTCCTGAATCCAAGTGCTTTTCGAATGACTCAAGGCATTGGCCAAGGATTCCACTGCAGCGAGTCCGCTCGCCAGTTGAACCAGATCACGGGGATTGACCTTACGCATGGATACTTTGGCGGCCAGTCGTTCCAGGTCACCACAGGCACTGAGTTTTACTTGGCAGGCTTCCAAGAACACAGGGTCTTTTACCCATTGTTCCACAGCATCCAAACGTAGTTCAATGGACCGTAGATTTTGTAAGGGAAACAGGATCCAGCGTTTGAGCAATCGGGCGCCCATGGGGGAGCGGGTATGGTCCATTACCGTCAACAAGCAGTGCGGATGACCGTATTGACCTTCCAGTAGTTCCAAGTTTCGGATGGTGAATCGGTCCATCCATAAAAAATCATTTCGATTGATCCGTTGAATGGATCGGATGTGTTGTAGGTTGGGATGTTCGGTCTCCCGCAAGTAATGCAATACCGCACCGGCCGCTGTTTGTGCTGCTGTTAAATCATCGATGCCAAATCCTTTGAGGGAATGGGTTTGAAAATGTTTGGTCAGCAGTTCAGTCCCGTAAATCGGATCGAATATCCAGGCATCCATGGCATACGAATAGATCTTCGCCTGCATCCAGGTGAGGATTTTTTTCTGTTGATCGCGTGCCAGGATGAGTTCGGTGGGTCGAAGACTTTGCAGCAGTTTATCGGCATAGTCGGGAGATCCTTCCGCCAGCATGAATTCGCCGGTGGAAAGATCGAGAAAGGCCAGTCCAATCCGCTGCTCATCCTGGATATGGACAGCTGCCAAGAAATTGTTGGTCCGATGCTCCAACAGTTTATCCTGGATCGCTGTACCCGGACTGACCAGGTCGGTGACCCCACGCTTCACAACGCCTTTGGCTTGTTTGGGGTCTTCCAATTGATCGCAGACCGCCACACGGTATCCGGCTTTGACCAGTTTGTGTAAATACGTATCGAGCGAATGATGCGGAAATCCAGCCAGTTCGGATTCTGAGGCGGCACCATTGTTTCGTTTGGTGAGTGTGATGCCCAGGGTTCCGGCGGCAATAACGGCATCACCACCAAAGGTTTCATAGAAATCGCCCACCCGAAATAAAAGGATGGCATCCGGATATTTCTGTTTGATCATCCGATGCTGCTGCATCATGGGGGTCTCTCCGCTGCTCGATTTGGCCATGGCGACAAAAATAATGGGTTCGGCTTTGTGTAACTCCAGAAAAACCTGCATCTGAACCGGAAAATCAACTTATATGCGTGCTATTTTCCTCTTAATTCTTCTGGGGTCACTGATCCAAACCCCAATGGCTCAGGACACCCTCAAATTCCGCCCCAATCTGCGAAATGCAACGGTTTATTTTGGCTATGGCGCGGAGCTCACCCACGAAGGCCGACTTTTCGTAGAGTCCGGTTCCCGTACGATTTTGCTGGAAGGCATCAGTACCTCGGTGGATCCCAACAGTTTGCAAGTGAGTTTGCCCGAGGGAATTACTTTATTATCACAGCAGTTTCGAATCTATCAGGCGCCGGCGCCCCCCTCCAAGTTTCAACGCCAGATCGATGCGTTGACCGACAGCAATCGCGTGCTATTGAAGGAGATTGCCCGGTTTCAAAATCAAATTGCGATTGATCAGGAGCTTCTGGTAAAAACGGGCTTGCTCATCGAGTCATCCCTGCCGAAAAAATCGGAGCAAACGGTATTGGCCGCCGACCTGCTTCGGTTGTTGGATGTATATGCGGCCCGCATTGAGCGGTCCAAGTTGGCCATTTTTCAGTCACAATTGCAGATTGAACGTATCCAGCAGCGAATCCAAGACAATCAGCAACAGATCATCAAGTGGGGGTCGGAGCAAGAGAAGCCCGGTGTGCCAGTAGGGCAACTATTCTTGCAGGTGATGAGCCTCAAGTCAACGGAGCCCATTGCCATCAAGATATCGTATTACACACCGAATGCCGGATGGTCAGCCAATTATGACCTGCGCGTAAATTCAAAGGAAAATAAAATGAAGCTCGTCTATAAGGCCTCCTTGACCCAATCGACTGGATTTGATTGGAAGCAAGTGAAGCTTACGCTCAGTACCGGCACACCGAATTTTGGTGTCAATGCGCCCTTGCTAACGCCTTGGTACTTGCAGCTCTATGTGCCCGAGTTGTACCGACAAATGCAGGCCCGGTCTGCCAATGTGAATGCAAACGTGGTTCAATCCATGGCCAAGGAAAAAAGCATGCGGGAAGTGGTGGTAGAGGATAATGATAAGCAGTATCGATTGGACATGAATGTAGAGCCCAGCAATGTGGGTGCATTCACTACGCTCAGTCAGGGACAATTGAATGCCAACTACGAGATCGATCTTCCTTACGATGTGCCATCGGATGGGCAGGTCCACAACGTCAATATCCAAGAGCGTTTAGTGGGCGCTACGCTGAAAAATTATGCCGTGCCCAAACTGGACCGCGAATCCTACCTGATGGCGGAAATCGCCGATTGGCAAAATCTGGATCTGTTACCTGGTTCGGCCAACATCATCATGGATGATACGTACGTGGGAAAATCACAGATCGATCCGAACAGCACCGCCGATACCTTGAACCTGTCTTTGGGACGCGATAAACGAATTGTAGTGAAGCGGGTGCAGATACGGGAAACCGCCCCCGCTAAATCTGGAGGAGGAACCAATAAACAAGTGTTTACTTATGAGATCACCGTCAAGAACAATAAGATTACGCCGCTACAGATGCTCTTGAAAGATCAACATCCATTGAGTGCGGTCAAGGAGGTGGAAGTGAGTTTGGATGAAGCCGGCGATGCGGAGGTAAATCCAGAGACGGGAGTGTTGACCTGGAAGCTGGATCTAAAACCGGGGGAAAGCCGAAAACTTCGTTTTGTATACAGCGTTAAGTATCCACGTGACAAGCGCATTGTGAATCTTTGATCCGGTAGTGTTTTAGATCGAGTAGGTCCGGCAACTTTCGAGGGGCCGGACCTGCTTACCTTTGCGCCATGCGCAAGCGGACTATGGTAGAACTGGGACGAAAGTCTGTGGATGAAGCCATCTCCTCCAATAAGTTTCCGATCCTGTTGATTCTGGAGAACATTCGTAGTGCCTATAATGTTGGCAGCGCATTTCGAACCGCTGATGCTTTTCAAGTTGAATCGATCTTTCTGACCGGCTATACTGCTTTCCCACCCCACAAAGAGATTCGAAAAACCGCCTTGGGTGCAGAGGACGCTGTTCATTGGCGCCATTTTCCAAATGCCGGAGCTGCAATCGATGCGGCCCGAGCTGCGGGTTATCGGGTCATGGCTGTGGAACAGACCACCGACAGCATCCCGTTGCAGCAATTGGGCTCGGAGTCGGTGCAAAAACTGGCCTTGGTCTTTGGAAATGAGGTGACCGGGGTGGAGCAATCTACCATTCAGTTGACCGATGGTTGTGTAGAGATTCCGCAAGGAGGCATCAAGCACTCGATCAATGTGGCAACGGCTCTGGGTGTTGTAATCTGGGAGTTGGTCCGATCTCAAGTTGATCAAAAAGCGATCATCCGATGAAATTTCTTCCCTACATACAGCACTACTTACGTCTGATCAAATTCACGCATACGATCTTTGCCATGCCATTTGCCTTGATCGGATTTTCGTTGGGAATTCAGGATCAATTGGGATCCACGAACCCTTCCTTGCTTGGATGGGGTTGGACGCTTTTTTGGGTCATATTGTGTATGGTCTTCGCCCGAAGTGCCGCGATGGGTTTCAATCGGTATTTGGATCGGAATATTGATGCACTGAATCCACGTACGGCTTCCCGTGAGATTCCCGCTGGTGTTATCGGGGCTGGACAGGCCTTGCGTTTTGTGATCCTGAATGCACTCTTATTTATGACCAGTGCCTGGATGATCAACCGACTTTGTTTTTATTTGTCGCCGGTTGCCTTGGCCGTCATCTTGGGGTATAGCTATACCAAACGGTTTACAGCACTTTGTCATCTGGTGTTGGGGGTTGGGTTGTCTCTTTCCGTCATAGGGGCATATTTAGCGGTTACCGGTCGCTTTGAATTGTTGCCAATGATCTTTTCGGTTGCTGTTTTTACTTGGGTAGCCGGTTTTGATATCTTGTATGCATTGCAAGATGAATCGTTCGATCGGGAGCAACGATTGCGTTCAATACCTGCTTGGTTGGGAACGCGGCGTTCTCTGCGCGTCTCATCGGCCTTACATTTTTTTACCATCGCGGCTTTGTTCTTTGCCGGTATTTGGGCAGATTTTGGCTACTTGTATTGGATTGGCGCCTTGCTTTTTTCTGGGTTGTTGATTTATCAACATGCGCTGGTCAGTGCCATCGATCTTTCGCGCATCAATCTGGCGTTCATGACCGCCAATGGATTGGCATCCGTGGCCTTTTCGATATTCGTGATTTTGGAAATATTCATTCATCCGTAGCAGATGGGAAGAATACTCGCCATAGATTATGGGAAAAAGCGTACCGGGATCGCGGTTACGGATCCGTTGCGCATCATCGCTACCGGACTGACGACTGTAGCGAGCAACGAATTGATGAGCTTTTTGCAGGACTACATCAAGCGGGAGCCGGTTGATCAGCTTATCATTGGCTGGCCCATGAATTGGGATGATACACCGACCGATGCCACGCCTTTGGTTGAGAAGTGCATCGCCAAACTGCAGAAGTCATTTCCGCAGATTCCACTGGATAAAGTGGATGAGCGGTTCACCTCCAAAATGGCGAAATCGGCCATGTTGGATATGGGTTTGAAGAAAAAGGACCGTCGCAATAAAGCATTGGTCGATGAGATCGCCGCTACCATCCTGCTGCAAGAATATATGCAACGTCTAGGCTGATCGGTTATCTGGCTCAGTTGAATTCGGTAAATTTGCAAAAAATAGTTTGTGATCCTTCCCATCGTTGCATACGGCCACCCGGTTTTACGGGAGCCAACCGTTGAAGTAAAACCCGATCAACCCGGGTTGCAGACACTCATTGCAAACATGTGGGAGACCATGTATCAAAAGGGCATCGGATTGGGCTTGGCGGCCCCTCAAGTCAATCAATCACTCCGCCTGCTGGTGTTGGATACTCAACAAGTGATGGAGCGCATGACGGAGGAAGAGAAGGTTGAGTCCGGTTGGCAGGATGATCCGGGATTGAAGGCAGCGATATTAAACCCCACGATCTTATCCATGACCGGGGGAGAGGGCGTAGAGGAGGAAGGTTGTTTGAGCTTGCCCAAAATTCGGGTAGACGTTGCGCGTCCACTTGAGATTCGGTTGTCGTTTCAAGATGAACAATTCAATACTTACGAAAAGACGTTTGTTGGCTTGACGGCCCGAGCCCTTCAGCACGAAATCGATCACTTGGAAGCAAAATTGATCGTTGATTATCTGAGCCCACTCAAGCGTAAATTGATGCAGCGCAAATTGCAGGATATTGTGAAAGGCAAGGTAAGTGCCGAATACAGGATGCTATTCGGGTCCTGACAAATTATTGCCCAACACTATTGGTGTAGGCCCGCCATTTTTCCACTACGGCACGCATGTCGGTGGGTAGTTCTGTGTCAAAATTCATTTCTTCCTGCGTAACCGGATGTTTAAAGCCTAGTGTTTTGGCGTGTAATGCTTGTCGAGTACAGAGCGCAAAACAATTATCGACAAATTGCTTGTAGCGGGGGAAAATGGTTCCTTTAGCAATTCGATCCCCTCCATAAAAATCATCGTTGAACAGCGGATGGCCGATGTATTTCATGTGTACCCGGATCTGGTGTGTTCGGCCGGTTTCGAGGTTGCACTCAACGAGTGTTACGTACCGGAATCGTTCCAATACACGGTAATGCGTAACGGCTTCCTTGCCGTGATCTCCATCGGGATAGGCTTCGAATAATTTGCGGAATCGGAGATTTCGTCCCACGTGGGCTCGAATGGTTCCTGACTCCGTTTCTACATCTCCCCAGACCAATGCCTGATAGCGGCGACGGACGGTGTGGTCGAAGAATTGTTTGGCCAATCCACGCATGGCCACATCCGTTTTAGCCAACACCAGCAGGCCACTGGTATTTTTATCGATTCGATGCACCAATCCGAACCGAGGCAATTGTTTTTCGCTGAGTGTCGGATCCTGTTTTTTTAGATAATGAGCTACCCCATTCAGGAGGGTTCCGTGATAATTTCCACTGCCCGGATGTACCACAATTCCGGCAGGTTTATACAAGATCATTAGGTGATCATCCTCGTACCGAATGTCCAGCGGCATTTCTTCGGGCTGCACGTCGGTCTCTTCCGGATTGAGGTCGGAGTAGATAAGAATCTGATCGGCTGGTTTGATCTTGTAATTGGGTTTAACGGGATTTCCGTTGACCATGACCATGTCGAGGTGCATGGCCTGTTGGAGTTTGTTCCGGGTAGCCCCTTCGATGCGGTTGCTGAGAAATTTATCGATGCGTATGGATTCCTGTCCGCGATCGACGGTCAGCTGAAATCGTTCGTACAAGGCTTCATTCCCATCCGAACTGTCCTCGGATTCGATCTGTTCTGGGTTGGGTAGTTTCTCCGACATGGCGCAAAGGTAGGCCCGCTTTTGTACGTAGTTTTACATTTCCATGAAGCAAGTGGTTTATTTTGAAGACCTGGGTGAACGTTCCTATCGCGAAACCTGGGATTACCAAGAGTCTTTGCTGCAGGCCAATGTGGCACGCAAACAGGCCGGCAAGGCGGAAGAAACGCGTCATCAGTTGCTGTTCGTGATTCATCCGCCTGTCTATACATTAGGTAAGAGCGGCGATCCTCAGCATGTATTGATCAGTGAGGCCGAGCGTCAGAATCGATCCATTGAATATTTTCAAACCAATCGGGGTGGAGACATTACGTTTCATGGTCCAGGTCAATTGGTGGTTTATCCCATCTTGGATCTTGAAAAATTTGAACGTGACATTGGTAAGTACTTGCGGAATTTGGAGGAGGTGGTGATCCGCATCCTCGGGGACTATGGATTGACAGGGGAAAGGTCCAGCGGGGAGACCGGCGTTTGGTTGGATTCAACCATCCCCGAGAAAGCCAGAAAGATATGCGCGATCGGGGTTCGTTGCAGTCGTTGGATCAGCATGCATGGCTTTGCCTTGAATGTCAACACCGACTTGGGGTATTTTCAACACATCGTGCCCTGCGGGATCCCAGACAAAAAAGTCACCTCCTTGGAAGCAGAGCTAGGACGCCCCATTGAATTATCGGTCGTAAAACAACAGGTGTTGGATCGTTTCAGTGAAATTTTTCAGGTTGATTTTTCCTAGAATTCCAACGGAAGGAAAAAACGATTGGATTCTGTCATCTTGCCTTTTTGCCAGATCTCGAACCGGTACCAGCCAGCGCGATAGAAATTAGACTTGTCGATCCGGAAAGAGCGAAGGGCAGGGTTGGTCAGCTCGAACAAGGCTTGACCTTCTTCCGTAAAAAATCGAATCTGTGTGTTGGTTAAATTAACCGTGACGGGCAACTGAATGAAAACATATCCGTCGCGGTGTGTAAATACGGTGAGTGAAGGCATGAATTGTTTCGGTTCAGTGGGTAGGATGATTTGCTTTTTGATTTCTATTCCTTTACCCGGTGTCAATGTTGGTAGAGAATTGATCTTGGGTGAAATCCTGGCAACGGAATCGGGTTTCACCAGATGTTCGATAGGAGGTACGGTTGCGATGGCGGAGCTACCCGGTACATACGGCATTGGTTTTTGTATCGGGGATGGAGTAATGGGCGCGGTAGTTGGCTGGTTGATGGATATCTTATTTAATGATGGCTGCTGAGGCGCAGCCGGAAAGAGAACCTTGGTGAAAAAAAATCTACCTCGTGGATACATCAGGTATAGGCGATAGTACATCTGTCCAGCACCCGGACGGTTGATGACGGTGCCGTTTTCTGGCGTTGTGGGGTCGGGCATCGTCAGCAAGGTTCGGAACCCTTGCAGGCTATCAGAAGACTGTTGAATCGAGATTTGTCTGAGTGTGGTATCCGTGTTCTTCCATTGAACCAGGATCCGGTCATTGTTCAATTTTATTACGGCGAATTGGGGCAATACTGGTTGGGCATTCAAACCGAAATGGATCAGGACGGCTACCAGCAAAACGGGGAGGATGATTCTGATCGACATGCTCAACAAAGATAAGCGGCGCTACAAGTTGGGAGCAGGATTTAACAACTTCTGCCTGGAGGGGATATCGGCCATTCAATTTGAATTAACTTTGAAGCACCATAAATCAATATGAAACCTACACTTGTGATTTTGGCGGCCGGAATGGCCTCTCGGTATGGGAGTATGAAACAGGTGGAATCGTTTGGTCCAGCTGGTGAAACCATCATGGACTACTCCATCTACGACGCCATTCGTGCCGGTTTTGGCAAGGTGGTATTCATCATTCGTGCACAACATGGAGAGACCTTTCGCTCCATTTTCGAACCCAAGTTGGCCGATCGCATTCAGACCGAGTATGTATATCAGGAACTGGATCTGCATACCGGTGGCTATGCGTGGCTACCAATCCGGACAAAGCCTTGGGGCACGGCTCATGCAGTGCTCTGTGCCCAAGGGGTGGTGCAAGAGCCCTTTGCGGTGATCAATGCCGACGACTTTTATGGACGACATGCATTTGAAGTGGCTGCCACTTTTTTAAAGCAAGATTGCAGAGACAATCGATATGCCATTGTGGGATACCCGCTCACCAGTACCTTGTCGGAACATGGAACGGTCAACCGAGGGGTATGCACGTTGGATGATGACGG
>DFST01000181.1:0-462 GCA_002378975.1 Chitinophagaceae bacterium UBA3430
AATCGGGGATTCACGTTCTCGAACCCCAATGCCAGTTCGACCTGCGGATGTGGTACTTCCTTCGCCGTTTGATAAAATCTATACGCATAAAAAAAGCCCCGGTATCCGGGGCTTTTCTATTTGACTAAGCGGTGCTTATTTTTTTTCGGCTGCTGCTTTACCCAAGGGGCGGTTGCCACCAAGGTCGACCAGAATTGGAGCGGCAACGAAGATCGACGAGTAAGTACCGGTGATTACCCCGATCAGCATCGCAAAGGCAAAGCCTTTGGTTACCTCACCACCTACCAAGAACAGGATCAGGATGGTCAGGAATACCGTGAGGGAGGTCATGATGGTACGGCTCAAGGTTTCATTGATCGCACGGTTGATGACTTCGGCACGGGGGGTGGAAGGACTGATTCGGCTGTCTTCCCGGATTCGGTCAAACACGATCACCGTATCGTTCATCGAGAAACCAATCAC
>DFST01000181.1:790-6351 GCA_002378975.1 Chitinophagaceae bacterium UBA3430
GTCAAGATCGCCGCAATGAAATGCTGATCGATCTCCAGCGGGAAAGGAACGATGGTACGCGCGAAGGAGAATACCGCCAAGGTCACGAATACGTCGTGCAACAAGGCTACGATGGTACCCAACGAATAACGCCAGTCGCGGAATCGGATGAAGATATACAGGAAGATCACCAACATGGCGAAAAGGGTTGCCTTCACGGCGCCGCTCTTCAGATCATCCGAGATGGTCGGCAAGACTTTTTTCGATGCCTGCTTTCCGATCTTGGCAGAACCGGCTTCAAATTGTTGCAAACTCATGCCAGCCGGCAGGTATTTCTTCAATCCATCATACAACTTGCCTTCAACCAACGCATCGGTTCCGGGCTTGTTGTCTTTGATCAGATAGGCGGTCGTGATATCGAGGGTCGAATTGTCGCCGATCGTTTTGATGATCGGGTTCTCTCCGTCGAATGAGGCTTTCAGGTCGTTACGAACCAACTCCACATCCACTTTCTGCTCGAATTTCACCACGTAGCTACGTCCACCGGCGAATTCAACCCCTTGGTCAAATCCGTTGAAGTAAGACGCGATACCCAAGGCCAATACGATCATGGAGATCACATAGGCCACTTTGCGGTACTCGATGAATTTGTATTTCGCATGCTTGAATACTTTCTGAGAAACTCCCGTGAAGTATTCCAAGTGCTTTTTCTTGTCGGTGAAAATGTCAGATACCCAACGGCTCACCAAGATTCCGCAGAAAAGGGAGAGCAGGATACCGATGATCTGGGTGGTGGCGAATCCTTTCACCGGACCCAATCCAAAATAGAACAGGATGAAGGCGGTCAGCAGCGTAGTTACGTGTGCATCCAATACCGGAGGCAAAGAACGCTTGTATCCTTCTTGGATCGCCGAAACATAACTCTTGCCTTTGGCCAATTCTTCCTTGATGCGTTCGTAGATGATTACGTTCGTATCCACGGCCATACCGATGGTCAGAACCAGACCGGCAATACCGGGAGCCGTCAGCGTAGCGCCCAAACCGGCGAGAATGCCAACGGTGAAGAGCAAGTTCAGGATCAAGGCGATGTTGGCAACCCAACCACTGGTATTGTAATACACCAGCATCAGGGAGAAGATCACAATGAACGAGATCAGGAAGGCCATAGATCCACTACGGATCGCTTCGCTACCGAGGGTAGGCCCTACTTGTTGCTCCTGAACAATCTTGGCAGGGGCGGGGAGCTTACCGATCTTCAAGATGTTTGCCAGGTCGGCTGCTTCTTGTTGCGTATAGCTTCCGGTGATCGAGGAAACACCATTCGGAATGGAGCTGATCACGTTCGGAGCCGATTGAACGATGTTGTCCAATACGATCGCAACGGGGCGACCGATGTTCTCTTCCGTCAACTTTTTCCAGATGGCAGCGCCTTGTGGCTTCATGCGCATCTCGATCTGCACCTTGCCATATTGGTCGAAATCTTGACGGGCATCGGAGATCGCATCGCCTTCCAATTTGGCATTGGCGCGGTTGTATGTTTTCAAGGCATATAGCGGCACGAATTCAGCAGCTTTTCCTTTGTCGTCTTTTTCCGGAACACCGTAGGTGAATACTGCATCACCGGGGAAATTCGATTTGAATTCACGCAGATAACCATTGAATGCCATGGTATCCTTGATGGGCACTTGACCAATGGCAGAAGGATAAACTACTTTGCCGGTGGCCGGATCTTGACTCGGTTGCATCAACATCAGGAACTTGTCGATGGTCATCTTGTCCGCCGACTTAGCAGTGGGTTGTGCCGTGGTGGCTGCAGCCGGACTATCGCTGGCTAATTTAACCGTCTGATTGGTGTCCGTTTTGACAGCAGGGATTGTGGCGGTTGCCGGCACGGTATCTTTTTTCGTGGTATCGGCTACGCCTCCGTACTTGGTATTGAAAGCGGTAATGGTCTTTTGCCATCCGTTTTGATAAGAAACATCAGCCAAGGTGTATACTTCCCAGAATTGCAGGTTGGCGGTGCTTTGAAGCAGTTTGCGAACGCGCTCTTTGTCCTTGATGCCGGGTAATTCCACGCTGATCAGTCCGCGGCTGGGGATGGGATTGATGGAAGGCTGAGCAACACCGAACTGGTCGATACGGGTGCGCAGACGATCGAAGGTCAGGTTGAAAGCGGTACCCGCTTGCTTGCGGATATAGCTAGCAACCTGCTCATCAGTCGATTTGATATTGATCTCATTCGAGCTGGCAGCAGCAAAGAGACCAGCCAGAGCCCGATTGGGTTCAAGTTTCTTGTACTCTTCCAGGAAGAGCCCGATGAAATCCGCATCGCTGTTCGCTTTGCGTTTATCGGCATTGTTCAATGCATTGAGAAAATTCGGATCGGAAGAATTGTTGGCCAGTGACTTCAGCAAACCGGACATTTCCACTTCCATGGTTACGTTCATACCCCCTTGAAGATCCAATCCAAGATTGAGCTCTTCTTCTTTGGCGGTTTTATACGTCACGGCGCCATTGATGCCGTAGGTGATCGTGGTGTTCTCGCTGCCTTTGAGCAGGCTGTCGAGGTAGCGGCGGTAGTTGCGGTCCACCTCTTCCTGATAGGTCTGTTGCGCAGCTTTGTCGCCCGGGAATTTCTTCTCCGCCGATACAAAATTCTTACTCAACCAGGCCTGAGCCGTGGCTTCCTGCTTTTTCTCATGGTTCTGTACGAACCAAGTAAACGAGAGCTGATACAAAGAGTAGATGATCAGCAATACGGTGAAAAAACGAACCAATCCTTTCAGTTGCATACGTGTCGGTTTTGGGGGCCCAAACAAGCGCTCAAGCCCATCATTTTTAAGGACGGCAAATATAGCGGTTTCGGGGCAAAAGCAGGGGCGAAAATCGAGGCGTTTGTACTTGATTTCTAAAAACTTAAATCAAGGGGAATCCTATCTTTGAAAGCTATGTTCCCATCACCTCGGTTCTTAGTGCGTATGGCCGTTTTTCTGGGGATCGCTTTCCACAGCGAACTTCCAGCCCAGAAAGCGCCCGTTCGGAGTACCAAATCTCAGGTCAGCATGAATTCAGATGCACTGATTTACAATATTTTAAAGAGCAAGCCCGCAATTTTTGATTCGGTCATTTCCGGCCCAGTCGACCGACGGGTTCAGATCCTGTATACGCGCATCGAACGTGACAAAAAAGGCCAACCTCATTTTACCGACCACACCTACCGCGCCAATGCCGACGAGTATCATTACCCGGCATCGACCGTTAAATTGCCTGTAGCCATTTTGGCCCTCCAAAAGCTGAATGAACTGCAAAAGGAGGGGCTGGATCGGAACACCACCATGCTGACCGACTCCGCCTCGCCGGAGCAGACCCCGGTCTTGGGCGACCGCTCCGCAGCCGACGGCCGTCCCACCATTGCCCACTACATCAAAAAAATCCTGCTGGTCAGCGACAACGATGCCTATAATCGTTTGTATGAGTTCCTGGGTCCCGATTACATCAATGCAACCTTGCATCGGATGGGCTATACAAATACCGCTCTCGTTCACCGACTGAGTCTGCCGCTGACGATGGAACAAAACAGGCATACCAACCCTGTCCGTTTCCTGAGTCATGACGGTAAGCTGGTGTATTTCAAGCCGGCACAGGTCGCCACCTGGGTAGCACCGAAACTGGACATTCAACTCGGGGTTGGCTACATCGGAAAAGAGGGGCTGGTGAATCAGCCTTTTGATTTTTCCAATAAGAACCGATTTCCACTGGCCGATCTGCACCGGATTATCCGGAGTGTGCTGTTCCCCGAGTCTGTGCCGAACAAACAGCGGTTTAACTTGACGAAATCGGACCTGGAATTTCTTCATCAATACATGTCGATGTTGCCCGGAGAGTCGGATGATCCGCGTTACGAAGCCACGGATTATTGGGATACCTACGTGAAGTTTCTGTACTACGGTTCGGAAAAGAACACTTACGATCCCAACATCCGTGTGTATAACAAGGTGGGCGATGCCTACGGATTTCTCATCGACGGCGCCTATTTTCACGACGTGAAGAACAACGCGGAATTCATTCTCAGTGCACTCATCTACTGCAACTCCGATGAAATATTCAATGATGATAAATATGATTACGATGCAGTCGGTTTCCCATTCCTAAAAGAACTGGGCCGGGCCATACACGAACATCAAACCCTTAAGAAATAGGAAGTAGAATATTTATACACGCTGCTCTCAATACTCAACTCTCTACCCTCTACAATCATGCAATTATCCTCCTTCCTTGATCGTTTCAACGAACCGGAAACACTCAAAATGGCCAAACTGGGCCGCGAGCTTCGTGCCAAAGGCATTGACGTGATCGACCTGAGTTTGGGCGAGCCCGATTTCGATACGCCCGAGCACATCAAACAAGCGGCGATTCAAGCGATTCAGGATAATTGGAGTCATTATACACCGGTAGCCGGGTATCCCGATTTACGCGCCGCGGTCTGTACCAAGCTCAAACGAGATAATGGATTGGATTATGCGCCGGAGAATATTGTAGTTTCTACTGGTGCCAAGCAAAGTCTGGCTAATGCCATTCTTTCATTAGTAGATGAAGACGATGAGGTTGTTATTCCGACGCCATTTTGGGTAACCTACAGTGAACTTGTGAAGATCGCCCGGGGGAAAGTGGTGATGGTACGTACCGCCGCTGCGCAGGGATTTAAAATCAGTCCCGAACAACTGGCTGCTGCCATTACGCCGAAAACCAAACTGTTCTTGTTTTCCTCTCCTTGCAACCCGAGTGGTGCAGTTTATTCCAAGGATGAGCTGGCTGCGCTAGCCGACGTTTTCCGAAAACATCCCCAAGTCGCGATCTTGTCCGATGAGATCTATGAGTACATCAATTTCGTTGGGGAGCACGCGAGTTTGGCTTCTTTCGATGACCTGAAAGATCGGGTGGTGATCATCAACGGACTCAGTAAGGGATTCGCGATGACGGGCTGGCGTCTTGGATACATCGCCGCTCATTCCGACATTGCCAAAGCCTGCGAGAAAGTGCAAGGGCAATTCACCAGTGGCCCCAACTCCATTGCTCAAAAAGCAGCGGTGGTGGCATTGACCGCCGACCTGCGACCTACATTTGAAATGACCGCTGAGTTCGCCAAGCGACGGGAACGCGTGCTGGAGATCGTGCGTGATATCCCCGGTGTAGTATGTCCCACGCCCGAGGGGGCCTTTTATATATTTCCCGACATGCGTTCGTTCTATGGAAAAACCGATGGAAATACGGTGATCCACAACGCAGCCGATCTAAGCATGTATTTACTCAATGAAGCACACGTTTCTTCGGTCATGGGCGATGCATTCGGTGAACCCACCTGCGTGCGTTTTTCCTTTGCGAACAGTTTGCCGAAGATCGAAGAGGGCTGGGTCCGGATCAAAAAAGCATTGGCTCAATTGCATTGAGCGCTACCCGGGACTCAGTGCGAGTAACTTGGCATGTAACTGAAGTACTTGGTCGAGTAGGGGATGTTGTTCGTCGTTGATGATTACCTCGTCGCAAAGTTTGCGTTTCATCTCTTCATCCAGTTGACGGTCCAT
>DFST01000022.1 GCA_002378975.1 Chitinophagaceae bacterium UBA3430
TCGCCGATGTTGACGAAGTTGGTTTCGGGACGAACCACGAGTGGCTCCAATCCGGCTAAGCGCAAGTAAGGTTTGATCGTATTTCGGGCAGACATGTTCGGTTAAGCTTCTTCGGTTTCTTGAATGGTGTCGAGCAGAATGGGGAGCGGGCGTGGTTGGATTTTTTTCACTTGTTCGGCGATGTGTCGGATGTGATCCGGCGTGGTGCCGCAGCATCCGCCTACGATATTCACCCAGCCTTGTTTGGCCCAGTCTTCCAGATAATGGCCGGTGTCTTCTGGATTCTCATCGTATTCGCCCATCGCATTGGGCAAGCCGGCGTTGGGGTACGCCGACACATAGCAACTCGCGAGTTGAGACAACTCTTCGATGTGCGGGCGCATCTCTTTGGCACCGAGGGCGCAGTTGAGTCCTACGCTCAGCGGATTGGCATGCATCACGGAGGTGTAGAAGGCTTCCAGGGTTTGTCCGCTCAGGGTTCGGCCCGATGCATCGGTGATGGTGCCACTGATCAGGATGGGTAGCGGCGGGATGCCCGTCTCGTCGGCCAGCTGTTGAATGGCATAGATGGCCGCTTTGGCATTGAGCGTATCGAAGATGGTTTCGATCAACAGCACATCGACGCCACCATCGAGGAGTCCGCGTACTTGTTCGGTATAAGCCGTCACCACTTCATCGAATGATATAGCGCGGAATCCGGGATTGTTGACGTCGGGGGAGAGGGAAAGGGTTTTGTTCAAGGGGCCGATGGAGCCGGCCACGAATTTTGGATTTTCGGCGGCCGAGGTGTGCTGGTCTTTGTACCATCCATCCACAGCAGCACGGGCGCAATGGGCAGCGGCCACGTTTAGTTCATAGGCCAGCGATTCCATTTGGTAATCGGCCATGGCGATGGAGGTGGAGCTGAAGGTGTTTGTTTCGATGATGTCGGCTCCGGCGTCGAGGTATTCGCGGTGGATGGCCGTGATCAGCTCCGGTTTGGTGAGGCAGAGCAGATCGTTATTGCCTTTGAGGTCGGAGGGCCAATCGGCAAATCGAGTACCGCGGTAATCGGCTTCGGTCAGTTTGTGGCGCTGGATCATGGTACCCATGGCCCCGTCGATGACGAGTATGCGCGCACGTAAACAATCCTGGATCGTTTTCATGGTCAATGCATTGGGAACTATAAACGCGGGGGAAACCGAGAGGTTGTGCACGTTTATTAGTTCGGTTTTTTACAGGCTGAACAATAAACAAATCCGCCTGGGGCACGAAGGTACGGAAAAACGCCATTTGGCGTTTTTCCGTACCGTTCAGCGTTCAGGGTTGGAGTTCGAGGTAGGCGTTTTCAAACTCCGAACTTCCATCTCCTCAACGCGGCTCGCACAGCGAGCCGCTACTTAGTAACGTATTTCTCGACGGGCAATCGATTTTGCAAGCTGCGGGCAAGGGTCATTTCGTCGGCATATTCGAGTTCGCCGCCGAAGGCGATGCCGCGGGCGATGGTGGTGATACGGATCGGTTTTGCCGGATCGGCCGTTATTTTTTTCTGGATATAATAAATAGTAGTATCTCCCTGAATAGTCGGATTGAGTGCGAAGATGATCTCCTCCACACCTTCTTTTTGAATGCGGTCGAGCAGTCCTTCTATCTGTAATTGATCAGGGCCAATCCCGTCCAATGGTGAGATCACGCCACCCAAAACATGATACGTTCCATTGTACTGCGACGTGGATTCAATGGCGATCACATCCCGAATGCTTTCGACCACGCATATCAGCTCTTGCTTGCGCATTGAATTGCTGCAGATCGAACAGACATCGCCATCGGATACGTTGTTGCAACGTCGACAGAATTTGATCTCCTGCCGCATTTTTCGAATTGATTCTGCAAAAAACTCTACCTGTGCGGGCTCCTGTTTCAACAAATGCAAGACCAAACGCAAAGCCGTTTTCTTGCCGATGCCTGGTAATTGTGAAAAGGCCTGAACTGCTTGTTCGAGTAAGTTTGATCCAGTTCGGGGTTCAGCATTCATGGTTCAAAGTTGCCTTCTTTTATATGAAAGGCAATCCACTATTTATCAACTTTGAGTTTTGAACATTGAACTCAGAACTCAAATTCGTTCTCCCAATTCGCCTTCACGGTGATCTTTCGATCGAGGAGGCGGACCCGCTCGGGTTGGAGGCGGGTGGGGAAGAGCTGACCACGGTCCCAGCGACCGTTCTTATTTCGGTCATACAAGATCCGCATCTCGTAAGTGCCCGGCAGGAACAGTTCGCGTCGGAAGCTGCCCTCGCTTCCCAAGGGAGCCGAAGCGACAATGGTTTCATTCAATACCAATTGCAGAACGGGGTTGGAAGTCGATCCATCCGATGTCGTATTGTTTGCATTGCGTAACCGAATGGATAGTTTTCCATAATCGGCTTTTCGCCGCGTCGTAAAGGAGATCGTATCGGATTTCAGGAGTTGTCGATCCAGCGTGTCTTTCAATGATTCCTTATCGACCACCAATTTGTACAGCTTATCCTCGGTCCAATTCACTTGCAGCGTGAGCTTTCTCCGATTGCTATCGATCGAAAGCGAATAATTAGCTACGGGAATGAAACTGGTGTCTGTATATAACCGAATCTTCGAACTATCAAATCGAATGAGTGGTTGATCCATCGTTAATTCGAAGGGGCGAAGCAGGTCCTGCTTCCCTTCACTCAGGTTGTTGGCATAGCGCAAACGTTTTTCGGCTGCCGCACCACCGGGTCTTCCTTTGATGCCGGGGGTGGGCATGGAAGGAGCGGGGCCGCTCTGAGTCGTTTCCTTTTCTTTCAGGTCGAAAGCGTAGAGCGTGATCGATGTTGGATCCGCGGAGGGATGCACGGCTGAATCCAGAAAGGCCACGCGGGCATCATTGCCTATTAAACGCCGCATGCCGCCATCGTCCTTCAGCGCATACATATAAAAATCTCGATCGGGTAGTTGTTGAAACAGAAACTCACCTTCTCCGTTGAGTCGGGTGATGTAAGCCGGACGCTGGTTCACGATGGCCGAATCATCCGAGGAGCGGTGCAACACCACGATCAAGGTGCTGTCGATCTTACCTGTCTCGGCCAACACCAGCTTCCCTTTCAGTTCTCCAGAGTCCAGCCTGGTTCCGGTAGAGAATGTGGTGGTGAAGTTCTTCAGTACATTCCCCTCGTTGTAATCCTTGATCGCATTGCCGAATTGGATCGTATAGGTTGTGTTGGGTTGTAAGCTATCGCGCAAACGGACCGTGATCTCTTTCAATCTGCTTTCGATCGTGGGCGCAACGGCCGGCAGCGGTGAAACGATCACTTCTTGTTGCGCATTTTGAATTTCTATGAATTCATCGAAGGTGAAGACGAGTCGGTTGCTGGCCACACTGACCGAACGATCAGCGGGATTGGCTTTGAGTAGCACCGGGGGAATCGTGTCGCGCGGACCGCCCTGTGGCGGAATGATGTTCGCGCAACCTGTAGGAACCACTGTGCTCGCGAACACCAACACGGTCACGACCAGAGAAAATAGAAAAGAATGCAGACGCATGGGGGCAAAGGTAACGGGTAGAGGGTAGAGGGTGGAGGGTTGAGGTTGAATGTTCTTTGTTAATTATTGAACAGTTTTGAGACTAAACATTCAACCTCAAACGCCAAAACCTCAACGCTCAACCCTCAACTCTAAACACTCTACTCCTCCTCCTGTTCCTCGATCACCGAGGCGTACAGTTTGTGTTCCTTGGTAAAATTGCACCAGGTGCAATCTTCTTGGCCGCAGCCGGTGTGGAATTCGCGGTTTTGGATCTTTTGCCAGACCTCGGTGAGCTGATTGGTAACAAACTCAAGGTCTTCGGTCCGGATCTCGATGCGTTCGCGATCGAAATCCCCTTTGTCGTTGGGCTCTACAAAATCGAAGCAGGCTTCGAGCACGTTCCAGTTCTTGCCGGGTAAATTGTTCACCAGGATCTTATAGAAGACCGCCTGGCGCCAATAGTTTCCTCCTTCGGGGTGCTTGTCACTACCCGGTCGGTTAAATTCACCGCGACTTCGAGCTTTGGCATAGCTACCGGTCTTGAAATCGGTAATGATGATGTCATTCTTCCAGAATTGGATCTTGTCGGTGAAACCCTTGACCGGAATGCCGTTCACCTCAATGCCGCTGAGCGGATATTCCGTAACCACATAATCGTCGGTGGGTGCCGGATTGTAATATTTCTCGTAGTAGGCCTGCAATACGATCTCGCCGTGTTCCAGGAAGCGCGCCAAACTGGCCTTCGTGAAGACCTCCCGTCCGTCGTACAGGTGATACCGGAATCGCTGGATCAGAAAATCCAGATCGGGATAGCGATGGTCGTTGTTCATCATGTGGTTGATGAAATCACTGAGGCTGTCGTGCACCGCCGTTCCGAATTGAGCTGCTTCCGATTTGGCCGACGGAACCCGGATGAGGTTGTTGTAATAGAATTTCAGCGGACAATCGAGGTAGTTGTTCAACGCCGTCACATTCATCTTGAATCGGCTCAATTGTTGGTCGACCCAATCCAGCTCCGAAGAATCGATCACCGGCTTACGGATCAAACCGAATCGCAGTGAGGCAAATCGATTTTCTTCTTCTTCGCTCAATCGGATCTCCACCGGTTTCAGCTCCAAGCTGCTCTTGACCTCTTCAAAGAATTGAGAGGGCTCGAGCAAACTGCCATTGTGTTTTTGTTTTGGATAGGAGATGTAGAGATGTTTCTCAGCTCGGGTGATCGATACGAAGAACAAGCGACGCAGTTCCTCGACGGTTTCTACCTCCGTTTCCATTTCAAAAACAGTGGAAGGCAGTCGGAATCCGCGGCCATTGTCTCGTTTGCCTTCCCACACATCGTTTCGGGCACCCATTAGAAATACGTGTTCAAATTCAAGTCCCTTGCTGCCGTGACAGGTCATTAGGTTCACGCCCGTTTCTTTTCCGGTGGTTTGTACCAGCGATAGACGAATCTTGTTCTCCTTCATCAGATCGATCTGCTGGATCCATTCGCCGAGTCGGATCTGCGGTTGACGGTGCGTGCTTTCTTTAAGGTAATCGAACAAGCAGCTGAGTTTACGGAGCTGCCAGGTTTTATCGGGCTGCAACATGGCCCAAGGCAAGATGCCGCTCTCATTGATCAGGAATTCGAACCAGCGATGCAGGTTCTCTTCGTACAGCTTGTTCTGTGCGGCTTCCAGAAAGCGTGTGAGTCGGAGCAATTGGTCGGTTTGTTCGTTCTCGCTGAACAAACTGCCTTCGTGTTTTTGGGCCAACTCATTGAGGTGCGCGCGCAGACTGTTCTCCGATTTTTTCTTGTTGCGCATTTCGGCCAGCTCGTAGCAGAGTTGGGCGATGCTGTGGGCGCGGACATTGAAATACGGATAGTGTAGGATCTCGAACAATAGCGGTTCGCCGCTGTAGGGATTGTCTTGTTCGGCGGCCACGTAGCGAAGCAGATTGAGGATCTGGTTGATGAATGGGTCATGTAGCAGGTCGACCGAACGCTTCACGTAGTAGGGGATGTTTTCTTGCTGGAGGAATTTCATCAACTCATCGCCGAGCTTGTGTTCGCGGTAGATGACGGCGATCTTGCCGGGTGCTGTACCGGATTGGGTGAGTGCCTGAATGGAAGCGGTGATGTGCGCTTGTTCGGCCAGTTCACTTTCGTAGATGCGCAATTCGGGCAGAATGTGAACGCCTTTCAGTTCTTTTTTATCGGCGATCAGGTCTTTGGTGAGGTCGTTGAACTGGTGGATGAGTCGCTGTTGGTTCTGTTCGATCAGTCCTTTTGCTGCATCGAGAATCGGTTGCACACTGCGGTAATTCTTGGTGAGCACCACGCGGCGCAGGTGTGTTTCGTAGCGATGGGCCAGCGTTAGGAGGTTCATGAGGTTGGCGCCTTGAAAACGGTAAATGCTCTGGTCGTCGTCGCCCACCACGAAGAGATTGGGTTCATCCTGCCAGTAGCTCACGAGCAGTTCCACGATCTTGTTTTGGGAGCCACTGGTGTCTTGGTATTCGTCGACCAGGATGTATTGGAATTGTTCTTGATAGCCGAGCAGGATATCGGGTTCGGTTTCGAACAGCCGGATGACCCAGTGGATCATGTCGTCGAAATCGTACCGGTGTTTTTGATCGAGCAGGGATTGGTAGACGGGGAAGCAATCGATGGCGGATTTGAGTTTTTCCATCCGCTCTACTTCATCCTTGCCTTTTACGGTGAGTTGATGATTGCCTTTTTTGCGTTCGCGTTTGTTGTAGAAGCCATCGGTTTCTGGGATCACCTCCTGGATGTATCGGTCGATCTGTTGATGCAGCCATTCGATTTCCCAGCCTTCGCGTTTGATGGCGGAGAACAGACTGGTTAAATTCTCAATGTCATAATAGACATCGCCTTTGTAACGTTTGAGGGGATGATTTTTAGGAAACTGATCGATCAGTTGTTTCAGCACCTGGATGCGTTCGAGATCGGTCAATGGTTGCAGTTCCCGCTTGTTGAAGTGGCGAAGGTTTTCCTGAATGACCGTGTGGCAGAAGGAGTGAAAGGTATGCAGGTGGACTTTGTATGCGTCGCTGCCGATGAATTGGATCAGGCGTTCGCGCATTGCGACTACGCCGGCATCGGTAAAGGTGAGGCAGAGGATGTTTTGGGGCTGGGCATCGGTTTCGAGCAGGATCTTGCCGATGCGGCTGGCCAGGATCTGGGTTTTTCCGGTGCCCGGTCCGGCAATGACCATCACTGGTCCCTCAATGGCATCAACCGCCTGACGCTGTTCGGCGTTCAGCGATTGGTAGGTTTTTTCAAATTGTTGTAGCAGCCGGTCGCGCGACGACATGCGATGAACTTTTTAGATGGTGGAAGGTTATAAAGCGAAAGTAATTTAAACCTACGCAATGCAGTCGCATACTTTACATCGAGTTCAATTCCTGCCGGTTAGTTTGTCCAAGGCCTGGAATTTCTTTTCGGATCCGGGTAATTTGGCCGCCATAACGCCTTCGGGCATGGGATTTCATATTTTATCGGCGCATCGGCCCGAGCGGATGTATGCGGGGCAGCTGATCGAGTATCGGGTGGCACCGGTGTTGGGGATCCCGCTGTATTGGATGACCGAGATCACGCACGTGGTAGAAGGGAAATATTTTATTGACGAGCAGCGTTTTGGTCCGTATACCTTGTGGCATCACCAGCATCATTTCCGGGCCGTGGATGGGGGCGTGGAGATGACCGACCTTATCCATTACAAGATCCCGCTGGGAATCATCGGCCGCGTAGCGAATATGCTTTTTGTGCGGCAAAAGCTGAACGATATTTTTAATTATCGCTACGAGAAAGTGAAGGAGCTGTTTGGTTAATACCTATTCTCATTCACCAACTTGATCAACGAAACGATGTTGGTGACGTCCAGTTTGCGGAAAATATTATAGCGGTGTACTTCGACGGTGCGGTTGGAGATTAAGAGACGTTCCGCGATCTCTTTGGAAGACAGGCCCTCTTTGAGCATATCGACGATCTGCATTTCACGTTTGGTGAGCTGATTGATCTTGGCCGCGGCCGATTGCAGTTCGGGATTGATCATCTGGGCTGTGATCAATTCCTTGATGTCGTCGCTGATGTATCGTTGTCCATTGGCCACCGTTTGGATGGCATTGCTCATCTCTTCAAAACTGGAGGTCTTGGATACATAGCCATTGGCTCCGTTCGTCAACATTTGCTTGATGAGCAGCGTGTTGCTGTGCATGGAAACGGCTAAGACCCGAATACCGGGATTTTGATCCCGGATCTGCTTGGTGGTTTCAATTCCGGACTGCCCCGGCAAGGTGATATCCATTAAAACCACCTGGGGCTGTGCTAATTTGATCTTTTCTATAGCTGATTCGCCATCCAACGCATAGCCAACTACCTCAAACCGGGCGTCGCTTCCCAGCAAGGCGCTCCACATGTCGATCATCATGCGGTGGTCGTCCACGAAAAAAAGGCGGATCTTTTTTTGCATCCAATGAAATTACAACAAAAATTACGCAAATCTACGTACTACATTTATGATGTAATCGTAGATTATTTCTAATTAGTAAGTGTAAAAACTTATAATATATACATGTCTTAAGCAGCCCAGGTCGCATTGGGGAACTTGCTCGCTAAGGTGGTATATTTCAACCTTGTTAGGCATGCTGACCGTATTACCATCTTCCATTTTGTCCTCCCTGCAACAGGGAATCATCGTCCTTTCCCCCGATCGGGTGGTTTTATACACCAATCCGAAGTTTTGCGCCTTGTTGCATCCGGAGTTGACTCCGGCTGATATGATCGGACAGTCTGGAAAGGAGCTGGTGAGCCGGTTCAAGGATGTTTTCATGCAGCCTGAGGAATTCATGGATCGGGTGCACCAGATCTATGCACACCCCGAGCCGATACATGGAGAGGTGGTACGTATGCGGGATGGGCGCCTCTTGTCGCGCGATTATCAGCCCATTTTTGACGGTGATCAAGTTCAAGCTCATATCTGGGTATACCAGGAGTTTTCTTCCCGGCTGGGCAGCGAGGAATTGGACGTGCAGCGTGTTCTCAATCACTTCATCTCCTCCTTGTATGAAAAGGAAACAGAAGAGGAAATTCTGTGGGATCTAACCCGCAATTGCATTGCCCAACTCGACTTTATCGAATGCGTAGTCTATATGTTGGATGAAGAATCCGGCGTTTTGAAACAGCGAGCTGCCTGGGGGCCGAAAGCACCGGAAGGCAATGTCATCGAAAATTATCTGGAGTTGCCGGTCGGTACTGGCATTATCGGTCTGGTGGCACAAACCGGTAAGGCCGAAATAGTGGGAGATGTTAACCAAGATCCCCGTTACATTCCAGACACGTTTCCAAGAGGGTCAGAGATCACGGTGCCCATTTTCAGTCGGGGTAAAGTGATCGGCATCATCGACAGCGAGCATCCGAATAAATATTTCTTCGAGGATAAACATCTTTCGGTGTTGACCACACTGGCTGCGGTGATGGGGATCAAGATCACGCAGATCCGCGATCGTCAAACGCGGCAAACGGAGATTGAGCGGCAGCGTTTATTCTATGAGCAGATCCTGAATAACATCCCGGCTGACATTGCCGTATTTAATAAAGAACACCGATATCTATTTGTGAACCCTCAAGGCATTCGAAATCCCGAACTCCGTGCCTGGATCATCAATAAAAACGATGAAGAGTATTGCGATTATCGCGAGCGACCCTATTCGATCTTTCAGGAACGACGGGCTGCCTTCAATCAGGCCATTCAGACGCAGGTGCAAACCGAATGGGAGGAATCGTTGATCAATCCATCCGGAGAAACAGAAAATTACTACCGAAGAATGTTCCCCGTAGTGAATGAACAAGGACAAGTAGATCTGGTGATCGGATATGGGATGAACGTAACGGCTATCAAACAGGCCCAAGCTGTTTTGCAACGTGCCAAACAGGAAGCGGAGGAAAATGCACAAGCCAAGGAAGCGTTCTTGGCGCGCGTGAGTCATGAATTGCGCACGCCCATGAACGGCATCATCGGACTCACCGATCTCTTGCTGCGTTCGGAACTCAGTGAACGACAATCTCAATACATTCAATTGCTCCAACAATCAGCCCGTTCGCTGGTGGCCATCGTGAATGAAGTACTCGATATCGAAAAGATCGGTTCCGGAAAAATGGAATTGCATCCGGTGGTGTTTCCCTTGCGCGAGCGGATGCAGGCGTTGCTGGATCTCTGTCAGGAGCCGGCCAATTTGCGCGGGCTGGAATTAAAACTCCATGTTGAAGATGGATTGTCCGATTGCTATCGTGGCGACATCAACCGGATTTCGCAGATTATAGGCAATCTGCTATCCAATGCGCTTAAGTTTACCGATCAGGGTTCGATTGAACTGAAGGTGCATTGCATAGATAATCAAACACTTTGTTTTAAAATCATTGACACGGGTATCGGCATCGATGCTGAATCGATCGATCGCATTTTTGAGCCGTTTGTTCAGGCTGCTTCGAGCGGACAATCGCCGCGGGCGGGTACCGGACTGGGACTCACCATTTGCAAAGAGCTCGCCAATTTGATGGGAGGTGCCATTCGTGTGCAAAGCACCCTGGGTACGGGTTCCAGTTTCAGTTTGTGTTTGCCGTTGGAAGCCGTATTGGAAGCAAATACAGTTCCCCAGGCCTTGAATGACAATACTGAATCCGGCAATCTAATAGGCAAGCGGGTTTTGTTGGTCGAGGATGTAGCCTTGAATCGATTCTTGGTGGAAGCGATGACTGCCGAGTGGGGCATTGAATTGGAGATGGCGGAGAATGGGGCCGAGGGATTGAAGAAAGTGCGGCAGGCCACCTATGATCTGGTTTTGATGGATGTGCAGATGCCGGTGATGGATGGGGTGCAGGCGACGCGGGTGATCCGTCAGCTAAGTGATTCCTCCATCGCCTCGATCCCGATTGTGGCCTTGTCGGCCAATGCGTTTGATTCGGATCGCCGCTCCTATTTGGAAGCGGGCATGAATGATACCTTGTCGAAGCCCTTTGACAGTGAGCAGTTGCGTGCCGTGATGCTTCGGGTATTGAGTGGGGAGACGTGTGCCATTCAGCCAAGTCTATCTATATCGACCCCTACAGCGGTTGGCTTGGCCATCGATTTGAGTTATTTGAATCGGGTGGGGAATGGGAATCCGGGTTTTGTGCAGACCATGTTGCAGTCCTTTGCCGAGTCTGTCGACGAAAGTTGCACCGAAATGAAGGAAATGCTGAAAAACCGCGATCGCAAGGCGATTGGCGAGGTAGCCCATAAATTAAAATTTGCCCTCGGGGTGGTGGGCGTTACTACCTTAAAAGATACCGTGGTCTTTTTGGAAGCGCAGGGCAAGGGGGTCGGAGAGCCGACTTCGGACGAGGAATATGCGCAGGTGGTGAAAACGTTTGTCGAGGCAATGCGTCAATTAAAAACGGAAGCGAGTAAAGAAAGAGATTGAATTTTCAAACTCCAAACTCAAACGTCCATCTTCCATCTCCCAACTATTTGTTCAACCAATTGGTGATCTCCGCATCCATCGGGTTGGTGCGTGGGGAGAAAGTGGCGATCAATTCGCCTTTTTCATCCAATAGGAATTTGCCGAAGTTCCAGGTGACGGGATTGTCCATGCCTTTCTTTTCAGCGGCTTCTTTCAGGAATTTATAGAGGGGGTGTGTGTCGTTGCCTTTGACCGAGATCTTTTCGGCCATGGGAAAAGTGACGCCATAATTTTTTTGGCAGAAGGCCTTGATGTCCGCGTTGCTGCCGGGTTCTTGTCCCATGAAATTATTGGCCGGGAACCCGACGATCACGAGATTTTTGGAATAGGACTTATAGAGTTTTTCCAAATCTTCATATTGTGGGGTGAGTCCGCAGCGAGAGGCCGTATTTACGATCAGAATCTTTTTCCCTTTGAATTGTTGAAAGCGGATGGCATTCCCGTCCAGTCCTTCGACTTCAAAATCATAGATCGAACCGCTCAGTAGCAAGGAGGATAATACCGTCATGATCAACAGTTTCATGGATGTGTTTTTTTATATAACAAGTTTGGAGCCGGAAGGTTCGTCATTGTTTCTCGTAACAACCCAGATCGGGTAAACCCACGGAACGAGGGCGACCATCGAGATCGGTCGTCAACCCGGTTGCGATCCCGCTATTGATGGCAGGAGAACCTGACTTCAAGCGGAAATTGTAGTAATTCCGGCTCGACTGGATCGAATCGAAAAGCGGTAATTGATTGTTGATCACCTGATCGGTGGTGGCCAAGCTGACTGTCGATTGCATTTTCCAGAGTGCGTTTTGGAAATGAACCTGATAAGGCGCGTTTGGATTCTTGACTAGCAATACTTCATCTTCCACGGTGCCGTTCTCACCCCAGAATATGCAATTCCGGAACTGGGCTTGCAAAGCATTTGCCGTGTTGCCGTTGAAGTTGGTGAGGGTGAGTACAGGTTTTTGATGATCGAGGTAGCGGTTTGCATAACTGGCCAGCGTGCAATGCGTGAATTGGTAATTGCCGCCACCGATCAGCAACGCATTCTGACCGCAATTGCTGAATAAACAATTCTCGGCGTAGATGGAACTGTTGATGCCGATCAATCCAGCCTCGTAGGCGTTATCAATTTCACATTGTTCCAATTTCAATACCGGGTTGGGTGCGTTGGCTCCTTGTTCTGCGACCAGTGCTTGATAGGCTTGTCGAATGATCGTGTATCGAAACAAATTGTTCGAAGATCCGGGCTGAATGAAGATTCCGGGCCAGGCTGCGGGCAGATCCCGATAGGGTTCATCGAAACGATCGCCTTGTATGCGCACGCGTTGCGCACTATCGGCTTGTCCCAAACTTTGGATGCGGCCTTTGACAAGGATGGGCGCATCCGCGTGCATGTATAGATCCACACCCGGCAGTAGCGTCAGGGTTACGTTGGGATCGATGGTGAGTCCGCCGAGAATGACATACGGTTTATCATCGGGCCAGGTCTGTGATTGGGAGAGGGTAGCCTGACGAAGGAAATGGGCATTTCTTCCCCAAGCCTCCAATTGGATCTTCTGTGTTTTTCCGTTGAATTCAAGCAGGATCGAATCGCGTACTACAAAGGGAAGCGTGTTGTTGGACGGATCGATGTTCACTTGTATCCATCCGTACAAACTGTCTTTTTTTTCAATGACGATGTTATCGAATCGGCTTCCGGCTTGTCCGTTGAAGTTGAGCTTGAACGACGATTGATTTCCTCCGCCCAACTGAACGGAGTTGAGTCGGATTTTTTGATCGTAGTCATTGGCCAGGGTGAAGGAGCGATAGGTGGAGCCGGCTGTTACGAATACGGTATCGAACCGAAGAGTGTCTGCTGAAATGCGAATGCGTGCATCGGGTGCTTCGAGAAATCCATCCTTGGTGCATCCGAGTAGGAGTAAGCAAAAAGTGAGGGTTGTCCAGCGGAGCATGGATTAAAATTACGAAGGGAGTTCGAGGCTAACGATTTTCGGTGTAAGCCAAGGTGAATAAACTTAGTTGTACACCGGGGATTTGCAGCAGGGTTTGTCCGCAGGCTTCGAGTGTAGCGCCGGTGGTGAGTACATCGTCGACCAACAGCAGGTGTTTGTTAATGGCGGGCTTTGTATTATGCAGACTGAATTTTCCTTCCATGTTGTTCCAACGTTGAGCTCGATCTTTTCGGGTTTGGGTTTCGGTGGACTGATTGCGCTGTACGATCTGGTCCCAGACCGGGATTCCCGTTGCTTGAGCGAATCCTTGGCATATCCGTTCGGCCTGGTTGTATCCGCGTTTTCTTTTTTTACTGGGATGTAAGGGTAGTGGAATGAGCGCATCGAAATGGTGCGACGGATTTTGTTGTTTCATTCGTTTGCCGGCTACGCTGCCCAGATAAACACCGATGCCTGGGCGATGATTGTATTTCAACTGGTGCATGCAATGTTGCAAGCTGGATGCGGGTTTCAGGTACCAAGTTGCCGTAACGGATTGGAGCGGGATCCTTCCCCAGAATAGTTGTTCGAGGGCATGACCGGTTTGCGCCTCATAGTCGGTAGCGGGTAGTTCACTGAGGCATTGATAGCAGAGCGGATGGTTGGGGTGCGCTCTTTTTTGATTGCAGCCCGCGCAATAACTGGGGAGAAGCCAATTGAGCCATCCCGCCTGCATGGTTTGAAGTAAATTCATTAAAACAGGTAACGATAGAGATCTTCAACGCGGCTCATGGCCACGATCTCGATGCCGAATTTGGTTTTCCCGAGATTTTTCTGATTGTATTTGGATACGACGATCTTTTCGAATCCGAGTTTTTCGGCTTCGGCGATGCGTTGTTCGATGCGATTGACGGCACGGATCTCGCCGCTTAGTCCCACTTCACCGGCAAAGCAGATCGAGGTGGGCAGGGGTTGATCTTCGTGTGAGGAGAGCAGGGCGCAGAGTACAGCCAGATCGGTGGAGGGATCTTCGATCTTTAGTCCGCCGGCGATGTTCAGGAATACATCTTTATTACCGAAGGGGAATCCGCCTCTTTTTTCCAATACGGCGAGTAGCAGTTGGAGTCGGCGTAGATCGAATCCGGATACGGTGCGTTGTGGAGTTCCATAAACGGATTGGGTGACGAGTGCTTGTACTTCGATGAGCAGGGGGCGCAATCCTTCGATGGTGGCGGCGATGGCGATGCCGCTGAGGTTTTCTTCTTTTTGGGTGATGAGGATCTCGCTGGGGTTGGTGACGGCGCGCATGCCTTGATCGCCCATTTCATAGATGCCGAGTTCGGCGGTACTGCCAAAACGATTTTTGAGGGTACGTAAGATGCGATAGGCGTAGTGTCGATCGCCTTCGAATTGAAGGACGGTATCGACCATGTGTTCGAGTACTTTGGGTCCGGCGATGCTGCCATCTTTGGTGATGTGTCCGATGAGAAACACCGGTATGTTGGATTCTTTGGCGAAGCGTTGGAATTCGGCGGCGCATTCGCGGATCTGCGAAACACTACCTGGGGAAGAGTCGATGTGGGGTGTTTGCAAGGTTTGTATGGAGTCGACGATTACCAGTTCGGGTTTGATGCGTCGGATCTCTTGGAAGATGTCGTCGGTGGATGTTTCGGTGAGTAAGAAGAAATCTTCGTTTTTCATGCCGAGTCGATCGGCGCGCATCTTGATCTGTTGTTCGGATTCTTCGCCGCTTACGTACAGAACGCGTGTCTGGCTGAGTTGGAGTCCGGTTTGCAGGAACAAAGTAGATTTACCAATACCGGGTTCACCGGCAACGAGAATCAGGCTACCGGTGACGATGCCTCCACCGAGTACGCGATTGAGTTCGGGGTCTTGTGTTTGTATCCGGTGTTCCGGTTTTGATTCAACGTCGCTTAGAGAAATCGTTTTGGGTCCGCTGCGCTTCTTGTCCTCATCGCGCCAATTCTTTTTTTTCTTGTCGTCTTTGTGTACGGGTTCTTCCAGAAAACCATTCCATTGTTGACAGCCTGGACATTGTCCCAACCATTTCACCGATTCATAACCACAGTGTTGACAGAAGTACGCTGTCTTGGACTTACTCATTTTTACAAACAATTTAGCGGGCTGTAAATGTAGGGTAGGAAATCAGCAACGATCTGCGCGAAAGCGGTAATTGTGGTGTTCAATGGATACAAAAAAAGAAGGGCCGATCTTACGAACGGCCCGACTTACTAACCCATTAAATTCTGATGCTAAATTACAATTCGGGGGTGGTTCGGGCAATATTATTTTTCGGTATTTACCTCCCAAAACCCGGTTTTTTCCCGTTGAATCTAAGCCGTCAATTAATCGTATTATTTTGCTTTATCTAATTGTATATCAGCATAGTAATCAATTTATCAAATCCCGTTTTGGGCATTGAAAATCAAGGGGTTGGGGGAATGAAAAAAATATTTCGGGTGACAAAAAGTCGGGAATTTGGCAGTCGCCCAGATTGGACAGAAATTTGTCTTAATCCTATAAAATCAAGCGAATATGACAAACGACATCATGCTGGTTTCCCTGCTTTTTCTGGGGATCAGTTTTTTGGTTTCGGCGGTATTGAAATCCAAGTTCACGAAGTATAGCAAGATCCAGCTTTCGAACGGGCTGACCGGTAAGGAAGTAGCGGAGCGCATGCTGAAGGAAAATGGCATATATGACGTACAGGTGATCTCGGTGGAGGGGTTTTTATCCGACCACTACAATCCGCTCAATAAGACGGTGAATCTGAGTCCGGAGGTCTATCACGGCAACAGTATTTCGGCGGCGGCGGTGGCGGCCCATGAATGCGGGCATGCGGTGCAGCACGCCACGGCTTATGGTCCGTTGGTTTTTCGCAGTAAAATGGTCCCGGCCGTTCAAGTCACCTCTCGGTTGGTGAATTGGGTTTTGTTGGCGGGGGTGATCGTGCTGGCCACGACGCAGAACCCGACGATTCTCCTGCTCGGAATCCTGGCCATGGGAGTAACGGTCATATTCACGCTGGTTACCCTGCCGGTTGAGTTCGATGCCAGCCATCGCGCATTAAATTGGTTATCAACAACTAACATCACAAATAGCCAAGAATTCCCCATGGCCAAAGATGCCCTGAAATGGGCGGCAACCACCTATGTCGTGGCGGCGTTGGCGGCGGTGGTTCAGCTGATCCAGTACATAATGATCTACCTGGATAGTCGGGATCGGGGCTGACGATTGTTCATCTTTTTTGCCAAAAAAAGTACTAACCATGCAACGTTTTGCATGGTTTTCTTGTTTTGTTAATTTACTGTTAATCGATACATTTGAGTAATTCCAACCAAAATCTATGAACATGAGAAAGCTAACCATGCTCTTTTTGGGTCTATCCCTGGTATTTGCCCAGGTATTGTCTGCCCAGACAAGGGTCGTGACCGGTAAGGTCACGGATGCGAACGGAGCCCCGGTAAGCGGTGCTTCCGTTAATGTTAAGAATACAAAGGGCGGTACCAGTGCCGCTACCGACGGAACCTTCAAGATCAATGCAGCTCCCAATGCCGTGTTGGTCGTGAGTGCCGTCGGATTTGAAACCAAGGAAATCAACATCGGTGCAGCTACCAACGTAGCGGTAACCTTGTCTGTTGACGCCAAAGGTCTGGGCGAGGTGATCCTCACCGGTACCGGTACAGCCACCAGCAAGCGCAAAGTGGCCATCGCGGTAGAAAGTATTTCTGCCGACAAACTGCCCGCTGCTCCAACTGCATCGGTTGACCAAGCACTGGTGGGTAAGATTCCCGGTGCCTTGATCAGTTCGGTTAACGGTAACCCCGGCGCTCCTGTAAATATTTTGCTCCGTGGTATCAACACTTTGCAGAGCGGAACTTTCCCGATGATCCTGTTGGATGGTCTGGAAGTAAAGGCTACTGATTTCAACTCACTTGACTTGACCGCCATTGAGCGTGTTGAGGTGATCCAAGGTGCAGCTGCTGCTACCCTCTACGGTGCGCAGGGTGCCAATGGAGTTATCCAGTTGTTCTCTAAGAAAGGTAAGAGTGGAAAGATCAATATCGATTTCTCGACTGGTATTTCCTCCAACTCCTTGATCCAAGGAGGTGATTTCGGCAAAGCCAAGTTTCACTCTTTGTTGACCAATGCCAACAATGAGGTAATCGATGGTACAAATCCGCTGGCATTCGACCCGGACTATAGTCATTATGAGAACAACGTAGTATGGAACTCCCTGGATCCTACCAACAACAACAATAAGTTGTACAACAAGAACCTCAAGTACTACGATCACTACAATATGTTCTATCAGAATGCGCTGACCTACAACAACTCGATCTCGATCAGCGGTGCAAAAGACAAGTTCGATTTCAGTTTGTCTGCTTCCGATAGCCGCCAAGAATCTGTATTCAAAGGTAATGGCACCTTCAACCGAAGCAATTTTGTTTCGAACGTGGGTGTGGAGTTGGCTAAAAACCTTCGTTTGCGCTCAGTATCTCAGTTGATCTACACCGATAATAAATTGGTGGATCCAACAGGTCGTACGATTGTTTATGCACTGAATAACGCTCGTCCTTTTGCCGACTTTGAATACAAAATGCCCGATGGTAACTACGGTGCTTATTTCGGAGATGGCTTAGGTGTGAACCACTACAACCCGAACTACATGTTCCAATATGGACACCCGCGCGATCAAAAGCTCGACGTGATCCAGAACCTGAACCTGAATTACAAATTCCTCAAATTTTTTGAGGCGGATGTTAAGTATGGCCTGAATGTACAGAACCAAGAGATCCGCTACCAGATCGACCCTCAGGACAATAACCTGAACTCTGATTATTGGTACTATCAGTTGGAGTACTATTCTCCTCGTGCTTCTTTCGGTGCTCCAGGTTCTGCCTCAGAGTCCGGTGAGATCAACGTGCAGAACTACCGTACTACCTTCCAAAACTTCCTGCCTTCTTTGACCGCACGTTTCGACCTGAACCGTGATTTCGGTCTGAAGTTGCCGATCGACATCCGTACCACTACGTACGGTGCCTTCGATTACCGCAAGAATGTCCTGAAAGGAAATATTGTTTACGGGACAGACGCACCCTCGTTTTCTCCGTATAACATGACCAACATGATCAACCAAAAAGTGGTTGATGATTATACCGTTCCTTTCATCACCTACGGTTATCTGTTCGATCAGAAACTCGAATTCGGTGATTATGGGGGTTTGGCCGGTGGTTTCCGGACGGATTTCTCCTCTGCCTTCGGTAAAGGTTCCAAGCCTTTCACCTTCCCGCATGCCAACGGTTATTTGCGCTTGAATGCCTTTGATTTCTTTGCTAACTCCAAAGTGGCCAACATTCTGACCGATGTGAAATTGCGTGGTGCCTTCGGTAAGGCCGGTATCCAGCCCGGTGCCTTCCAGCGCTACGTAACCCTGAACACTTCTTCCATGGGTGACAACGTAGCTTTCTCTTATAAAACTGCTAGTCCCAATCCGGATCTGAGCGTAGAGGTTTCTTCCGAGACTGAGTTCGGTACCGACATCGCCATCAAAGGCGCCAAGGGTGCTTGGTTCAGCAACTTCAATTTTGCATTAACTTATTGGAATCGGAAAACAGACAACGCCATCTGGCAAGGTGACGTAGCTCCTTCTACCGGAGTGGGTACGATCACCGACAACCTGTTCGGTTTGAAGTCCAACGGTATTCAGGCTTCTTTGAATACCAACGTATATACTTCCAAAAAACTAAACTGGAACTTCACTGCCAATTTCAGCAAGCAATCTTCTCAGATCTCTTTCGTGAAGGATAAGCCAGTTGTGCTTACCTCCAATGCAGGAAGCTCTGGATACGTACTGAAAGCCGGCGAGAAAGTAGGTCAGCTTTATGGATACCTGCTGTTGAATTCTGTTAACCAGATCAATCCGGCTACCGGTCAACCCTTCATCCCAGTTGCCAACCAAGGTAATTTCGCTGTTGCCAGCAACGGATGGGTGGTTTATTCCAATCCTTCCCTGGCGAACTACAAGCAGCCTTATGTGACTACTTCTCAGTTCAGCTTTGGTGATCCTAACCCGGCCTTCAACATGGCCTTCATCAACGACCTGAACTACGATGGTTGGTTGACTTTCTCCATGCAGTGGGATTGGATCAACAAGAGTCATCTGTATAACCAAACTAAGGAGTGGATGTATCGCGACGGGATCCACCAGGATTACGACAAGGCAATCTCCATCGGTAGTGAAGCTGCTGGTGCTTGGACTGCCTTCTACCGCGGTGTATACGCACAGGTATCTCGTAACGGTACCAAGAATTACTTCTATGAGGATGCCACATTCGCTCGTCTGCGTAACCTGGCCATCGGTGCGGATCTGAAGAAGTTCATCCCGATTAAAGGCCTGAACAAGATGCAACTCCTGTTCACCGGCCGTAACCTGGTGACCTTCTCTGGTTACACTGGCTGGGACCCCGAGATCAGCTCCGGTTCTTCCAACTCTGCTTGGGACCGTGGTGTGGATCACAACTCGATCCCCAACATCAAATCCTATCAGATCAGCTTGAATCTTGGATTCTAAACTCCTTCAATCTACAGATATGAAAAAAATACTTGTATACGGAATAGTCTTCGCCCTCGCTCTTACAGGATGTAAGAAGCAGCTGGATGTGAAGAACCCCAACGAGCCTACACCGGCCGCCTCGACCTCGGAACAAGGGGTCGTATCCCTGGCCCAGGGTAGTGTTTACATCAACGGTTTCAAAACCCTCAAATATGGTGACGGGGTATTCGGCCTGTATTGGTCGGGTGCCATGGGCTTCCATGAGTTGCTGGGTGACGTGATCGGTGCGGAAGCAGCGAACTCCTTCCTCAATCAAATCGGATGCCCAAACAAAGTGACCTTGGACAACGCGAGTGTGGTGGTTAATCCCAACAACCCCAGTACCTGGTATTCGTTTGCGCGCACTGTGAACCAAAACGACTACCAAGGTCAAAACTTCTCTTACTATGAGTGGGCTTATTCTTACAACATGATCACGGCCTGCAACTCTTTGCTGGAAGTGATTCCCAATGTAAGTTTCACCGGAAATAGCGCTTCTAAGGCCGCTGCTCTGAAGGCCTGGGCTCATTTCTGGAAAGGATTTGCCTATTCCCGCATCGGTTCTATCTACTATGCCGGATTGATCAACAATGCTTTCGCGGCTACCAATGGAAACTATGTGAGCAAAGAAGCGATCATCACCGAAGCCAACGCACAACTGGATGCTGCCATCGCAGATCTGGGTGCTGTTACCAGCGCCAGCGATTACAGTGTAATCATCGGCAAGCTGATCCCTTCCTTCTGTCAAGTAGATAAAGGGATGCCTCCTACCACCGCCATGTGGATCCGCACCATCAATACGTTGAAGGCGCGGAATATTTTGGTCAATAAGCAATTCGCTGCTATGCAACCTGCTGATTGGCAATCGATCCTGACCCTCACCAACAGTGGTGTTCAGGCAACCGATTTCATTTTCACCGGACGTACTACTGCAACAGGCGATTTTCTGCCTGCTTCCAGCGGATACGTGGCTGCCAAGATCCAAAGTTCTGGATCGGGCGGAGGTACTTACAAGCTCTCTGAGCGTTGGGTACAGGAATTCAAAGCAGGTGATCTTCGTAAAACTCAGAACGTGCGCACCGGTGCCAACTGGATCGGAAACAGCGACCGTGGTAATGCATTCAACACCCGCCACACGCTGATCAACGGCGGTAATGGTTTGGCGGGCACTTACTCTTACGTAAATACTACTCCAGAAGCTTTCGAGTTGGCCCTGGTCTCTACCTATGAGGAGAATGCGTTGATGCGAGCTGAAGCACTCATCAACACCGGGCAGGTAGATCAAGGTCTGGCACTGGTGGATGCTGTTCGCACGTATATGGGTGCCGGTTTGGCCCCTGTAGCCAATACGGGTCTGACTCAAGTACAGGCTCAAGAAGAACTCCGTCGTGAACGCCGCATCGCGCTGGCCTTCCGCGGTCTTTCTTTCTACGACGCTCGCCGCTATAAGATCTCCGAGCCGGCAAGCGCAGGTGGTGGTCGTACCGGTTGTGTGGTCGTCTCCAATGCGGGTACATTGAACACCAATGCTACTATTGAATACGGTTACCTCGATTATTGGGATGTGCCGGACAATGAGTTGGCGTACAACCCCGCTGCCAGCGGCAGTGCACCGACCAAAAATCCGAAGCAGTAAGCTTTCTGGTATAATTTATAAAAGGGCCTTCGGGCCCTTTTTTTTATTTTAGTACATGCGATTGTTTCTTTTGATTGGGTTCCTGTACTCACTACCTGCTTATGCGCAAACAGGTCCTGTTCGGCCCAAACTGGTCATGTCGACCAATCCGAACCCCTCCCGATGGAACATCAATATCCAATTCACCGATGTGCAGGGCCGACCATTCGCCAATCTCTATGAAGGCATCGAGGGCAATGCTTTTTTCTTGCCCGATTTTCGATGGGGACAACTGGAAATGAAATCCGGCAAGGCTTATGACTCCATACAGCTTTCACTAGATCTCTATCATCACGAACTGCATGTGATCATAAATAATAAAGAGATCGTGGCTCAGGACGGACTGGTTCAATGGATATCCATCCGAGATACCCTCGAGGGGAAACCGATGGAGTATGTTTTCCAAACAGGATTTCCGTCGATCGACAAGAATACATCCTCGCATTTTTATCAGGTACTCAGTGCAGGTCCATTCTCCTTGCTATTGCATCGTAAAATGCAGCTGGAAAAAAACAGTGATGTTATGTCTGGCTTGGTACATGAACGCTTCGTGCCGGTCGAGCAGCTTTATGTATTTGACGGGAAAAGCATGTGTCGGTTGGAACGCGATCAAAAAATACTCGATCAGTTGTTTGCTGAAAAGTCGACTCGATACCAGGAATACTTGCGATTACACAAGATCAACCTCAAGAACCGAAGCCAGTTGGTTCAATTGTTTGGTGCGATGAATGCCGACGAGAAAAAGTCCTTTTAGAGTTTTATCTCTTCCTGATTGCGGTCGAAGAATCGATATTCCGTCAGGTGATAAGCCGTATTGGCTTTGACCTTGATCTGCAGCCCGAATTTTCGCTTCCATTTGGACACCCGGGTGCTCCAAGGCCATCCTTTGGTTAGATAGGCATGCACAATCGGATGTACCACCAGTTCCAATTGTTTGTGCTGATGCGTGCCGAGGTACAACAGATTCTTTTCGATGGAATCTTCCAGCAACAAGGCAGAACCGATCTTGCCGGTACCCTGACAGGTCGGACAATTCTCCTGCGTGATGATGTTCACCTCCGGACGCATCCGCTGGCGGGTGATCTGCATGATCCCGAATTTCGATATCGGGAGTACGGCATGCTTGGCGCGGTCGGTCTTCATGATCTCTTCCATCCGATCAGCGAGCTTGCGCTTGTTCTCGGGGAGTTTCATGTCGATGAAGTCAACCACGATGATGCCCCCCAAGTCGCGCAAGCGCAATTGACGGGC
>DFST01000095.1 GCA_002378975.1 Chitinophagaceae bacterium UBA3430
CCGTGTCCCACAACAGGGTTTCCCCGCGCAGATTGTACGTCATGCGGGTTCCTTTGACACGCTCCATGAAAAATCCGCGTGCCGTGCGGCTGGCCGTATCGTAATCACGGATACCCACAAAGGTGTTGGTATCGATGCGGCGATAAAAACAATTGGCACAACTGCCGCTGAATACGTTACGGGTAGGATCGTTTTTATCGATGTAAACCGACTGAAAATCGGCCCGGATGATATTGGCTTTGGGAATCCAGTAACGGCTGCCCACCCAAAGCAACAAGCCCAACAAAATGCCGCCAATCCAATAAGGGCGCAAAAACCGGTTGTAGGGAGTACCGCTGGCCAAAATCGCAATGATCTCGGAGCGCGCCGCCATCCGACTGGTAAAAAAGATCACGGCGATGAAAACAAAAAGCGGGAAGAGTAAACTCCAGATGTACGGAACAAATCCGAGGTAATATTTTTCGAGGATCTGCCGGGTGTTGAAATTGGCCCGAACGAAATCGTCGGCATGCTCACTGCTATCCACTGCCACCGCCACTAAGGTGAACAGCAGCATGCAGAAGAAGAAAGTGACCAAGAATTTCTTCAGGATGTACCAGTCGATCCGTTGCACGGCGCAAATCTAACCCAAAATCCGAGGGCTGCTCGTTAAAATGGATTCAACATTTCTGGCGGAGACGAACCACCATCTCCGATTTCCAGGAAGCAAAATTGCCGGCCAGGATGTGCTTTCTGGCTTCGCGGACCAACCACAGATAAAAAGCCAGGTTGTGCACGCTGGCCAAGGTATAGGCCAAATACTCCTTGGCCTTGAAAAGATGACGTAGATACGCCTTGGAATAATGTTGACTGATGGAATTTGGCAAACCGGGGTCGATCGGCGAAAAATCGGTTTCCCATTTCTTATTGTCGATGTTGATAACGCCTTGTGTGGTGAACAGCATGGCGTTTCGGCCGTTGCGGGTCGGCATTACGCAATCAAACATGTCCACCCCCAGCGAAATGCACTCCAAAATATTCCAGGGGGTACCCACGCCCATCAGATAACGAGGACGATCTTTCGGAAGGTGTTCGCAACACCAGCCACAGATGTCATACATTATCGGCTCGGGTTCACCTACGCTGAGTCCGCCAATGGCATTGCCCACGGCGTTTTTTGAAGCGATGTACTCACAAGAAGCTTTGCGCAGGTCCTTGAACGTCGCGCCTTGCACGATCGGAAATAAATTCTGGGTATATCCGTACTTGGGTTCGCTTTGATGAAAATGATTCCAGCAACGATCCAGCCACCGATGCGTCATTTCCATGGAGCGTTTGGCGTAGTTGTGGTCGGACTGTCCGGGCGGACATTCATCAAAGGCCATGATGATGTCCCCGCCGATGGAACGCTGAATATCCATTACACCTTCCGGAGTAAACAGGTGACGACTCCCATCGATGTGCGATTGAAACGTAACGCCTTGCTCTTCGATCTTTCGAGTGCCGGACAAAGAGAAAACCTGATAACCGCCACTGTCGGTAAGGATTGGACGATCCCACCCATTGAATCGGTGCAATCCGCCGGCCGCTTCCAACACATCCAATCCCGGCCGCAGATATAAATGATAGGTATTGCCCAAGATGATCGAGGCATTTACCTCCTCTTTCAATTGTTGTTGCGTGACGGCTTTTACGCTGCCCACCGTCCCCACGGGCATGAAGATGGGGGTTTCGATGGTGCCGTGATCGGTTTGAATGGTTCCGGCACGGGCCGAGGTAGCTGAATCGGTATGTGTACAAGCGAAGCGCAGAGCGGGCATACGGACAAAGTTCGTGGAACCAAGCAGAAGCACCGCATTGTGGAAAGCTTTTTACCAGAATCCTTTACATCCGGATCGATCGCTGCTAAATTTGCGACCATGCCAATCCTGAACTGGGGAGAACTGTCCTTTTATCTTTTTGCCGGCGTCAGCGCCATTCAACTCTTTTACTACAGTTGGTTTTACGCGCGTGTGGCATTTTATAAACCCAAGCCCAAAACACTGAACATCCAGCATCCGGTATCGGTGGTCATCTGCGCCCGCGACGAGGATGAGAACCTGGCCCGCAACCTGCCCGGGGTATTGGTACAGAAATATACCAGCACACATGAAGTGGTGGTGGTGAATGACAACTCCGTGGATGATTCCAAGTACATCTTGCAGGAATTGAAAAAAACTTTTCGTTCGCTGCACGTGGTGGAACTGACCCAGGAGGCCAAGCTCATCTCCGGGAAAAAATATCCGCTCTCGGTGGGCATTCGCGAAGCCAAACACGAGATCCTCTTGCTCACCGATGCGGACTGCGTGCCTGCGAGTGAGGAATGGATGCACAAGATGCAGGATGCCTACGATGCCGATACCGAGATCGTCTTGGCTTATGGCGCCTATCACCGCAAAGGCGGACTGCTCAATAAGCTGATCCGATTCGAGACTTTTCACACGGCTTTGCAATATCTCTCCTATGCCTTGGCCGGCATCCCCTACATGGGCGTAGGTAGAAATCTTTCGTACAAAAAAGGATTATTCCTGCGTAACCGCGGATTCTCCTCGATCAATCACATCCCGAGTGGCGACGATGACCTTTTCATCAACCGAGTCGCTACCAAAAAGAATACCCGCGTGGTGATCGATCCGGACGCCATTACGCGCTCCATTCCGAAAACCACTTGGACGGGCTGGCTGCGTCAAAAAGCGCGTCACTACACCACCGCGAAATATTACAAACCGCAACACAAGTTTCTATTGGGCTTGTATTTCATCACCCAGTTCATTTATTATCCACTGGCCGTGCTCGCAATCTGTTTGTTCGATTGGCGCTGGTCGCTGGCTGTGTTTGGCGTTCGGCTATTCTTGCAAGGGATTGTATTCTATCGTTCCATGCGCAAATTGGGTGAAAGCGACCTCTGGCCCTGGTTCTTATTGCTCGACATGTGGATGTTCTTCTTTTACCTCATCTTTGCTCCGGCCCTCTGGCGTCGACCGACGCGCAGTTGGAACTGATGCACCCATGGAGATCTTGCTGAAATATTTTTCTGAATTCACGTCCAAACAGATTGAACAGTTTGGCGCCTTGGAAGCACTCTATCAAGAATGGAACCAGAAGATCAATGTTATTTCCCGCAAGGACATTGATTCGCTGTATGAACGACACGTACTGCACTCACTCAGTATTGCGGCCGCCTTTGAGTGGGTCCCGCGCACATCCGTAATCGATATTGGATGCGGCGGCGGATTCCCGGGCATACCGCTGGCAATCTTTTACCCCGAAGTGAAATTTCATTTGGTCGACAGCATCGCCAAGAAATTGACGGTCGTCAAAAGCATCGCGGAATCAATCGGACTCAAAAACCTGACCACCCAACATGCCCGAGCCGAATCGATCCAAGAACGCAAATTCGATTTCGCCGTTTCCCGTGCTGTCGCCCCACTGAAAGAATTATGCGCCTGGTCCAAGCCCCTACTCAAATCTCCCAACCAGGCTTTACCCGGCAACCTAGCCCCCGGACTGATCTGCCTGAAAGGAGGCGACTTGAACGAAGAGATCCAAGAAAGTGGTGCCCGCCCACGAATCATGCGGGTGAAAGACCTGTTTGCCGAGCCTCTTTTTGAAGACAAGTATATCCTCTATCTCCCCAAATAGTCTACCGCAAAGTGGTATATTCGACTAACTGCCTTCGGCGGAATTTTATCGCATGAAAAAGATCGGCGTTGTATTGGTAGAAGACAAGGCGGATATGCGGTCGATGGTGAAGGACATCGTCAACCTATCCCCCGATTGCATTTGTTTGGGAGCGGCCGGTACGCCGGCAGAAGCGCGTGATTTCATTCTGACCTTAAAACCTGAAGTGGTGTTGATGGATGTACACCTGAATGCCACCGAGACCGGCATTGACCTGATTCGCGAATTGAAACCTCAGGTACCGACCACCCAATTCATGATCTTTTCCGTATTTGAAGATGAGGATACCATCTACGAAGCCCTGCGGGCCGGAGCGTCGGGATATCTGCTGAAGAAAACGGATCCGTCGGATACGCTGGATGCCATTCGGGAATTAAGTCAAGGCGGTGCGCCAATGAGTCGATTGATCGCCCGAAAAGTGATCGCTAATTTTCAAGATCCGTCAATCGTAAACACACGGGGAACCTCTGGTCATTTAGCACAACTCACGGAGCGTGAGCGCGAGATCCTCGAGCAGCTAGCAAAAGGTCTGATCTACAAAGAGATCGCCTACAACTTGAATTTATCGCCTGAAACAGTACGCAAACACGTCTACAACATCTACCTGAAGTTGCATGTATCGAATCGGGTGGAAGCGGTCAACCGATATTTCAATCGTTGATCACCAGCTTAAGGTCAATTTATTGTTGTTCCGGTTCACATCGGCCAGGCGCATCGATGGGTCGATCTCTATGAGTCGAATATCGGCCAACTTGCGATTGCATTCGAGCGTGTAAATTTCGTGTGTCCACTTCCAACGATCGTGTACAAATCGAACGCCGTTGTCTTCGGCAGGCTTCTCCCCATACATCAGATCCAACGGCAGGTAATGCAATTCCGTGGTGCTGTCCGCAAAACTGATCCGAAGGTCAATCGGCATGGGCATAAGACCCACACGACGTAAGCGTATCTGGGTCTTTCCATCCAACTCGTACAAGGAATCGATGGCATAATCGATGGTCTTGGTTGAATTCACCCAATACTCTTTGTACCAATCTAATTTCAATCCGCTGCGTTTCTCCCCCAAGCGAACGAAATCGGCTGCATTGGGATGCTTGAATCGCCATTGCTTGTAATACTCAAGCAGCAACAGATCGCGCTGGGCAGCCCCGATGATGTATCCCAATTGCTCCAAGAACACCGCCCCTTTGGTATAAGCCGCAGCCGTGTGGGCCGAGTTGGTATTGAAATGATCGGCGTGGGTGGTGAGTGGTTCTTCCCGGCCACTTTTCACCAGACTGAAATAACCTCGGTAAGTGCCTTCGTAGGCAAAGCCGGTATTTCCTTCGAGAAAGGCCGACATCCGATCCTCGCCATAACTCGTGAATCCCTCATCCATCCAGGCATAGAGCGATTCATTGGTACCAAGCAGTCCGTGATACCAATTGTGCATCCACTCGTGTAGCCAGGCACCCGGTCCCACCAACAACGTTGCCATCGGATATTCCATACCACCATCTCCGCCGTGAATGAACGAATATTGACGATAAGGATAGACACCAAAGGTTTGTTGGATCAGCGGAAATACTTTTTCTGCATCATCCAATACTTTTTCCCATTCGGCAGCGGGGGTATTGGAAACCTTGTACAACAGATGCAGGGTGACACTGTCATTCACCTTTCGTTTCTTATGAATGTAATCTGGGTCGGCGGCCCACATGAAATCATGCACCTTGGGCGCTTTGAATTTCCAGGTGAGCTTGGGTGTTTCGGGTCGTTTCACCACGGCACCATCGGGTTCGTATCCATAACCGATCTCCAAGGGATTTTGCAAATAGCCGGTTCCACCCAAAATATAATTTCGATCGATTTTGATGTTCACTTCGAAATCGCCCCAAACGCCATAGAATTCCCGTCCCACATACGGCGTGGGGTGCCATCCCTCATAATCATACTCGCAAAGTTTGGGATACCACTGACTCATGGAGTACCGAACTTTAGAGGTCGGATTGTCCCGGCCGCTGCGTCGGATCTGCAACGGCACCTGTGCCTCGAATTCCATCTCCAGTTTCACCTTGGTACGCGGCAGGATGGGTTTATCCAGTACCACCTCCAGGATGGTTTCCAGTTCGCGAAATTGCTGCGGCCGACCATTCATCTTCAGCGTGCGAACACGTTGGTATCCGATCTCATCCGGTTTCAGGTTGGCGATGCGATCGCGTACGCGCATGTCCCAATCTGCTCCCCGACCGGTGGCAATGGTTCCTTGGCGAAGACTACGCACATCCATCATACTGCCCGGCTGAAAAGCATTGAAATAGAGATGATAGAAAAGCTTGTATAGGGTGTCGGGCGAATTGTTCCAATAGTCGAGTTGTTGCTTTCCGGTGAATTGGTTGGTCGCAACATCCATATCGATGTCCATTTTATAATTCACTCGCTGCTGCCAACGATCGGGCTGTGCCCAACCGGTCAGACTCAAAAGACTAAATGCAAGAAACAAGGATGCAATGCGCATACACTAAATTTTTTTGATTATTCTTTTCCGGCCAATACGATGACGATCTCGCCTTTGACTCCTTTCTGTTGAAAATATAAATGAACCTCCACCAAAGTACCACGAATGGTTTCCTCATGCAGCTTGGATAACTCTCGACTAACCGAACATTTTCGATCGGCACCGAACACGCCCTGAAATTCGAGCAAGGTCTTTTCCAATCGGTGTGGCGATTCATAAAATATCATCGTGCGCGATTCTTCTGCCAATTGACGAAGCAAGGTTTGTCGACCTTTTTTTACAGGCAGAAATCCCTCGAAACAAAATCGGTTGGTCGGAATGCCGCTATTCACCAGCGCCGGAACAAAGGCGGTAGCACCAGGTAGTGTTTCGATGGCCACGCCTACTTTTAGGGCTTCGCGCACCAGCAGATAGGCCGGATCGGAAATACCGGGTGTACCGGCATCCGTGATGAGTGCCATGCGCTTGCCGCTCATCAATTGATTCACCAAATGGGTGAGCACTTGGTGTTCGTTGTGTTGATGATATGGAGTGAGTGGTTTGTCGATCGAATAATGCCTCAAGAGCACAGAACTGGTCCGCGTATCCTCCGCCAAGATCAGATCGACCGAGCGAAGTATTTCCAGTGACCGAAGGGTAATATCCTGCAGGTTACCGATGGGGGTGGGAACCAGATACAACATGCAACACTCAATCGAGGTGAATCTCGTAATATTCCATCACTGCATTGCAAAGCAATTGACGCGCACAGGTATCGGCAATGCTGTGGGCTTTTTCACGATCGGCCGCTTCGATCTGCAACGTGATGCGCTTCCCGATGCGTACATCCTGAACGCCGGATACACCTAGATTGTCCAATCCGCTCATCACTGCCTTTCCTTGCGGATCCAGCAGGTCTTTCAACGGCATTACATGTACGTGGGCAGTGAAATTCATCGGAGACGTTTTTGGAAAAGCAAAGATAAGAGAACATAAATCGCGAATACGGGCAAGGCGGCCGACCAGGACAGGAACACCCCTCCCAAAATGGCTGCCAATAGAAATAGATAACGGGGACTGTTGTTCCCCCAACTGAAATCATGGAATTTGAAACTCATCATGGGCCAGCGAACCACCATGATCGCGCTGAATACAATGGCCAATGCATACAAGAACCACGACTCCAGCAGCAAGGAAGAGAGCCAGGAACCGTTCTCCATCCAATAGGCCAGCGGAAGGGTCGCAATGGTGAGTCCGACCGCCGGGGTAGGCACACCCTGAAAATAACTAGACTGGGCGGGACTGATATTGAATCGGGCCAAGCGCCAGGCAGCAGCCAGGGGGACCAAAAATGCCGGGAGCAGATAAACGATTGATGTATCCATGGCGGTGATCTCCGCCGACCAACTCAATCTTAAAAAAGAAAAAAGGATCATGCCCGGAGCCACGCCAAAGCTGACCACATCGGCCAAGGAATCCAATTCGCGTCCCATAGCCGAATCGGCTTTGAAGAGCCGCGCCAACATCCCATCAAAGAAATCCACCACGGCGGCGAGTGCAATGAACAACGAAGCCAGCCCGATCGAAGCCGGCAGATCGAAATAAACTGTCCCCTCGGCAGTAGGCACCAATACCATTCCGTCGGTCAATAAAAAAACGATGGCCAAACAGCCGAACAACAAATTCAGGAGGGTGAAGAGATTCGGAATCTGTTTCATCGAGTCGAATTTTTCATACAAGCTTCGATCTCTTCCACCGTAATGGGAATGTTTTTCATCAGGTCTTTGTTGCCCTGACGGGTAATCCAGAGATTATTCTCAATCCGTATACCCATTTGCTCCTCTTCGATGTAAATGCCCGGTTCCACCGTAAACAACATACCGGACTGGATTGGGGCCGTGCGGGTACCCAGATCGTGTACATCCACGCCCAAATGATGCGAGATGCCATGATACAGGTATTTGCGATAGGCCCGATTCTCTGCGTCCTCATTCTTAACGTCCGATTTGCGCAGCAGCCCGATCTTCAGGAATTGCTGCGTGGCCTCTTCGCCTACTTTATCGGTATAATCCAAAATCGTGATGCCGGGCTTCAATAACGACTTGGCATATTCGTGCAAATGCAAGCAAGCATTGTACACCGTCTTCTGACGACGCGTGAATTTTCCGCTAACCGGAACGGTACGCGTTAGATCGGCGCAATAACCGCCATACTCGGCCCCGAAATCCATCAACAACAATTCGCCGTCTTTGCACTCCTGATTGTTGTTGACATAATGCAAAGTGCGGGCGCGATCCCCGCTGGCAATGATGCTGCCATAGGCCGGACCCGTAGCCCGTTGCGAAAGAAACGAATGCCAGATCTCGGCTTCGATCTCGTATTCCATGACACCTGGACGGATGAACTGTAAAAGTCGACGGAAGGTCTGCTCCGTGATATCCATCGCTTTTTGCACCACTTCGATTTCTTGCGGGGTTTTGATCGCGCGTAACTCCTTCATGATCGCAGCTGCGCGTTCGTATTTGTGCAAGGGGTAACGGGCTTTCATTTCATCAATGAAACGATAATCACGCGTGCGGATCAAACTGGCTTTGCGATCGTTCTCATTGCTATCTAGATAAATGTTCTCAGCTAAGTGGATCCAGGGTTGCAGCAATCCATCCAAGGAATCCAGCCAAATGACGGTCGGCATCCCACTGATCGCTTTGGCTTCGGCCGCGCGCAGCCTTTTGCCATCCCACTTTTCTTTGAGCTCGTTGGGCCGAACCAACACCAACACCTCGCGGTATTTGGGATCGGGATTATCGGGAAATAAGATCACCATCGAGTCCTCTTGTGTGATCCCGGACAGCCAAAACAGATCGCTATTCTGCTTGAACGGATAAAGGGCATCGGCATTACTGGGTACCTCGTCGTTGCTCACAAATACCGCGATCGAGTTCTTTTTCATGCGGTCCATGAACCGCGACCGATTGCGGGTGAACAAAGCTGAATCCAGGGGTAGATATTTCATGTTGTCGGTTCTAACTCCCTCGAAATTAATGGAAAAATATCAGCCGCTCGATGGCTGTAAATCCATTGAAAATCAACGAAAATGAGAAAAATCAACTCCTGCCGTTGAGCCGATTTATAAAAAGAGGGTAGATTTGCGCGACAAATACATACAAATGTCAGTACGAACACTCCGGCTTAGCGATTGGCAAATACAGGAAACGACTAACCAGCATTATCAATCCAGTCCCGAGGCGTTGGTTCAAGACACATTACGCATCCAGGAAGGGAGCCTTTCCGATACCGGCGCCCTGGTGATCAAGACCGGGGAGTTTACCGGCCGTTCGCCGAAGGATAAATTTCTGGTTCGCGATGCCAAGACCGATCAAACGGTGAATTGGAATGAATTCAACCAGCCGATCGCCCCGGAATCATTTGAACTGATCCGTACCGATGTTAAACATTACCTCGGCACCCTGAAAGAAGTTTGGGTACGCGACTGTTTTGTTTGTGCCGATCCACGTTAC
>DFST01000089.1:0-19560 GCA_002378975.1 Chitinophagaceae bacterium UBA3430
GAAGAGATTCGCTTACAAGTTGCGCAGCGGCTCACCGAAGGAAAAAAAATACCGCACTTAGCGGCGATCCTGGTTGGCAACAACGGGGCCAGTACCACCTACGTGGGCGCCAAGGTGAAAGCCTGCGAAGAAGCCGGCATCCGCTCCACCATGCATCATTTTGAAAGCGACCTGACCGAGTTTCAATTGTTAGAAAAGATCCGCGACCTGAACAATGATCCCGATATCGATGGCATCTTGGTACAACTCCCCTTGCCCAAACAGATTCGTGAAGAAGAAGTGATCCGGGCTATAGACCCGGAAAAGGACGTAGATGGATTTCATCCCATCAATCAGGGCTTGCTGATGCAAGGCCTGCCCGGATTCATTCCGGCTACGCCATACGGCATTGTATTGCTCTTGCAGCATTATAAGATCGAGACGACCGGAAAAGAAGCCGTAGTGATCGGACGCAGCAACATCGTGGGGCGGCCCATGAGCATCTTGCTCAGCCAACCCGGTCCCGCCGGCAATTGCACCGTCACCCTCTGTCACTCCAAGACACAAAACCTCAACGAGCACATCCGTCGAGCCGACATCGTGGTAGCCGCACTGGGTCAACCCGAATTCGTAAAAGCCGACATGATCAAACCAGGAGCCGTGGTCATCGATGTGGGCATCACCCGTGTAGATAACCCCTCCAAGAAATCAGGCTTTGAACTCAAGGGTGATGTCGATTTCTCCAATGTGTCTCCACTTTGCAGCTGGATCACCCCCGTACCCGGAGGCGTAGGCCCCATGACCATTGCTGCGCTCTTGCAAAACACCTTGCTGGCCTGCGTGCGCAGAAACAACTGATCCCATGGCAACCTCCCCCACACTCCCAGTGATGGAGCATTTCTATACCCTACAAGGGGAAGGCATGCATCAAGGCAAAGCCGCTTATTTCATTCGCCTGGCCGGCTGCGATGTGGGTTGTGTGTGGTGCGATGTAAAAGAAAGTTGGGACCGCTCCAAACATCCCGACATTTCCATCGATGCATTGATCGAACAGGTACAGCAAACACCGGCCGCCATCGTCGTGATCACCGGCGGCGAACCATTGATGCACGACCTGACCTTACTCACGGAAAAACTCAAACAAGCCGGATATCAAACCCACATTGAAACCTCGGGCGCCCATCCGATTTCGGGTACCTGGGACTGGATCTGTCTCTCGCCCAAAAAATTCAAAGCGCCGCTGCCCGCCATCCTCCCACTGGCCGATGAACTCAAAGTCGTCATCTTTCACCGCAGCGATTTTCAATGGGCGGAATCGTTTGCTTCGGAGGTGCGTAGTGATTGTCAAATATTCTTCCAGCCCGAATGGGATCGATCCAAGGAAATCATGCCCCTCATCGTTGACTACGTCAAAGCCCATCCAACTTGGCGGGCCACGTTGCAAACACACAAATACTTGAACATCCCATAGAATTAACATTTATTCATCGCCCTTACTGGCAAAATCAGGTAGATTAGTTCTATGGTGCGTTTCGGAGTTTGGCTACTTTTCTGTTCGTTGATGTTGTCAACGGGTTGTGTCGTCGCCCAACCCAAAGCCACTCAAAAAAAGATCCAACAACTCTTACAGCAAGCGTACCTCCGGTTGGAAGAAGGTGAGCTGGTGCCCGCCACGGGATTGTTTCGCGAAATACTTCTACTCGACTCCAATCAGGTGCAGGCACACCTCGGACTGGCACAATCCGAAGCGCAACGCAAACAACACGGAAAAGCCGTGAGCCACTTTGAGAAAGCGCGTTCCTTGAAACCAAATGCCGTTGCCTCCCTCTTACCCATTTATGCCGAGGAGTTAGCCGGAAACGGTGAATTTCAATCGGCCCTATCACTCATCGACTCTTTGCTACGCAGCAACTACGTCACTTCACCCAACGAGAAGAACTACCTAGAGAAAAAACGCGCCCGCTATTTGTTTGCCGTGAATTACAATACCGCCATTCGGGACACGGCATATCGATTCGAGCTGAAAAATTTGGGACCGTTGGTGAATAGCACCGATCCCGAATACCTGCCCACCCTCACCATCGACGGCAAGCAATTGTACTTCACTCGAAATCGCAATGCCCGCAATGAAGATTTTTTTTCAAGCGAAATCGATAGCGCCGGCCGTTGGCAAATGGCACGTTCCGTTCCCGGTGATGTGAATACACCATGGAACGAAGGAGCCATGCACATCTCACAAGACGGTGAGTGGATGGTGTTCACCGCTTGCTCACGCACTGATGGATTTGGTGGATGCGACCTGTATATCTCGTACCGCACGCCTACTGGATGGACACCCGGACAAAACCTCGGTGGACGCATCAATACCGATCAATGGGAATCGCAACCTTGTTTATCGCCCGATAAGAAGTCATTGTATTTCGTCAGCCGAAGATCCGGCGGATTTGGCGGCAGCGATCTTTACGTGTCAAATCGATTACTCAACGGTCGGTGGGATACCCCGATCAATCTCGGACCAAACATCAATACCCCCGGCGACGAACAGTGTCCATTCCTGCATGCCGACAATCAGACGCTGTATTTTACCAGTCCGTATTGGACCGGCTACGGCAACGACGATCTGTTCTTGGTACGCAAACAACTCGATGGCTCCTGGTCGAAACCTGAAAATCTTGGATACCCGATCAATACCATCGACCGAGAAGGAAGCCTGATTATTGCTGCCGATGGGATCACCGCCTATTATGCAAGCAACCGAAGTGATGCGATCGGCGACATGGACCTCTACCGATTTGAATTGCCCAAACACGCTCGGCCTACTCCTACGTATTGGATCCGAGGACAAGTGACTGATCAGCAAACCGACAAACCCATCTCCGCACAACTAAACTTGATGGATGCGATATCGGGAAATTTGATCACCACGATTCGAGCAGATGAAAAAGGCGACTATCTGGTAACGCTGCCTGTCGGCAAGAATTATTTATTAACCATCCGCCAACCCGGCTACTTCTTTCACACCGAATCTTTTTCCATGCAAGCGACCCTCGATGCAGTTCCAAAACAGCTTGATGTATCGCTTCGCCCATTGATTACCAACTCATCGATCGTGTTGGATCACATTTACTTTCAAACCAACCGAGCAAACTTAGCCGACAGCTCACGCGCCGAGTTGCTCACTTTGGCTGAGTTACTCAGAGAAAATCCAACGCTGGTCGTCGAGATCGGTGGACACACCGATAATATTGGGGCCACATCGGATAATCTCTCGCTCAGCAAGCGACGTGCTGAAACCGTTGTGCAATACCTGATCCAACAAGGAATACCCAAAAACAGATTGCAAGCAAAAGGATACGGTTCGGCACAACCCATTGCCGAGAATAACACCGCCGAAGGCCGGGCAAAAAACAGACGGAGCGAGATGAAAATCCTCCAACACTAGCTCCCCCTTAACCCCTTTACCCGGCTAGATTTGCCCGGTGTCGGATTCCCTTTTTTACCTAATTGCACTTACGTCCGTTCCGCAGATCGGTCCCGTACAAGCCCGTCTCATGCTGCAGCATTTTTCGCCCGCTGAAATTTTTCGTGCGAAGCGAAGTGATCTGCAACGCATCGAGGGGATCGGCACCGAACGGGCAAGGGCCATTCAACAATTCAACGACTTCTCATTGGCCGAGGCGGAGCTCCGCTTTCTGGAAACGCATCAGGTCCAAGCAATCCCGTATGATGACCCTCGCTTCCCACAAAGATTGTTGCATTGCTACGACCCACCCATCCTGCTGTATTATCAAGGAACAGCCTCGCTCAATGCCTCACGCATGTTGGCCATCATTGGCACCCGCCAACCCACCGAACAAGGAAGTTGCCTGACGGAACAGATCGTTGAGGAATTGACGAAACAAGACGTCATGATCGTAAGTGGCCTGGCCCAAGGAATCGATGCCATTGCGCATCGGCAAACGCTGAAAATGCAAGGACAAACCATCGGGGTACTGGCGCACGGATTGGATCGGATCTACCCCAATCATCACCGAAAATTAGCCCAGGCAATGCGATCCAGTGGTGGTTTGCTTACCGAATTCAAACATCGAACGGAACCGGATCGATATCATTTTCCCGCACGCAATCGGATCGTAGCCGGCATGACCGATGCAACATTGGTTATTGAATCGGGCGAGAAAGGTGGTAGTCTAATCACCGCCAACTTGGCCAATCAATACAACCGGGATGTATTTGCCGTACCCGGACGAGTCAACGATCCTAAAAGTATCGGCTGCCTGCAATTGATCCGCAACCATCAAGCATCCGTTTTTACATCCTCGCATGACCTACTTACGGCGCTGGGTTGGCTGGACGAAAAAAAACCGGTTGCGATTCAGGCAATGACTCTGTTCCCCGAATTGAACGATGAGGAAAAAAAGATCATCGATCTGTTGAAGAATGGCGAATCCATGCAGCAGGATGTCATCGGTTGGAAAACCGGACTGCCTGCATCTAAGCTTAGCGGACGCTTACTGGAACTCGAGATGAAAGGGGTGGTCGTATCTTTACCGGGCAAACAATTTCGTTTGCGCACGTGAATCGTTTTAGCCTTCCCATGTCAGCCCAGATCCGTCTGCTCCTTGTCTTACTTACACTCGTATTGATCAATCAGTCTGCGTACGCACAGGCTTGTACCACCTTGGGGCAAACCCCATCGACTGCTTTTCCAGTTTGCGGAACAAATGTATTCACGCAGAACAGCGTGCCTTTGTGCGCCACCAACAGTTTATTCGTACCCGGCTGTTCGAGTGGCAGTGCCAACTACGAAAACCGAAATCCTTTTTTTTATCGTTTTACTTGTTTTGTTTCGGGCACGTTGGGGTTTGTGATCACCCCATCGGCAGCTAACGAAGATTATGATTGGCAACTCTATGACATCACCGGGCGTGACCCCAATGATATTTTTACCGTAAACAGCTTAGTCGTTACCGGAAATTGGGCAGGCACCTATGGCCCAACCGGCGCCTCCGCCACCGGTGTAAACGGCATTCAATGCGGATCGGATCCAGCCGCCAACGCCCCTACGTTTTCCGCCATGCCCGGATTGATCCAAGGTCGGGAGTACTTGCTCATGGTGAGCCATTTCACCAACACGCAAAGCGGTTACACCCTGGCGTTCAATGGTGGCACCGCCGTCATCACCGATCCGACTGAACCGCATTTATCCAGCGCCCGTGCCGATTGCGACGGCACCAAGATCCGGGTGAAGCTCAATAAGAAACTCACGTGTACAAGCCTCACTCTCTCGGGTAGTGAATTTAGCTTGGTGCCCGCTGTACGCAACGTGACGACTGCCGCTCCCGATTCCTGCAGTTTTGCGTTTGATTTCGACGAATTGGAGTTGACCTTGAGCGGACCTGTTCCCAATGGCAATTACCAGTTGGTGATCAAGAATGGCAGCGATGGAAATACCTTGCTCGACAATTGTGGGCGATCGATTCCAGTCAATGAACAAGTGCCTTTTACGTATCAGGCTCCTCAACCGATCTATGCCGACTCCATTGCCAAACCCGCTTGTGCCACCGATTCCATCCGGGTCTATTTCCCCAAGCGCATCAACTGTGCCAGCATTGCCGCCAACGGATCGGATTTTGTGGTAACCGGCCCTACACCCGTTTCCGTGGTCAGTGCCGGTGGCGATTGCCTCAATGGCAAAACGGATTATGTGGTGATTCGATTTGCAGCACCAATCTTTACACAAGGTTTGTATACACTCCGTCTTCGTCCGGGTACCGACGGAACTGTGTTGGTAGACGAATGCGGACAAGAAACGCCCAATCAGCAATTGAATTTTACCACAGCCGACACGGTGAATGCCGATTTCACATACACGCAGCGGTTGGGATGTCAGCGCGATACACTTCGATTTCAGCACAATGGAGCCAATCAGGTCAATGCATGGAGTTGGTCGATCAACGGACAAACCCTGGGCAATCAACCCCAATACACGCATGTATTTCCAGCTACCAGCCAGAATACGGTACAACTGTATGTCAGCAACGGTACCTGTACCGATACAAGCCGACAAAACATCGTACTCAACAACGAAGTAAAAGCGTCTTTTGATATGCCTTCGATCATCTGCCCCGAAGACGCACTGGTGGTTGCAAACACCAGCATCGGCACCGTAAGCAGTTGGCGTTGGCAATACGATGTACTTTACTCGACCACCGTGAAAGACCCGGCGCCTTTTCAATTTCCCACGATCGGAAGAGAAGCCTATTACACGGTAAAACTGGTGGCATACAATGCTGCGTTAGGCTGCAGTGATAGTACCCGTCGAACACTAACCGTGTTGGATCATTGTCTGATCGCGGTGCCCACCGGCTTCACGCCCAATAACGACGGATTGAATGACCGGTTTGGTCCACACAATGCCTTGAAAGCTGACAATTACCAATTCCGCGTATTCAATCGTTGGGGACAGCTAGTTTTTCAATCCCGCAACTGGCAGGAAAAATGGGATGGCCGTATCAATGGCCTCATCCAGAATAACGGTGTCTATGTTTGGATGCTGACCTACACCAATCGGGATACGGGGCAACCGGTATCGATGAAGGGCACGGTAACCCTGATCCGCTAGGCATTTGGTCAATTGGGCTTTGGCGCTTTATCTTTGCCCATGGCAACCAAAAAAACTCCCCGCAAATTATCGGACAAAATCGCGCTCGAAGGACTCACCTTCGATGATGTGTTATTGCTCCCCGGCTACAGCGAGGTCCTGCCCCGCGACGTTGAGATTCGGAGCAAACTCACCCGCCACATCACGCTAAATATCCCCCTACTCTCCGCGGCCATGGACACGGTGACAGAAGCCGCATTGGCTACGGCCTTGGCACGGGAAGGCGGACTGGGCATCCTACACAAGAACATGTCCATCGAAAGGCAAGCCGAGCAGGTTCGCAAAGTAAAACGCAGTGAGAGCGGACTCATCATCGACCCGGTAACGTTGGAAGCTTCGGCCACGATCGGCGATGCACAACGACTCATGCGCGAGAACCGAATCGGCGGAATTCCGATCATTGATAAACAAGGAAAACTGGTCGGCATCCTCACCAACCGCGATCTGCGTTTCGAAGTAGACATGAAACGCAAAGTGAGTGAGGTAATGACCAAAGAGAATCTCTATACCGCCCCGGAAGGCACGGACCTGCGCAAGGCCGAGCAATTGTTCAAAAAGACCAAAGTAGAGAAGCTGCCCATCATCAATAAAAATGGGAAACTGGTCGGCCTTTTCACCTACAGCGATATCCTCAAATTAAAAAGTCATCCGCACGCGGTGAAAGATGCATTTGGCCGGTTGCTGGTGGGCGCCGGTGTTGGCATCACGCGCGATCTGTTGGATCGAGTAGCTGCCTTGCAACACGTAGGCGTCGATGTGATTGCCTTGGATAGCGCACACGGACATAGCCGTGGCGTGATCGAAGCCCTGAAGTCTGTCAAAAAGAATTTCAAAAAAGTAGATGTAATCGCCGGCAATGTTGGAACAGCTGCCGGTGCAAAAGCCTTAGCCGCAGCAGGTGCGGATGCCATCAAAGTGGGCATTGGTCCGGGTTCGATCTGTACAACCCGCATCGTAGCGGGTGCCGGTGTTCCGCAAATGACCGCGGTAATGGAAGCGGCCGCCGCGTTGAAAGGAACCGGCGTAACCGTGATCGCCGATGGTGGGATTCGTTATACCGGCGACATGGTGAAAGCCATTGCGGCTGGTGCCGGGGCCGTTATGATGGGAAGCATCTTTGCCGGAACGGAAGAAAGTCCGGGAGAAACGATCATTTACGAAGGCCGCAAATTCAAAGAATACCGAGGCATGGGGTCCTTAGGCGCCATGGCCACCGGAAGCAGCGATCGATACTTTCAGGATCCCGAAGCAGATGTCAAGAAGTTTGTCCCCGAAGGGATCGAAGGCCGCGTAGCCTATAAAGGCTCGTTGAAAGAAGTGGTGTATCAATACGTAGGTGGACTGCGAGCCGGTATGGGATATTGCGGCGCGAAGAACATCTCCGCCCTGCAACAAGCTCAATTCGTTAAGATTACCAATGCCGGCATGCGCGAGAGCCATGCACACGACATTGACATCACCAAAGAAGCACCGAATTACAGCCGCCGATAATCGATTCTATTCGACGGCGTAATCGATGCGAATGGTGATCGATGCAGTTTTATTCTTGGAAGAGGTATTGAATACGCCTCCAAACGAATAATCTTCATCGCTGTTCTGTCCGGTGATTTGAAAAACACCCATGGCCGCTTTCTTGATCTTACCCAGATCACTCCCTGAATTCTTGGCGATGGTTTGGGCGCGTTCTTGTGCATCCGCACTGGCCTTGGCCAACAGATCGATCTTCAACTCGGAGAGTTTGGTGTAGAAATAGGAAGGATTGGACGAATTGAACTCGATGCCGCTTTCGATGAGTTCGGTAACCTCGCGGGAGATCTTCTCCACTTTTTCTATGTCGCGCGAATCAACCGTGACACTTTGTTTCAAATTATATCCGGTGAACTCTGTACCCAAGGTACGCCCTTCCGAATCATAGCGGGTATTGAATTCTTTTTCAATGGATACGGAAGAGAAAACCAATTCCGACTCTTTAACGCCTTTGCCGGTGAGGTATTCCCGAATCGTTTGTTCATCTTTTTTGAGTTGGGCGTAGGCCGTGCGCAATTCCATGGTCTTGCGGCTGTAATTGCCGGCCCAAACGATCTGATCGCTGACAAAATCACGCTCCGCCAATCCGGTGACCGTGATGGTCTCGTTGGCTTTATATTTGTACTTGTAGGCAGCACTCAAGATCAGCACACCGACCAACGATGCGAAGGCGATGATCGTGGTCTTGATGTAAGGTTTCATGTTGATTGATTTTAATGTGAAGCTAGAATGCCGATTGTGTAGGGAATGTTAAAGGTAATTTCAACCCCACTCACCGAAAGCCCAAATTTGCTGATTTGAATCGTCTCCTCCCCCTCTTGCTGGCACTGATTGGTGGAACCCTACTATCCATCGGTTGGCCACCGCTGACCTACACACCGCTGCTATTTGTAGCTTGGATCCCACTATTGTGGATGGAGGAAAAAGTAAAAGGAAAATGGCTGTTTCTGGGATTGACCTACCTCCACCTGCTGATCTGGAATATTCTGACTACCTGGTGGATCTGGCATGCTTCCGGCCCGGGCGCGATCGCAGCGATCGTCACGAATAGCCTCCTGATGTGTCTTCCCTGGATGGGTTATCGTTATCTCAAAAACCGAAAAGGGATTCGGTTCGGACTGCTTGGTTTGATCGCCGGGTGGATGAGTTTTGAATACCTGCATTTGCAAGATTGGGGACTCAGCTGGCCTTGGCTGACCCTCGGAAACGGACTCGCCACACAACCCAATTGGATTCAATGGTATGAATACACCGGCACGAGCGGAGGTAGCTTGTGGATCTGGATTGTCAATGCCCTCCTGTTCCTGCAATTCCGTCAACGTTCCCTGCCTGCCGATGCTCCACGCAAACCCTATCGATGGATTGCATTAGCCGCTATCGGAATCCCCCTCGGGGTTTCCTATTGGATCAAAAGCACAATCACAATCGAGCAGAATGATGCTTCACACGAAGTTGTACTCCTTCAGCCCAATATTGATCCGTATGAAAAAGTGAGCAGTTATACTTCGTTTCCCGAGCAGTTAACACAACTGATCAAAAGCAGTGAAGCGGGTATCACCGATAGCACAACCCTATTGATCTGGCCGGAAACGGCGCTGTATCAGTTAGGCGGAATCGGGGAGAAAGAGTTGAAGGAAAGGAGTCCGCGGTTTGATTCGTTGTGGAAATTCCTGGCCAGACACCCCAAAATGAAATTATTTACCGGCGTGGAGAGCTATGCGGTTGTGAAAGAGAAGTCCATCAACAGCATTCCGGCGCCGGACTGGCTGCAAATTCCCGGAACACCCTCGTTCCTCGAAGCATACAATGGAGCGGCGCTCTTGGATTCATCGGGGGCTCGTTCCTTTTATCACAAATCCAAATTGGTTCCGGGTGTGGAGACTTTGCCCGGCTTTCTGCACATACTGGACGCCTGGTTTGAAAAGTTTGGCGGAACCTCCGGCGGATATACACCACAACAAGACCGAACGGTACTGGAATCGGACGATGGATTTCGGCTGGCACCGGCCATTTGTTACGAAAGCATCTATGGCGAACACATCAGTCGGTATTTTAAGAAAGAGGCCAACCTGATGGTGATCATCACCAACGACGGTTGGTGGCAAAATACGTCCGGCCACAAACAACACTGGTTGTATGCCCGTTTACGAGCCATCGAGAATCGACGCTGGGTCGCCCGTAGCGCCAATACCGGTATCAGTGGCTTCATCGATCCGATGGGGAATGAGGTAAGCCCCCAACCATACGACACCGAAGCCTGCATCCGATTCGCCATACCCATCCAGCTGAATGCCCCTACATTTTATGCACAAACGGGCGACATACTATCGAAACTGATCTGTGCGTTCTTACTAGGTCTATGGATCTGGGCCTTCGTCACCCGTAGACGCTCTTAAAAAAACTTAACTTCACGGGTCAATGGCCGTATCTGGAATGGCAGCCGCCTTCCTATACACATTCAACTATCCATGAAAAGAATCCTATTCACACTGTTGCTGTCGCTGGCGTTGTTGAACGCCGAGGCCGCACACATCAAGGGAGGATTCTTTTCGTACCAATATCTCGGTCCGGGTCAAGGCACCAATTTAAGATATCGGGTTACACTGACTGTTTACATGATTTGCGATCCGAGTACCGGACAACTTTCCAATCCGATCAACTTCAGCATATTCAATGCGGCCAATAACCAATTCATCCAAAACATCAGTGTCCCCATCACCAATCAATACAACCTGGGAAAAGCAGCCGATGAACCCTGCATCTCGGGTGATCAAAGTGGCTGTTACTATACGATCGTGGTATACGATTTGCCTTCCGTTGAATTAGCGCCCAGCGCCTCCGGATACATCATCGCCTACCAACGTTGCTGTCGGATCGCCGGTATCAACAACATCCAAACATCGGGCTCGGTAGGCAATACCTTCTCCATTCAAATTCCCGGCTCCAATGTGTTCGCCGGTGCGGAGACCAACAGCAGCCCCTTATTTTTAGTAAATGACACGGCCATCGTTTGCGCCAATAACTATTTTCAATATTCTTTCCAGGCCTCTGATGCGAATGGTGATTCATTAGCTTATGAGCTCTGCGATGCGATCCAAGGAGGCGATCAGACGAATAACTCCCCCGCTACCGCTGCGAATCCTCCTTATTCAGCGGTTCCTTATTCCTTCTCGTATTCTGGAACCTTTCCACTTGGACCCGCCGTGTCGATCAATCCGCAAACTGGATTGATCAGCGGCATCGCCCCCAGCCTTACCGGCGAATACGTAGTATCGGTTTGTGTGAAAGAATTTCGAAGCGGAATCCTCATAGGCACCACCCGAAAAGAATTGCACATTCGGGTTGGCGATTGCAATCCACTCAATGCACTGCTAACCCCCAAGCCTACGACTTGCGACGGATTTACCGTAAACTTTTCGAATGAAGCCACGAACCCGGCCAATTCGGAATTTGTTTGGTCATTTGGAGAACCCATTCTTGGATCCGGTGATACCTCCTATATAGCTAGTCCAACTCACACCTATTCAGACACCGGTGTGTATAATGTAAAACTGAAAGTTTCCTTGCCCGGTGGACTCTGCGCCGATACGGCCAATCTGATCGTTCGGGTTTATCCCGGCTTCTACCCCGGTTTCATCGTGGCCGGCAACTGTTTTACCACTCCCTATCAATTCACCGACACCACCCGAACCAATTATGGGATCGTGAATACTTGGTCGTGGAATTTTGGTGATGGGACCACCCTGGCGGATACATCCCGCAATCAAAATCCGCAGTGGACCTTCGCCACACCCGGACCAAAAACTGCTACGCTTTTCGTATCCAACTCAAAAGGTTGTTTAGATACCACGCAGGTGAACTTTACCGTGCTTGACAAACCGCTACTCACCCTAGCCTTTCGCGATACCTTGATCTGCGTACCCGATACGTTGCAATTGCAAGCCAATGGAACAGGCAGTTGGAGCTGGCAACCGAACTACAACATCATCAATCCCAATACGGCCAACCCGCGCGTCTATCCCACTACCACCACCTGGTACTACGTAGACCTGTCCGGAAACGGGTGCGCCAACAGAGATTCCATTCAAGTTCGAGTCGTACAAGGTGTCAACTTATCTACCAATCCAGATACCACCATCTGCCGGGGAGATGCCGTTCAACTTCAAGGGTCAGGCAATGCAACCGCATACAGCTGGTCGCCTTCTGTCGGACTCAGCAATCCCAACATCGCCAACCCAATCGCAACGCCGCTGATTCCACTTGCAGTTTATCAGGTGACCGGTAGCATTGGAACCTGTCGGAGTACCGATCAAGTGGTAATCCGTACCATCCCCTATCCACAAGCACAAGCGGGCAACGACCTTACTCTTTGCTTTAATGCGTCCGGACAACTGCAAGGACAAATTGTAGGCAGCTCCTTCCAATGGAATCCAACCGCCTACCTAAACAATCCTTCCATCCTCAACCCGTTGGCAACCCCACCGCGTACCACCTTATATAAACTTTTTGTATACGATACCTTGGGCTGTCCCAAACCCGGCATCGATTCGGTGTTGGTGACTGTTCAACCACGCGTACGAGCCAATGCAGGAAGAGACACCTCCGTGGTGGTGGGCCAACCTCTTCTATTCAACGGCACAGGTGGAGTGAGTTATACCTGGTCGCCTACCACGGGACTGAACAACCCCAACATCTTTAATCCCATTGGAGTATACGGTGTGAATACAGACAGCGTACGCTATAAGTTGGTCGTGCGCGATGCAGCCGGCTGCAGTGATTCCGCCTACATGACCGTCCGCGTATACCGAACCCCCGCCAGCATTTTCGTACCTACTGCCTTTACGCCAAATGGCGACGGACTGAACGACCTGGCACGCCCCATCTGTGTGGGCATCAAAAAGATCAATTATTTCACCATCTACAACCGTTGGGGTCAGGTCGTATTTACCACCAACCAAGACCGACAAGGATGGAACGGCCTGCTGAACGGCGTGCCCCAAGGTTCCGCGGTGTTCGTTTGGACAGTAAGTGCAGAAGATTACAACGGACTCCAATATTTTGATAAAGGAACCGTTACTTTGATCCGATGACAACAGCCACTCCCCGTACCATCTTCATCACCGGCGCCAGTTCCGGATTTGGTAAAGCTTGCGCAGAACGATTTGCCGAAGCCGGCGATCGACTCATCCTAGTGGCTCGAAGAAAAGAACGTCTCGAAGAATTGGCTCGCTCCCTTCAGGCCGCGCATGGAACCGAATGCTACCTCATTGCGGCCGATGTGCGCGATCAACAAACCATCATCGGGGCGATCGAAGCACTGCCAGCTACTTGGAGCTCGATTGATGTATTGGTGAACAACGCTGGCCTGGCCTTGGGACGAGATACGTTCGACGAGGCAAACCTCAATGATTGGAATACGATGATCGATACCAATCTAAAGGGGTTCTTATACGTCGCCCAGACCGTTGCCAAAAAAATGGTTGCTGCCCAAAAAGGTCATATCCTGAACATTGGATCCATCGCAGGCAAAGAGGTCTATGAAAAAGGCAATGTATACTGTGCCACCAAATTTGGGGTGGATGCGTTAAGTAAAGCGATGCGAATCGATTTGCTCAAGCACGGGATCAAAGTGACCGCCATCCATCCGGGGGCTGCCGAAACGGAATTCTCCCTGGTCCGGTTCAAAGGCGATGCCGATACCGCCAAACAAGTATACAACGGATTCACGCCCCTTTCGGCAGAAGACATTGCAGACGTTGTCTTCTATTGCGCCGGACTCCCTGCGCATGTTTGCATCAACGACCTCACCCTGACCTGTACCCGGCAAGGCTCCTCAATTCACTTCCACCGAGACTGATTTGCGAAACATCCCCTCGTAGTTTTCCGATTTTCATACCTTTTTCTTTTAGTTTAGAAGAAGAAAAACCTCAGCCGGCAAGAAGCGGGTATACCTTTATGGCATATCCTACCTACCATGAAAAACAAATTCTTTGCCATTGTCTTGTTGATGGCTTGCACGATCCCGAGCTGGGGACAATCCCCCACCCGACCCAACGAGAAGATCCGTTTTCAAGCCGACAGCCTCAAAACATTGTATGCAAACGACGGATTCCAACTCCTCAAGGAAACGCCCTTGAACATGGAGAGTGAATACGAAATTCCGATAGTATTACCCCTGACTCAAGGAACCTACTACCAGTTTGTCTTCATTGGCGAGTTCAGTTCCAAACTGTATGAAGTACGCATGTTCGACTGGCGCGAAAAACAAGTGATCTATCAACAAAAGCGTTGGGGCGATGTAGACGGCAACATCATCGCCTATTCCTACATTCCTCAAACCTCCGAATATCACATGATGCGACCGGTACAGGTAAATAAACAACAAAAGAAGAATCTGAATGGCTATGTGATGCTTTTCAAAAAAACAGCGGATGCAACCGCCGCTCACCTGCCTAAATAATTGAACTATTGAATTGATCAAAGCCCCTTCCACCGAGGGGCTTTTTTGTTGGCTGGAATCTCTACTGCGCTAAGGATATCCGAACCTGAACCCCGCCGCGGGTATTCGTAATGGGGAACGAGCTACTGATCTTAGGAATGTTCCGGTTCTGCTCAAAGTAGAGCTTCAGATTGACCCGGTTGTTCAACACATAGTCGATCGACGGTGCCAGTCGGATCACTTTCTGTCCGCCCGTACCAAATGCAGTTCCCTGATCCAATTTGCTATTGGCCGTAGCGTCATCGCGCAAGCTGAAATCCATCCGGATGGTCACATCGTTATCCAACTTGGTGCCATTCTTGCCGATCTTCAGATTCTGGAAGAATGGCAATCCTTTTTTACGCCAGTTGAATCCGAATGTATACTCGGTGCTTCGATTCTCCGCCAACTGATAATCGATCAAGCTCAAGCTCAGCTGTCGGCTTTTGCGCCACTCGAATCGAGTTGAGATCTGATTGGTAAAGGTCATATCCAATTCGATCAATGGCTCGAAAGCCTCTTGGATGGAAATGTTGGGCACCAGGAAGTACGGAATGAAATTGCCGGTCAAGGTATCGCGGAAAGACGGATACCCCACCCGCAACGGATCCGCAAACAACAGCGCCGTATTGAAGCTATTCATACTGAATGTGCTTCGATAACCGTGACGGATCGAGAAATTGGTAAAGATCTTATCCAATCCCGCAATGCGCGACAATCCTGTATAAGTAACCTTCCAGTTGGGCAACGGCTTGATGCCCGAAAATGGATTTGCGCGTAGGTTGGGGTTATTGTTGCGAACCGATCGAATGCTCAGCGGATCTTTATCTGTATAGGCCGCTAAGAAGGCAGGTATAACCACATCCTGCGCATAACGACCATACCCGCGCGCATAGCCATCGGCATCGACTCCAGATTGGTAGGGATTCAAGCCACCAAGCTTGCCCGAGATCAATCGACGATTGGCCTCGAACGTCTTGAAGGTTTGAGATACCTGATTCGGATCAAATGGATCAAACAAGGTCTGGAAGGAGATATAACTGACGTTGAACGAACCCATCGCGTATGGATTCAATCGGGTCAGTCCCGCCGAACCGGTGGTGTCTTTATAGAGTTCCGAATACTGTTTATCGAAGGTCTTGTCTAGATTCAGGTCGATGTTGAAATCTCGGAATGGCGTTACCTGTGCGGTCAGGTTCAACCGTTGATTGTACCGCTGCTGGATCATGGCACTCACCAACGAATCGCGCGAAAGCAATCCTTTCGAACCAAATCGATTGATCCAACTCGTGTCCGGCTGATAACCGAATATATAAGATAATCCAGGCTGTCCACTTCGGAGATTACTTCCAAGTAGCACCGTGCTATCCATGTAACCGGGCAAGCTGGTTCCAAAATCTTCGGTGTATTGAATCCCAACCCGCTTGAGGGAGGTCGCCAATTGGGCAATGAAAGAAGGAACGGCACCTACTTCCGGCAACGGCTTCATTACCTTGGGCAGTTTGGGCTTCTTGATCTTGCGTTTCTTAATGCGAATCACCTTTCCTTTCTTATTTCGAATGGTGTCGTATCGATACTTAGGACCATCCTCTCCCGACTGCATCTCGCTATTGCTTTTCGGACGACCACTGCCTGCATCTGCTTGCTCCCGATTTTTCTTATTGCCTGCACCTGCCTTATCCCCTTTTTCACCCTTACCACCTTTCCCATCGGCCCCAATCGATCCCCCACTATTCTGGTTTTGACCAGCAGTAGATCCGGCATAAACAGCACGTAGAAAACGAGACTTGTTGTAGAGATCTTCGAATTTCAACTCGCCGTTCAAACTACGAGTTTGCGTATTGGATAAGGTATTCCCCAAGGGACGAGCCAATAACGACGCCGCCAACCAATTGTATTTGGTGTTGTAACTGGCACGCACCGACGTCCAGCTCAAGAACGGAATCTTGGCAGTAGGTACATTGTAGTTGATGGTGACATCCTGCGCGTAATTCGTATTGCGTCCACCTTTGAACAGATTCTGGCGGACAGAATCTTTTTTCGTCTTGGTATCGATTCGTCCCGCGGGCTCATCGATGCGCGCGTTGTTGATGGCATTGAAGTCGATGGATATTGAGCGAGTCAGATTCCATTGCAAGACATAATAACGATCGAAGGTGAAATACTTATTGTAGGTCTCAGGGATTTGATAAGGACCGCCGCCAACATTACGGGGACGCGTAGCCCCAAACTGACGGAATACATCCGCCCGGAAACTCATCTGAGCCGGCGCGTAATTGAAGTTAAAGTCTTTGATCCAGGCCAACCAAGGCGAATTCGACTTGATCATCTTCCGGAATGGCTCAATGGGTTGCACTTGAGGCGCATACGCATAACCGATCGCTCCACGGGTACGACGCATCTCATCACGTTCAATGAGCGGATTGTGGCTCATCGTTTGGATGTAGGAGTAATTCAACTCGAAATTGGACAGTGACCAGATCTTTGGTTTTTTGCCATCGGTTTTCAACTTCTTCACGTTGGTGAAGTTGAGGGTCTTGATGGTCGTTACATCTTGCGCATCGTTTTTGATGGAATCGCGCTTATCCGAAGCAGCTTGACGAAGCTTTTCTTTCAAAACCAAGTCCAGATCATAGGGATCGTACTCCGGCGTGCTGCTGCGATGACTGATCGCAGCATACATAGGAAGTTGTAAGCCCAGCTTCTTGGGTGTCAATTTGCCGAGCTCCAAGCTCAAGGAAGCATCAACGGTATAGACATCTTCCCGACTCCGTTCATTCACACGCTGTTCCAACGTACCGAAGCCACGAGAACGTGCGGTACCGGAAAGTGACAAGGTGCCCAGATCGGCGAGTTTGATATCGGTACGGGCCAAGGCCGACCAACCGCCGCGTTCATCCAACTGCTGCAAGCGAAGCTCGTTGAACCATACTTCCGTACACAGCGCTTCTTGCGTCACGTTCTCCACGCCCAACAACATACCGCGCACTTCGCCCAGATTCGGATTTCCGAGGATGGCATAGGTTCGACCGTTCGGCAAGGTCTCCTTAAAATATTGAGAGGGAGCCACACCCAATTTATTCCGTCGAGTTTTCAGATCGGTCAGGTCCGACAGATCAAAATCCAAGTTGTTCTCTGCGGGCCAGATCTTAAAACTATCCCGCTCACCAAAAGGCGTAACCTTCAAGGGGATCTTCACTTCATAATAGTTGCCGGAGAAATCGTTTCCAATCCGCACCACCGCGTTCAGATCGCCGAATGCGATCGGATCTCGGCCCTGAACCTCTTCGGCATGGATGAACATGGACAACCGGGCATACTGACGCATGTCGATGTTCATGTTCTTGAATATACCACGAGCATCGCGCATGGCCAGTCCGCATACCTGCATGCTCACCGATTGCTCGTTGAGGAATAGGGCTACGTTGTTGTTGCTCAATTGCTGCTGACGCTCAATGCCTGGTGGGATGCGGTACACGATAGGCTGACGCTGATCGTTCTCCTCCACATTTACGGCCAGCACGTTAACTTCTACCGGATCTGGTTGGGGAACAGGCGTGTAATTGCCCGTGGTATCAATGTCATTGCGATACTTGCGCCACTGATTGCGCACCAATTCCAATTTTCCGAAACGCATAACCACCGAATCCTGAAATCCGGTCATGAACATCCGAATAAAGCGAATCGATTTGAAGTCGGGTATATTACCCACTTTGCGTTGATACTGCTCAACCGGAATGCGAAACAAATACCAGCGCTCGGTACGCGACTGGCCATTCGCCAGTGTAACCGTCGGGGTACGGACATCGGTAATGTAGTTAGTCCCCACGCCCATATTCGGCAAAATGTCGACCCGATACTGAAAATACTCCTCCACCTCGTTCATCGTATTGTCGCGGTTCAATTCCTCCGCATCTGGATATTGGGTGAAGGCATTTACGAATTGAGAATTGTTGTTGGCGATGGGTGAGTTCCCGTGCGGATTGTTGATGTTCTTGTACCGCTGCAGAATGCCTGCCACGGGCGACTGGTCAAAGGAAACATCGCGATACGCTTTGAAATTATCGCCCGAAGGGTCATTCAAGGCTTGCTGGTAAATGCGGGATCCGGTGCCGAAATTGGTTTGCAAGCCTGTCAGATACATCTGGAATTTTGACTTTTCATTTTCATCGGTCAATCCGTCAAATCCTACGTCTTGGTATTGACGATCATCCGGATTGGTGCTGAAAGCATTGGTTACCTGCAAGGGGATCGAAGGGACTTTACCCCAGACCGTAGAACTGTCAACCCGCGCATTATTCGTAGGCGTAGGCAATCCATTCTCATATTGACGTTTTCCATCACGCAAGATGTCTTCCGCAATATTACCCAGGTTGAAATATAGTTGACCACCATTGGGATTTCCGGTATTCGTCAGATAGGGATCCTGCAACCAGAATTCGATGTACTCAATATTGCCGGTTTCAAAATCGGTCTGATCGATGTTGCGCATGAGTCCGCCCCAGGCTTGACGCGGATTCAACAACCGACCATTCGCATCCACGCGTGTGTTGCGGGTTTCAAAATTATATGGCCCCCGATCTTTCGGATAGAATGCCAAGTCAAAAGTGGTCAACAATCCTTCGCCAAATTGAGTACTTCGACGCGGGAAGATTTCTTTTTGTAATACCTGACGGGTTTCGGGTCTGGACAATTCCTCCAAATTGTTTTGCAACGGATTGTTGGAGTTGCGACGCTCCTGCAAGATCGGCTCGATGTTGTACCATGCCAACTTCGCCCGATTGAATCCGGATCCCAGGTCGTTGTTCAACGCTGCTTCAGGAAACAGCCCATTGTTTTGCGGGATGGAAGCCAGCGTCCAGTTGATCAACGGGAATCGCAGATCGATACCGGCTCGAGAACCTTCGAAATC
>DFST01000089.1:19856-21311 GCA_002378975.1 Chitinophagaceae bacterium UBA3430
GAGAACCTTCGAAATCGTCGAGATACACTTGTCCTTTTTTCTCTTGACTTCCATCGGTGTTCGTTCCGTTGATCTGCTTGGCGTGACCCGGCTGCAACACCGCAGCTTCTGCATAAGCCGTGATGGAAGAAGGGGCCTTGGTGGAATAGAAAGGAAGTTTATCAAGCAATTTGGTCAGTCGGGGCACTTCACTGCTGTAATCCAAATCCATTCCATACATCGTATTGCGAATGGGATCTTCTCCGTAGAGTTGCTTGACGAAGAACGGCCGCTCGCCCAACCGAACAATGGTACCTCCAAGCGTCAGTTTCTTGCTGGCGAGGTAATCGAAGCGCATGCCCAGGAAATTCTTCTGTTGAAATCCGAAGGCTTGATTGTTCTCGTAATTGATGTTGACGGGTACACCCGAATTGATAATGGCTTGATTGACGACACGCAAACTTCCCAGATCGTAATTGATCTCGTAATCGACATTCTCGACCAGAACTTGTCCGCCAGCCGTGACCGTCACCGATCCGCGGGGAATGTTGTATCCCAATTGATACTCCGCTGTTCCACCGGCGCCGCCGGCACCGAATCCGGACGACTTGGACCGGCCTACGATCTTGAATCGATTCAGGTTGGCATAGGTCTGTGCGATGGCCTTGATCGTATCGTAAAGCGGATAATACAAAAACTTTTCGCGTATGGCTGTGTTCGGATAAACATAGTTGAGGTCACGACCGAACGGTTCGAGAACCGGGAAGATGACGCGGCTCTGCTGGGAAATCACGGTGTACCCTTCGATGAAGTCAAAGATCCCATCCGGCTGCGGGTCATTCTGGTTATTCAGTCGATCTAAGTTTACCAACGAAATGATCGGTTGCCCTTTGTACGGATCGACCACATCGGTGGGAGGCAAATAACGTTTCTCCCCGAAGCTGGGTTCTTCGTAAAGAATGTCGAGGGTGAAATCCTGACGCTCCAGTTGTCCAAACCCAACCGAATACACGTTTTTCATCATCAGATCCCAGATCGGCAGGTTGGTACGCTGCGAAGTAGCCTTCAACAATTTCAGGAACAAAATGCGCTGTGAGTTGCCGGTAGTATCCGGAGGGACGTCTTGCGAAAACTCACCCACTTGAAAAACTCGACCGTTGTACGTGTATTGAAACGCGACGCCCAACACCTCATCGGGTTGCAGCGGTTGATTCAGTGAAATAAATCCGATCTGTTTGTTGAAGTAATAATCGGTGGGCTGAAGTTTCCGGGCAAATGTTTTTTCAAAGTCCTGCACGGGGGAAAGTCCAAGATTGCTCAACGCACTTTGCGTGAGCGATGAATTCCGATAATCGGGATTCGAGGTCAGGAGTCGGTACAAGTCGTTGGCATCGTTGCGTGGCAGATTATCGCCAGCACCCGTAAGCAGCGGACTGAACGGATTGCGCTCGCCCAGATCCATGAAGGACGCCACGT
>DFST01000167.1:0-143 GCA_002378975.1 Chitinophagaceae bacterium UBA3430
CCCAAGGATCGCCTTTACGCTTCTGTATTTGAGGGAGATTCCAAAGAAGGATTGCCCGCGTCGAGCATTGCATTAGCCAAATGGAAAGAACTGTTGCCCGAAGAGCAGATCGTTTACGGAAATAAGAAAGATAATTTCTGGGA
>DFST01000167.1:457-17304 GCA_002378975.1 Chitinophagaceae bacterium UBA3430
TTCTGGGAGATGGGTGATACCGGTCCCTGTGGTCCCTGCAGCGAGATCCACGTCGACTGTCGACCGGATGCCGAACGCACGCAAATCCCGGGTCGCGACTTGGTCAATAAAGACCATCCGCAAGTGATCGAGATCTGGAACAACGTATTCATACAGTTCAATCGCAAAAAAGACGGAACCCTGGAACCATTGCCGGCCACCCACGTGGATACGGGTATGGGCTTGGAGCGATTGGTGCGGGTGTTGCAAGGGAAATCTTCCAACTACGATACTGATATATTCTCCGGCACGATTGATGCGACGGAAAAAATCACCGGACTTCAATACGACCGCAGCGATACCAAGCAAGCGATTGCCTTTCGGGTGATCGCTGATCACATCCGGGCCATCGGATTTACCATCGCCGACGGGCAATTGCCCTCGAATACCGGAGCGGGTTATGTGATCCGTCGCATCCTGCGTCGCGCCGTTCGTTATTATTATTCATACTTGAATTATCATCAACCACTGCTCACGCAATTGATCCCCGTGTTGGCCATGCAGTTTGAGAACGTCTTCCCGGAATTGCAACAGCAAGTAGAATTTGTGAGCAAGGTAATTCGCGAAGAAGAGGAATCTTTCCTGCGTACACTCGAGAAAGGTTTGAAGCGAATGGATGACATCATTGGTCAAGCCAAGGCCGGAAACATTGCCGGAAAAGATGCATTTGAATTATACGATACGTACGGATTTCCGATCGACCTGACCCGACTCATCGCCCAGGAAAACAAACTGCAGGTCGATGAATCCGGATTTGAGCAGGAGATGAAGCAACAAAAAGATCGCAGCCGTGCCGCCGGCGCCATCGATGCGGAAGATTGGATCGTGCTGAAAGAAGGAAGCAATGCATTTATCGGATACGATCGATTGGAGTCGGATGCCCGGATCTTGAAATACCGCAAAGTCACCGCCAAAGGGAAGACGGCGTATCAGATCGTATTGGATCAAACGCCTTTTTATGCCGAGAGTGGTGGACAAGTCGGCGATCGGGGTTGGTTGCAATCCGGAACAGAACGCATCGAGGTGATCGATACCAAGAAAGACAATGACCTGATCATACATTTCACGCTGGCCTTGCCGACCGACCCAAGCACCAACGTGCAAGCGATCGTCGATGCTACCCAGCGTCAGCTGACGACGGTGCATCACTCATCTACGCATCTATTGCACAGTGCCCTTCGTCAGGTATTGGGTACCCATGTGGCGCAGAAGGGGTCGTTGGTGAATGCCGAGCAATTGCGCTTTGACTTCTCGCATTTTGCTAAAGTGACTGACGAAGAGATCGAACGCATTGAGCAGATCGTGAATGAAAAGATCCGCGAGAATATTCCGGTCGTGATAAAATCATTGCCCAAAGAAGAAGCCCTGAAGCTGGGTGCCATGGCGTTGTTTGGAGAAAAGTATGGCGACGTGGTACGCGTGGTGGTCATGGATCCCAACTATTCGGTTGAGTTGTGTGGTGGTACGCATGTGGGTTTCACCGGCCAATTGGGTTCATTCAAGATCCTATCGGAATCGGCCGTGGCAGCCGGTGTTCGACGGATCGAAGCGGTGAGTGGGGCAGCTGCTTATGTGTTCATGCAAGAGCAGGCGCAGACTTTGCGTTCGATCAAAGAGACCTTGAAAACACCTGCTCATCCCGTGAAGGCCATCGAGCAATTGCAGGAAGAGATCGCGCAACTGCGCAAACAAGTGGAAGGGTTTGAGGCGCGACAATTGCAGGGACTGGTGACTGAATTGGAGCGTGTGGCGATCACTGAGAAAGGACGAAGCTTCATTGGCGCATCTGTTGATGTGTCATCGGCCGATTCATTGAAAAAACTCTGCAACGACCTGCGCACCCGCGGCGAGGATCGGGTGGTGGTGTTAACGGCGAATATTCAGGGAAAGGCTTCGGTGGCTATTGGGATCAGCGATGCATTCGCAAAATCGAGCGGACTGCAAGCCGGCAAACTGATCAAGGAGACCGTGGCCCCGTTGATTCAGGGCGGCGGGGGTGGACAGCCAGGACTGGCTACGGCCGGTGGGCAGGATGTATCCAAGCTGCCTCAGGTTATTGATGCGATCCGGGCACTCTGAGTCGGTTTCTTTAACAATTTATAGGGCGATGCATGCCTACCTGCATGTTAGTTTCGCTGCATCATTCAACTAAACAATTGCTTTATGCGTTCAACCTTATTATTATCCGCTGCTGTTTTATTCGGATTGGCGGTGACTGCTCAAAAACCGGTAGAGCAAAAAACCGAGACGCGCGTGATCATTCGTGATGGGGCTTTTGGGGGTGAAAAACCGTTGGTGTTGGTGGATGGAAAAGTAGTGGCCGATATGAATTCCATATCGCCTGATCGGATTGCTTCCATTGACGTATTGAAAGGCGAAAATGCCACCAAATTGTATGGATCAGAGGGTAAAAACGGCGTAATGGTAATAACGACCAAAGGTTCTCTCTTGGACACCCTTCCTGCCGGTACCCGTAAGATCACGAAAACCGTAACGATAAATACCCTGCGTCAGAGCGACGGATCTAAGGATACGACCATTGTCCGTGCAGATACGATGACGGTGAAAGTGGAGGGCGATGATGATCGAATCGTGATCAATGGCATGCCCTTCGAAGAGTTCCGCGATCGAAGTGGTAAGAATATGGAAGTGCGTGTATTTCGGGCGGGACCCAACGAAGAGCGTCGCGAGATTCGTATCGAAAACGATCGTCGTGCTTTCCTGGGTGTAGCTACGGAGCAATCGGAATCTGGTGCGATCGTAAAAGAGGTGGTGCCGGGTTCTCCCGCAGAAAAAGCAGGATTGCTGGCAGAAGATCGGATCACCAGCGTAGATGGACAAAAAGTGGATGGTCCTGAATCGTTGGTCAAGCTCATCGGTGATCGCAAGCCGGGTGATAAAGTGGTTGTGGCATGGATGCGCGGAAAGAAATCGATGAAATCAGAGATCGTGTTGGATAAACCACAAGCACCACGAATCGTGGAAGGCTTCAAACTGCCGAACATGCCCGAAGGAGAACTTGGGGAGTTCGAACTTGCAATGCCTCGAGTATTCATGGACGGTGGGAATGAAAAGAAGATATTCATGTTCAAAGATGATGGGACGTCTCCCTTCGAAAAATCGGCGCCCAAGATCGGTCTCTCCGTACAAGATTCGGAAGATGGAAAAGGCGTACAGGTATTGGGTGTTTCCGCTGATGGCGCTGCAGCCAAAGCCGGTATTCAACTGAGCGATCGAGTGTTGCGTTTTGACGATGTCGCTACTTCGGATGTCGATGCGTTGCGGATGGCCATTGAAAAAAGTAGAGGTAAGCGTTCTGCGATGGTGCATATACAACGCGGTGGAAAAGACTTGCATGTGGAGTTGATCCTGCCTCGCATTTTAAAGAAGGCAGATCTTTAATCAAAAGGTTTCCATAAAAAAACCCGACACATTTGTGCCGGGTTTTTTTGTATTCGGTTGGGTTTACTTGATCAGCTCATTGAGTTTTTTGGACAATTCCGGTCCACGCAAATTCTCGGCCACTACTTTTCCTTGCGGATCGAGGAGTACGTTGTAGGGGATGCCCTGAATATTATACATGGATACAACGGCGCTTTCCCAGAATTTCAGATCACTGACATGTGTCCATTCCAATTTGTCTTGCTGAATCGCTTTCATCCAATCTTCGCGTCCATCGGGTCGATCGAGTGAAACACCCAATACAGTGAAGTTCTTATCCTTGAACTGACGATAGGCGGCCACTACGTTGGGATTTTCCATGCGGCAGGGTTTGCACCAGCTGGCCCAGAAATCGACCAATACCCATTTACCCCGGAAGGAGTTCAAGGGAATGGGTTTTCCGTTTACATCCGGCAGGGTGAATTCGGGGGCAGCAAAACCGACCAAGCCCTTGCTTTTTTGGATCTCCTGATCCAGTTGTTTGCGGAAGGCGGCTAAACCGGCGTGCTTGGGGAATTGGCTACCAAGCTTCTCCAATTTTTTACCGATCTCTTCCAAGGTAAATCCTTGTAATCCAAAGCCGGGATTGGAGGCGGCACTTTGATAGAAGCCGAGTATGAGCACGTAGGTGCTCGGCGTGATCTCTTTGGCATTCAAGAGAGAATCGGTCATTGTGTAAAGCGACTTGGCTTGTGTCAGGATACCTTCCTGATAGGAGCGGAGCAAGCTGTCGGATGCGCCTTTTTTCATGTTCGTATCTAATCCTACACGTTGGTTGATGATGTTGCGCATTCCATCGTTGAGACGGAAAGAGAAATCGCGAAGTTGTTGAGAGGCGGTGGATCCTTTGACGGTGTAAACGGGACTGAGTTGTCCGTCTAGGCGTTCAAACTTGAATTCCACATCGATCGATTTGCTGTCATTCACCACGGCGAACAGGGGATAGGTTTGCTGAGCTGCTCGTACATAATAGATACGATCTTCTGCCGCAGGTGCTTTGAGGGTAAAGTTTCCGTTTTTATCGGGGCGGGTTGAATCGACGATGGCGGGGCGATTGGTTTCCAGGGGCACTTCTTCCAAATAGAGTAATTCGAAGGTGGTGTCCTTCAATTTACCTTCTACGCGGAAGGCTTGATTGCCGGATTTGTCGGACTGACAAGCCTGAAACAGAATGGCCGCCAGGGCCACCAGCATGATCTTTTTCATGAGGTTTATTTGAGTCGGCTAAAGGTAGTAAAGAAAAACCCCGGCGGTTGCCGGGGTTTTAGTTCAGAGTTCAGTGTTCAGTGTTCAAAGTTCAGCGTTTACTGAACGACTGATTTAGTAAAGGGGGTTTTGAGTAATGATCGGGTTCTGGATGATCTCGTTTGCGGGGATCGGCCAGATGAAACGATAATCTCCGTAACCAATACCGGCTTGTCCGGCTGTGTAGGGAGTTCCGCAGCCATACATTGCCAGTCCTTGAGCGCCGTTCACCGCTTTGGCGGGAATACCGCCGGTGGTGTAGTCAGCTTCTTGGGACAGACGAGAGATATCAGCCCAACGTTTTCCTTCCAAGAGGAACTCGATGCGACGCTCCAGCAAAATTGCTTTAACCAGATCAACCGGTGTGGCAAAGTTGGCAGCTACATATTGGTTGGTCGCAGGCGTGGGGATCGAACGGTTGCGGACGGTGTTCAGCAGGTCGATGGCGCGCAGAGAAACGGTGCCAGCAACACGAGCCTCGCATTCCGCTTGCATCAGGAGTACTTCAGCGTAACGGATCTGGGGAGCGAAATCCGAACGGCCCACATAATCGCGGTACTTGTTCGTGAAAATGCTCTGTCCACCGTTTGCGTTGGTTCCGCTCACATACAGGAGGGTACGACGAACATCGTCACAACGCCAGCCGGCATTATTCCAAATGATCGGAGAGACCGCCAGCAATCCACGACCACCGAGGTTGGCGGCACCCAACATGGCGGGCAAGGCACCGTTTACACCCGTGTTATCCAACGCATCGTTCCGTACGGAGAAGATGCTTTCGGTAGAAGAGTTGTTGGTGAACGGACCGTCCGGAGATGCAGTCAGCGCCCAAGAACCGATCGGAGAAACTACGCTGGTCGGAGTCAGCGGAGTCAGAACAGCGGGGATCAATTTATTGCCTTCAACGATGGCACCGGCGAAATCGCCCATGTGCATCTTCACGCGCATTTTCAGCGCGATGGCAGCGGCCTTCGTGGCGCGAACCGTACGAGCTGTACCGGTTGTAGTAGCAGCCATGTTGGTTTCGGCAAAATCCAGATCACGGAGGACGCGACGATAAACCGAGTCACCAACTGCACGAGGCAGATTGCGCACCAGATCTACCGTAGCCGGAACGTTCACGGCGAAATCGCGATACGGAACACCTACTTGCGTTCCATTTCCGTCACGATAAGGACGAGCCCAATGTACCATCAACTCGTGATGGGCCATGGCACGGAGGAAGCGGCACTCAGCCTCGAATTGCAGGGCGGTGGCGGCGGGAACAGCTCCCCGAGAGCCGGCACCCCGGAAACCATCGATGCATACGTTGGCCTTGTTGATCAATGAGTACAACGAGTTCCAATGTCCTTCGCAGTTGGCTGCGGTGGCGTTATAAGTGGCCTGGTAGGTAATTTGGTAGAAGGCGGCGATGTTGATCACGTCTTCGCCGCGTGCATCACCTTGTTCGATGTTGGCCGCTCCGAAAGGATAACCACGACCGGCACCACCCAAATAATCACCGCTCTGTGCGGCATCGTACACACCATACAGCGAGGTAAGGCATTTGTCAGCATTGCTGAAAGCTACATCTACTGCCACCGAGGTATAGGGCTGCAGGTCGAGGGCCTTCTTACAACCGGTCAGGAGCACGAGGGCCAAAACCGGAATCGCGAGGAGGTTTAATTTATTTTTCATGTTCATTCGTTTTGTAGATGGTGAATTAGAAGCCAACGTTCATACCGAAGGAGATCGTGCGGATCTGGGGAGATACGCTTTGATCGATACCACCGGCTGTTACGTTATCCGGATCTGCTCCGCTGTATTTGGACCATACGAAGAGGTTCTGTCCTTGAACGAAGAACTTCACACTCTCCACATACCCTTTTCCAACGCGGCTGATCAGATCACGATCCATCGTGTAGCTGATCACCAGATTCTGCAGACGAACATAGTCGCCACTTTCTATGAAGCGAGAGTTGGCAATGCTGTTCTGATTCACGTTGTTGCTAAGACCCCAGAAGAGACGAGGTACATCGGTCACGTCACCGGGCTTGGTCCAACGACGCAAGATGGCCTTTCCATTGTTGTGGATACTCTGACTGAACAGGGCTTCCTGGGCGGTGGTGTTCATGATCTTGTTTCCACCGGAGTAGCGCAACATCACTTCCATGTCAAATTGCTTGTAACGGAAGTTGTTGGTCCAGGCACCGAAATAAGTCGGGATACCTTGTCCGAGTTTCTTGCGATCGGCGAATCCCATGGATGTGGCATTGGTCGACAGTAGGTTTCCGTCATTGCCGTTGTTTACGAAGTAGTACAAACCATTCACCACGTTGTGGGTAACCAAACGTCCATCGGCTTTGTAGTACATGGGGTAACCGTTGGCGGTATTCACACCAGCGTACTCATAACCATGAATGATGTTGATCGGATCACCTACGCGGATCAAGTTGTACGCACCGTTCTGGATGTAAGGAACCGGTGTGCCGTTGACTGAAAAGAGTTTGGTGATCTTATTCTTGATGTTGGAGTAGTTGAAGTTCATGTCCCAACCCCAATCTTTCTGACGAACGAGCGACAGATCGATGGAGAACTCAGTTCCCTTATTTTGAAGGGTACCGATATTCTGGGAGATGGAGTTACCTGGGATACCGGCACTGGGCGGAGTCGGTACGGCCAACACGAGGTTGTCGACGTCGTTCAAGAACCAGTCAAAGCTCAGGTTTACACGGCCTTTGAACATGCCGACCTCCATGCCGAAATCATATTTGGAACTGGTCTCCCATTGCAAAGCAGGGTTTCCAATGAAGTTCAGGGCGATACCGTTGATGTTTCCGTAAGGAGCCGGACCGAACGTAGCCGACAAGAACGGGAAGCCACCGAGGGTGTTACCCACTTTGGCGTAGGAGTATTTAAATTTCACATCGGTGAACGTCTTGGTCAGGAAGGCGCTGTTCTTCCAGATGGCTTCCTCCGATGGGCGCCATCCCACGGATATGCCGGGGAAGCTACCGTAACGTTTGTCTTTGGCCAGTGAGCTTTGTCCGTCACGACGAACCGATGCTTGCAAGAAGTAGCGGTTTTTGTAGTCGTAGTTCAGACGGCCGAACAGCGACTCAAATCCGGAGCGGGATAAACTACCACCCACTTGCTGCGTGGAGGCGGTACCGGAGATCAGGTTCTCTTTCAGGAAGAACAGATCGATCACGGTGGATCCGGTTACGGAAATGAATTTGCTGGTCTGCTTTTGTACCTCATGACCGGCGGTCAGGTAGAAGGTGTGACCTTTCGTCTTGAAGTTGTAATTCACATAGTTCTGCCAAACGGTACGTAGGATGTTCTGATTGGCATTGTAGGCAATACCACCGGAACTATATCCGTCGCCATGGCGAGGATCTAGACTCTGGAAGCTGTAGTCGTTGAACCAGTCTGCCGACATCACCGAGCGGAATTTAAAACGCTTGGTGAAGGAGAGTTCCGCGAACGCATTGTTGATGATGCGGATCTTGTCGGATGTGTATTTATTCTGAGAAAGCGTAAAGGCTACGTTGGTGAAGTTATCGTCCACACCCTGTGTGTTGGGTCCAACCGGAATGGCGTTGGCGGCCGGGAAGCTGACGTTGAATCCGCTGGGGCCGTTGATGTTGTAAGGATTCACGTTCGGCAACAGACGCAAGGCAGAGGCAATGGATCCGCTCAATGAGTTGGAACCGTTGTTCTGGTCTCCATCGTCCTGACGACTAACCGACAAATTGTTTCCCACTTTCAGGAAGCTATTCACTTCGTGCTCCAGGTTGGTGCGCACGCGGAATGTTTTGTTGTAGTTGCTGATCACGACCCCTTGTTGCTTGGAGTAGTTGGCTGAGAAGAAGAAGCTCGTCTTCGCCGTTCCACCCTGATAGCTTAGGTTATGTGTTTGAACCAATGCATTGTTGATCAAGGCTACTGACTGCCAGTCGGTATTTACTCCACCGGGATTGACACCGGCACGAGGGGCTTGTCCGCGATTCGCCAATTTTTCATTGGTGATGGTTACGAACTCATCGGCATTGAGCAGGTCGAAACGCTTCAGGGTATTGCTGAATCCCATCGACATGTCGTAGGATACTTTGGCTTTGCCCTTAGAGCCTTTCTTCGTGGTGATCATCACCACACCGGCAGCCGCACGCGAACCGAAGATCGCGGTGGCCGAACCATCCTTGAGCACCTCGATGCTCTCGATGTCGGCGGGGTTGATGTCTCCCAGTGCGTTGGAGTTGGTGGCAGCGGCGAGGTTACCCGTGATGATGGGTACTCCGTCGACTACGAACAGCGGACCGGTAGATTGGTTGATGGAGTTTACACCGCGGATGAAGATCCGGGCGGGTTGGTTCACCAGACCACTGGAGTTGGTGACCTGCACACCGGTCGCACGACCGGCCAGTTGCTTGTCTACCGAAGGCGTGATCAAATTCGCGAATTCCTTCGCGTCGATCTTAGATGCAGAACCGGTAAACGCTTTTTTCTGCTGAGTACCGTATCCCACCACTACGACTTCCTCCATGACCTTGTCCTCACTCATCAATGTGGCATTGATCGCGGAAAGATTTCCGATGTTGAATTCCTGGGCGATCATATCGACCGAGGAGATTACTAGGACCTGTGCATTCGCGGGCAGTGACAGGCTGTACGTTCCATCGGCTTTGGTCGTGGTACCGGACGTCGTTCCTTTCACCACCACGGATGCATTGGCAACCGGATTGCCTTTTTCATCACTCACCTTACCGGTAAGGGTTCGCTGCGCCAGTGCAGGTGCCACCGCGAACACAACTCCCAAGAGGAGCAGATACAGTTTTCTCATGTGCATGTTGGTTTTAGTAGATAATTCGAAAATGCCCGTATAAACGGGCGCTTGAAATTACTTCCTTATCAGGGAAAATCGACCAAAAAACAGCGATTTTTTAGCTCGTAAAATCTATGCAAACACCAATCCCCTCGGATTGTCTGAAAAATTGGTCGGGAAAACGCAAAAAATGCAACAAATCAACCCCCAAAAATCACCCCGCTACCGGCCTTTTTTCAATTCTTTTTGTCAAGGCTGATCAGGATGGCCGGCAGCAAAACCAAGTTCGTAAAAGTGGCCGTAATCAAGGTCAGGGAGGTCAGCCATCCAAGGGCCAAGGTTCCGCCGAACTCGCTGAGGCAGAACACAATAAACCCGGCTATCAGTACCATGGAGGTATATAAAATACTGATCCCGGTATGATGGATGGTTTGGATCACCGTCCGCCGCTTGTCGCCGCCTTGGTTGGGTAATTCCTGCTTATAATTAACTAAAAAACGGATCGTCACGTCAATCGCGATCCCCAGGGCCACACTAAATACCAGCACGGTCGACGGTTTCAGCGGAACCCCCACCCAGCCCATCACGCCGGCTGTGATCAATAAGGGGATTAAGTTCGGGATCAGGGAGGCCAACAGGATCCGAAAAGATCGGAATAGATATAGCATACAAGCCGCGATCAATAAAAAAGCCCAGAAAATACTTTCTTTTAATCCATTGATAATGAATCGAGTACCCTCTAAAAAGGTCACACTGGTGCCAGTCAATTCAATGTGGTGGGTGCGTTTGCCCCAGGCCGAATCGCCGGCATGTTCGGCCTTTGTAGCTGCATCGGCCGTGAGCGCATGTAAGCTGTCGCGGTTAAACAGCTCTTCTGCTCGATTTTGGATGCTGTCGAGCAATCCGGGTAAACGACGGCTACCAATATCGGCCATGTTCACGCTGATCCGGGCCTGCGACCGGTTGCTGTCCATGAAACTGCCCACCAAATTAGCCAGCGATGATTTTCCCGTCGTTGAATCACCTCGGAAACTCAAATATTGCATCAGGGCGGGTAAATCGTAGGCGGAAGGAAGGGTATAACTCGCTGGGTCTCCTTCGAAAAATGCTTGACGCGCAAATTTCAATCCCTCGGCAATGCTGAGGGGACGAGCTATGTCGGGGATCGATTGCAGGTATTGAGAAAGTGAATCGATGTTCTCTAAGTTGCGCAGGTTTCGGGTAACCCCTTGCTTCTTTTTGGTGTCGACCACGATCTCGAGTGGCATGACTCCTTTGAAATTTTTCTCAAAGAATTTGAGATCGGTAAAAATCTTGGAGGTCTTGGGTAAGTCATCCACAATGAATCCTTCACTGCGCAAGCGCAACGTACCTGCGATGGATGCAATCACAATGACTCCGGTAATTCCATAGATCCATCCCCGATGATTCAACGACCAACGCTCCAGTCGGTCCAACCAACGATTCATGCGCGCATTCTCTAAGTATCGGGTGTGTCGGGATTTGGGTGCCGGCAGGAAACTCAGCACGGCCGGAATAAAGATCAAAGAGATAAAAAACAACAATAGGATATTGGTGCCGGCCACTGCTCCAAATTCTTTCAACAACGCACTTTCGGTCAGTGCGAATACCGCAAATCCGATCGCGGCCGTGATGTTGCAAAACAAGGTAACGATGCCCATCTTCTCGACCATCGTCACCAATGCCTGCTCCCGATTGCCGGTTTCGTTGTAGGCAACGTGATATTTATTCAGGAAGTAAATGCAATTGGGAATGCCGATCACCACCACCAGCGGGGGGATCAGGGCCGTCAGCAAACTGATCTTGTATCCCAATAAATGCAAGAAGCCTACACTCCATACCACACCAATGCCTACAACAATGATCGATAAGAACATGGCGCTGATGGAACGGAAGAAAAGCAATAAGATCAAGGCCGACAGCACGACCGAAGCGATCAGGAATAATTTCATTTCCTGTTGGATCATCAAGGCCACTTGGGTTCGGATCAACGGCAATCCGCTGATGTGCGTCTTAATGCCATGCATCCGCTCAAAGCCTTCGGTTCTTGAAACGATGGCAGCAATGACTGCTTCCCGTTTTTTGGATGCCATCAAATCTTTGTTCACGCGCACGCCGATGAGATAGGCGTTTGTTTCTGGATTGTACAAGAGTCCCTGATAAAAAGGGAAACTCTCAAAACGTTGTCGGCAGCTGTCGAGCGCGGCTTGTGCCATTTTTTCTTCGGGGAACAGCGCCTTCGCATTCAGTTTTTCCAACACCGAATCGCGGTATAGTCCGATTGCACCAGGCACCGACAATACATCCACCACACCGGGTATGGTTTTCAGGTTGCGGCAAAACGTTGCATAGTCGTTGAATACGGTATCGAGGAATAGTCGGTCGGTTTGTACGCCGATCACCAGCAGGTTTCCATCTTCACCGAATTTGGACTTGAAAGCCTGGTAGCTTTTGTATTTCGGGTTATCGGTCGGGATCGCCCGTGTGAATTCATAACTCAGTTGTACCTGACTGGCTTCATAGCCCATCCAACCGGTCAAAGCGGCCAGTACGATCAATAAAGCGATGCGATAGCGAAGAATGAATTGTCCGAGCCGATGCCACATGGTGATGGATTTGAGGCACAAAGAAACGTTACTTTTGATTCATGCGATGTGTCGGAACGATCGTTCTCCTATCCCTCGGGCTTTTCCTGCGATCCCAACCCATTGGTTCCTGGCGCGAACACCTTCCCTATAATAGTACCATTGACCTGGCCGCTGCACCCGATCGCATTTTCGCGGCCACGCCCTATAGCTTGTTCTCGATCGGAAAGGCAGACGGTCGCATCGTGAAATACAGCAAGGTTGACGGGCTATCCGAAACGGGCATCCAGGCCATTCACTTCGATGTTCCCACCGATAATCTGCTGGTGGCCTATACCAACAGCAACCTCGATCTGCTCACGCCAGACGATCGCATCAACATCCCCGATCTGAAACGTGCTACCGGCGTAGGCGATAAAACCATCCGCTCGATCACATTCGTGAATGGGAAGTATCATTTGTCGACCGGACTGGGCATCGTACTCATCGATCCGGTTCGTGCCCTGATTACCGAAACCTGGCGATTGGGCAGCAACGGGAACTCCATTCCCGTCAATCAATTGGCATTCGACCTCACTCATTATTATGCCGCTACCGCAGAGGGACTTAACTCCATTCCTCGATCCAATGCCAATCCCGCCAATGCCAATAACTGGCAATTGCTCAGTGGGAGAAACGGATTGCCAACCGGCACGTGTTCTTTTGCCGGTCTGCTTGGCAATTCAATCGTAGCCATCGTACGCGATACGGTGTATCAACGCGTCAATAACCAGTGGAATGTATTTCAATCGGATGATTGGCCCTTGGTCAGTGCCCGCATCTCCGAAGACAAACTGCTGCTTTGTCAACGTCGCACGAATGGACAAAGTCGGTTGCTGATATTGAATTCCGATGGCACCAACTATCGTACACTTTCTCAATTGGCCCCCATCTCATTTCCCAAACAAGCACTCTTGCTAAATGGTGAACCTTGGCTCGCGGATCTGTACGCCGGCATCACGCGGTTTCCAACTAGTGGCCCCTATCAGAGCTATGCGGTGAATGGTCCGCAAGGACTCGCCTCCGGACAACTCCACACCTTCGACGGAAATTTTTATGCCACAGCGGGCTCCGTGAATGCTTCCTGGAATTATCTCTACAACGGCGATGGTTTGTTTCAATACAAGGGCAATGAATGGACCAACTACAATCGGTATCGATATCCATTGCTGGATTCGGTATTGGATTGGATCACGCTTACTTCGGATAAGCGAGATGGCTCTCTGTGGGCCGGTTCGTTTGGAGGAGGCTTGATTCAACTCAAATCCGATGCGCCGATCCGCTTGTTCAAACAGGGAGCTGTACTACCGACAGTAGGTGATCCTATGAGTTATCGGGTTGCGGGATTAGCCTTTGATGCAAATCAAAACATGTGGTTCTCCAATTTCGGAGCCGATCGTGCGTTGGGCGTTCGTACGCGCGACAGCAACTGGTTGCATTTTGCTGTTCCTTTTCCGATTACCGGCAATGCCCTTGCTCAAATACAGATTGATCCCTTCGGATACAAATGGATCGTGTCGCCCAAAGGAGATGGATTGATCTGTTACGATGCCGGCCCTTCGATCGAGTCGGTCAATGATGATCGTTGGCGTTGGTTCCGAGTGGGATCCGGAAATGGCAATCTGCCCAGCAATCAGGTTTATTGTATCAGTATCGATCGGGATGGCGTGATCTGGGTAGGGACGGCAAATGGAATCGCGCTGCTGGATTGTTTGGAAGATCCATTCACTGTTTCAGCTTGCGAAGCGTTTCGTCCCGTTGTGCCCAATGGAGCTTTTGCCGGTTATCTGTTTAACGGACAAGCCGTCAAGCAGATTTCAGTTGATGGAGCCAATCGAAAATGGATCGCCACCAACAGTGGGGTTTTTCTGATTGATGCAAGGGGAGAAAAAGTTTTGCAACATTTCACGGCGGCGAACAGTCCGTTACTCAGCAACGACGTACTGCAAGTAGTAGTTGATGGTAAATACGGCGAAGTATATTTTGCTACCGATCAGGGGATCTGTTCTTACCGGTCCGATGCGACCACTGTGGATGAATCTGATAAAAACTTGTTGATCTATCCCAATCCGGTTGGTCCGGGCTATACCGGTCCCATCGCGATCCGCGGATTGCCGGATCAAGCATCGGTCAAGATCACCGAACTGGACGGACGCTTGGTTTATCAAACCAAAGCATTGGGAGGACAGGCCATTTGGAACGGTCAGGATTATCGCGGCAAGCGTGTATCCAGCGGTGCTTATTTGGTATTGATCATCGATGGAAAAGGAAAATCCATCCGTTCCGGACGCATTTTCTTTATTGAATAAGCATGTCTACGCCATTGCATAAAACCAAGGGGCTGGTGCTGCGGACCGTTAAATACGGCGAAACTTCTTTGGTAGTTACGGTATTCACCGAACTGTTCGGTGTGCAATCGTACATCGTTAGCGGCGTACGAAAATCCACCAAGAAGGGAAGTGGTACGGCCAATCTTTTTCAGCCCGGGGCCTTATTGGATCTGGTGGTGTATCACAGCCATGCAAAATCCTTGCATCGGATCCGTGAGTTTCAGTGGAGTGTATTGTATCGAGAACTTTTTGCTTCCGTACCCAAGCACAGCGTGAGTTCGTTCATGGTTGAATTGCTACACCGTTGTTTGCGTCAGCCCGAACCCAATCCCGATCTGTTTGAATTCGTGGAAGATTGCCTCTTGCATCTCGATGCCAGTTCCGAGTCGGTGATGGCGAACATGCCGCTGTTCTTTGCCGTACACCTGGCGCATTTTTTCGGATTTCGGTTGGTGGATGAACGTGTTGAAGAGGGGGCCTGGGTTGACTTGCGCGAGGGAAGATTTGTGGCTGCGCAACCCCCGCATCCCGATTATCTCGAACCGAACGATGCGCAGGCAGTGTTGCAGTTGTTGCGCGTAATGAATCCGAATGAATTGGCGGAAGTGCGGCTCAATCGAGATACCCGTCGTCGTTTGTTGCACGCGCTAGAGCTCTATTACCGATTGCATCAGCCCGATTTCGGAAGCTTACGCAGTTTGCCTGTTCTACGTTCGGTATTAGAGTAAGCGTCGACTTTTTTTCAGATCGTTCGACAACAATACGATGCCGGGTTGTTTTCCTTTTTCAAATGTGCCGAGCTGATCCGACCAGCGCAGGGCTGCTGCTCCGGAACTAGTGGCCCATTGCAGAATCGTTTCCAAGGGGATGGCCGGAAACTCATCGCGGATCGATTTCATTTCACGTACAATGCTGAGCTGCCAATTGCTGCTGTAACTATCGGTACCCAATACAATCCGACAGTTGTTTCGCATCAAGATCTCGATGGGCGGGACTTTATTTTCTATGTATAAGTTGGCGTTGATGCAGAGACACCAGATCAACTTCAAATCGTTTTGCTTCGCATATTCCTCTGCCCAGATCACATCCGATTCGGTGGTGCTGGTGTTGTGCACCAGAAAGATCGTCTGTTGTTTGTTGAAATAGGGCAATACGGAGCGAAGGCTGGTCTTTCCGGTTACCGGAAACGGCGATTGATCGATTCCGAAGATCTTGAACAAGCGGAGGTATTCGCTGTCGCCGGTCTGATACAGATGATCTTCCGCCGGGTGTTCCTGGTTGTGCATCGAGATCACTTCGCCGGCAGTAGCCTCATTGATTAACTCGAAACTGCGGGGTGAGATGGAATAGGGGGCATGTGGAACGAGGGCCGTTCGATGTGGTGGCCCCAATACTTCTTTGAGCGTTTCGGCAACCGAACCAAAGTGTGCAAGGGCATCTGTTGCTTTTTCATCGGTGAAGCTGAGCACTTCGGTGAAGTTCTGCCAGCGGATCTGGCTCTTGCTTTTGACCAATGCGGTATCGGCGGTGTTGCCAATATCACCAACCGCTACGATCCCGTTTTCGAACATTTCTTTCTCGGCGAGCTGGATCTTTTCTTGGATCACCTCCGGGTCGAAGCCGCGTTTGGTCACGACGGAGCAGAGAAATTCGATGAGTCCGGTATGGGGCGGAATCACGTCTTTGAGGTGGCTCAATTCCAAATGGCAGTGCGCGTTGATCAGTCCGGGTGTCAGGATGCCCTCCAGTTGTTCGATGTGTTCGCCGGCTGCTTCGGTGGGTTGCAGATCGACGATCGTTCCGTCTGCTTCTGTGATCAATACGTGATCGGTAAGCAGTTTTTTTCCATCAAAAAGCTGATCGGCCTGGAATTTGCGTAGTGTCATAGAAGCCAGCAAAGTTAATCTTAGTAGCTTTGCCCGCCTTATCCATGCTCGATCGTTTAGAAGCCATACAAGCCCGTTTTGATCAGTTGGGGGTCGCCTTGACCAATCCAGAGATCGTCGGCAACAATCAAAAATTCACTGCCACCAGCAAAGAATACCGCAATCTGGAGAAGATCGTGGTGGCCTATCGATCGTATCGAAAAACCCTGGACGACATCGCCTTGTATAAAGAGGCATTGGTGGGGGAAGACGCTGAATTGCGGGAACTTGCCAAGATGGAATTACCCGGATTGGAGGAGATGCGGTCGACCCAGGAAGCACAGATCCGACAATTGCTGATTCCGAAAGATCCGCAGGACGATAAGAATGCCATTCTGGAGATCCGCGCCGGAACCGGTGGGGATGAGGCCAGTTTGTTTGCGGGCGATCTGCTTCGCATGTATATGCGTTATTGCGA
>DFST01000167.1:17603-33206 GCA_002378975.1 Chitinophagaceae bacterium UBA3430
GAAGGAACCGTGGGTGGTTATAAGGAAGTGCAGCTGGAAGTAGTGGGCGATGAGGTTTATGGGACGATGAAATTTGAAAGTGGTGTGCACCGTGTTCAACGGGTACCGGCTACGGAATCGGGCGGACGTGTACATACTTCAGCCGCAACCGTGGCCGTGATGCCGGAGGCAGAGGAGGTGGATGTATTTGTCAATCCGGCCGATGTGAAAATGGAAACGGCCCGAAGCGGTGGAGCGGGCGGACAGAACGTGAATAAAGTAGAGACTAAGGTGATGCTCACCCACCTTCCCACGGGAATGGTAGTGATCTGTCAAACCGAACGGACCCAATTGGGCAACCGCGAAAAGGCCATGCAGATGTTGCGCACCAAATTATACGAAGAGCAAGTGCGTAAACAGGAAGAAGAGATCTCGCGACATCGGAAAAGCTTGGTCAGCTCGGGCGATCGCAGTGCCAAGATCCGTACGTACAATTTTCCTCAGGGAAGAATCACCGATCATCGGATCGGAATGACGCTATACAATTTGGATGCCGTATTGAATGGGGAGGTGCAGGAGCTGATCGAAGCCTTGCAGTTTGCCGAGAATGCAGAAAAGCTGACGAAGAATTCCTGATAGCCCTCGGCCAGTCAGTGTTTTCCCCCCAATTCTTTCGTTTTTTTACTTAAGTCAATGCAATTAGTGATTTCTTAACACCGAATGGCATACGATCGGGTGTACATTCACGTTATAAGAAAAAAGTAAATATCTCTTTTCTCATAAGCAGTTAGTTTTGGTTGCGACCCCTGTTTCTACAGGGGTTTTTTTGTGAACTGACGGTAACTAAACCAAGCTCCCAATAGAGCGCCGGCTGCATCCGCCCAGATGTCTCCAATATCAAAAGACCGGTTGGGGATGAATCCATCTTGAACGTGTTCCATGCCAATGCCATACAGCGTGGCTGCAACGGCGAACAGACTGAAGGTTGTGGTGAGAGAACGTTTTTCTTTTGTCCGACTCCAATATCCCCAGCAAACCAGCAGCACCAGTATGCTGAATAGGCCAATGTGCACCCATTTATCAAATTGGATTTGTGATAGCCAATTGTATTTCGGGAATCGCGAACCGGGTAGACACAGCAAAATCGTGCTCAAGATGAACCAGCCAATGGCGGGTCCGTAACCGGGACGATGTTTGGTTAAAAAAGCGAACATGGGATCAGCCAACCAGCGCCGCGTAACCGGCGGCATCGAGCAAATCGTTGACCTGACTCAGGTCGCTCAAGGTCATTTTGACCATCCATCCTTCTCCGTACGGATCGGAGTTCACCAATTCTGGAGCTCCGCTCAGTGCCGGATTGAGTTCGGTGACTGTTCCGCTAATCGGCAAAAACAGATCTGAAACCGTTTTAACCGCTTCTACGGTTCCGAATACCGCACCACTTTCCAGGGGCTTCCCAATGGTATCAACCTCTACGAATACGATGTCGCCCAATTCGCGTTGTGCGTAATCGGTGATGCCAACGGTAGCTATATTGCCTTCGAGCAAGATCCATTCGTGGTCTTTGGTGTAGCGGAGATTTTCGGGAAAATTCATGGAGGAGGTTTGAGGGGCAAAAATAAGGATTGCGGAGGCAATCGTCACTTACGGCGTTTGATCAAATCGGCTTTCAGGATCCGGCAGTCGGTCAGGGGTCGGTCGCGGTCCGGACTCCGGCTGGTGGCAGTGGCAGCGATCGCGTCCAATACCTCAAATCCTAGGATCAGCTCCCCAAAAACGGTGTAGTTCTGGTCCAAATGCGGGGCCCCTCCAAGTGTTTTGTAGACTTCCCGATGCGGCAGGGGAATTTTTCGCCCTTCCAATCGAAAGGTCTCGGTCGAATCCAAGCCGGCATCGGTGAATGTTTTTCCGTGTACGATGTAGAACTGGCTGCCGCTGCTGGCTTTTTCTGGATTGTTGTCTCTGGCTGCAGCCAAGGCACCGCGTTTGTGAAAGAGTCCGGATCGGAATTCGGCGGGGATGCGTTCTGCCGGACCACCATTACCGAGGGGTTGTCGGGGCTGCGCTTGCTTCGAATTGGGGTCGCCTCCTTGGATCATGAAATTCTTGATGACCCGGTGAAAAAGCGTGCTGTCGTAATAGCCCGACTTCACCAACCGAAGGAAATTATCTCGGTGGAGCGGAGTTGAATCGGATAGGCGGAGTACCATTACTCCTTGCGTGGTGCTGAATCGCACATCGCGTTTGCGGTCTTTTTTTTGAAGGGTGGTATCGGATTGGGCCGATCCATTGATCAGTCCTAGTAAACCGATACAAACGAGTGCGGAGCGAAGCCGATTTTTCATGAGAGGGGTTGTTGTTCGAAATACAAAAGCACGTGGTCTTTGATGAAGTTCTCTTGTTCGGCCGGGTTCAACGTGGGCATGATTTTGAGTTGACGAAAATGAGGCCAGCCGTCTTCATCCACGCCTTCCATTTCGTAATAGCCGCTGGAAGCGAGCAGGCTGCAGACGGCTACGTGCATCAGGTCTTGCTTTTCTTCCTTGGTGAACTTCTCTCGGATCTGTCCGAATTCCTGAATGCCGATCAGAAAAAGGATGGCTTCCAGGTCGGGCTTCTTGCCAAATCGTTCTACGAGGGAAGCTTCTAAGTCCCACCAGCGTTGTTGCAGATCATCGTTTACGAGCATGCCGCAAAGATAGATGCGTTACCTTTGCGCCAAATTGATTTTGCATGTTGACCATGGCCATTTTGCGGCAGGATCCCGATGGGGTCAAAAAGAAACTGCACAAGAAGCATTTCGCTCCGGTCGAGATCGTTGATTCCATCATCGAATTGGACGATCGGCGCAAGAAATTGCAGCTGGATTGCGACAACATGTTGGCGCAGATCAATGCCGCCTCCAAAGAGATCGGCCAATTGATGGCCAAAGGCCAGCGCGACGAGGCCGAGGCCAAGAAGCAGGACGTGTCTGTATTCAAGGATCAATTAAAGCCGAAGCAGCACGATCTGGAGCAAATGGAGGAAGAATTAAACGTGGAGCTCGTCAAACTGCCCAACCTGCCGGCCGATATTGTTCCGGAAGGCAAAGCAGCTGCCGACAATGTTACCGTGAAGGAAGGGGGTGTCAAACCAAACTTAACGCAGAAGACACCGCATTGGGAGCTGATCAAGCAATACGATCTGGTCGATTTTGAGATCGGCGCCAAACTCACCGGTAGTGGATTCCCTTTGTACAAAGGACAAGGGGCTCGCTTGCAGCGTGCACTGATCCAATACTTTTTGGATTTCAATACCGCTGCCGGATACATGGAATACATCCCGCCGTACCTGGTGAATCAGGCTTCGGCTTATGCTACCGGACAATTGCCCGATAAAGAAGGGCAGATGTATCACATGACGGCCGATAATTTTTATCTGATCCCTACGGCAGAAGTGCCTGTGACAAATATCTACCGCGATACGATCTTGAAGCAAGTTGATCTGCCGGTGAAAATGACCGCGCATTCCCCTTGTTTCCGTCGTGAGGCCGGAAGCTTCGGTGCCGATGTACGTGGATTGAACCGGGTACATCAGTTTGATAAAGTAGAGATCGTGCAACTCGTCGAGCCCGCTTCCAGTTATGCGGTGTTGGATGAAATGGTGGCGCACGTGGAAAAGCTGATCATTGAATTGGAATTGCCTTATCGCATTTTGCGCTTGTGTGGTGGTGACATGAGTTTCAACTCGGCATTGACCTACGATTTTGAGGTATACAGCGCCGCGCAGGAAAGATGGTTGGAGGTGAGCTCCGTGAGTAATTTCGAAACTTTCCAAGCCAACCGCATGAAGCTTCGCTACAAAGACGAGCAGGGAAAGACAAACCTCTTGCATACCCTCAATGGCAGTTCATTGGCCTTGCCGCGTATTGTGGCTGCTTTGCTGGAGAATAATCAAACCGAGGAGGGGATAAGACTACCGAAAGTTTTGCATCGATATTTTGGTGCGGACATCATCAAATAAAAAAATCCCGGCCTCAGCCGGGATTTTTTTATAGTTCAGTGTTCATTGTTCAGCGTTAGCTGAAAGAAGCTCGGGGTCCGCCAACAACATAGGCGGCTAGCATACGGGTGGCTTGTCCGACAGCAGCTGCGCGGGTGAGGAGTTTTTTCATTCTGATTGGTTAAGGTTGATGGATGATTCGAATCCATAGAAAAAACGCAAATAAGTCATGGATGCTGACCAAAGTTGTGGATCCGACGATTCATCACTGCGAACCAAACGGGCGGCACCAGCGACAAGAGCATCATTCCCGGATAGCCGGTTGGCATTTGCGGGGCATCGTCGTGGTGTCGGAGAATCTGATACTTGCGACTGGCCAAGTAGTGGTGATCGGAGTGGCGACTGAGCTCAAACAGAAACAATCGCCCAATCATGTGATCGCTGTTCCAGCTGTGCTCCGGCATCGCCCGTTCATATTTTCCTTCTCCGGTCGCTTTCCGCTGCAACCCGTAATGTTCGATGTAGTTGACGGTCTCCAGCAATAAGATGCCCATGCCGGCCGCGGCCAAGAAATACAGCAGAATCCATCCGCCAAATAGCCAATAAATCAATCCAATAAAAAGAAGCTGTATCAACTGGAACTGGATCATTTCGTTGTGGATGCCAAACTTCGATCTTCCTTTCTTCAAGCATTCCTCCCCGGCAATATGCCAAGCGCTCAGGTAACCCATGATCACGGTGCGAAACCAAAACGTGTAGATCATCTCCCCGTACCGGGCGCTGCTAGGGTCTTCTCGGGTGGCCACGCGCTTGTGGTGTCCTTTGTTGTGCTCTGTGTAGAAATGCATGTACAGCGAGCTGAGCAACAGACTTTTTGCCAGAAATTGTTCAAATCGATTGACGCGGTGCCCTAATTCATGTGCCACGTTGATGCCGAAACTGCCGCATAGAATGCCCATGGCGCCGATGCGTCCCGTACGTTCCCATAGGGTCAAATCCTCCGCTTGCATCGACAGCAGGAATTGATAGAGCATGAAAAACTGAACGGGAACCGACAAATAAAGTAAGTAATCGTAGAAGCGGTCCTGACGGGCCATTTCTTCTTCGGCCGTTGATAGGTTTTCTGCTCGAGGCGCGATTAACAGTTCGAGCGAGGGGATCATAACCCAGACCAGGATCATGGGAATCCATACCTGCCAACCGCGCATCTGAAAGGCATAGCCGGCAGCTAGGAAGAGCACAAAGGGGAGTCCGTATTTGAGGGCGCGTACCGATTGCATGTTTCAAACTTACCCATTTGGGCCGAATGCTAAAAAAATGTCAGAAATTATCCCCCCCGGGGACCTAGGCACGTTAAACGAATTATCTTTCTAATCATCTATCTACTATGTCAAATGCCCGCAACAATCTTCATTTGCTTTGGCGTGCCGGATTTGGCCCGGCCGTTGAGCAGCTGAACGAGCTCGATCGCTACAATCCCCGTCAGTATTGGTCGGCTTTGGTCAAGGCCTCCGAGAAACCACCCACTCCCATCGAGGTGGCCAATAATGCCATCGACGGACTCGTAATGGGGGTCCAAACCTTTGCCGAGCTCAGCAAGCGAGAATTGGATCCCGACCAGCGAAAAGAACTGCAGCAACGCAATCGAAACGGCATCCGCGACCTCAATTCCATTTGGATGAGTAAAATGGTCAACTCCTCCGCTCAGTTGCGAGAGAAAATGGCCTTTTTTTGGCATGGTCATTTCGCTTGCCGAAATCTCAATGTGCTCTACCAGCAGCAGTTGCTCAACATCATCCGGCAACACGCACTGGGAAATTTCGGAACGATGTTGAAAGCGGTTTCCCGTTCGGCAGCCATGCTGAATTTTCTCAATAACCAGCAAAATCGAAAAGACCACCCCAATGAGAATTTTGCCCGCGAGGTCATGGAGCTGTTCACCATCGGTCGTGGAAATTATTCAGAAACCGATGTCAAAGAAGCCGCCCGCGCGTTCACCGGATGGACGTCCAATTTTCAAGGAGAATTTCTGTTCCGGCGGTTTCAACACGATTTTGGAACTAAGAACGTGCTGGGTCGCTCCGGCAATTTCGAGGGCGAAGAGGTGTTGAACATCCTTTTGGAAGAAAAAAAGACCGCGGTTTACATCACGACCAAACTCTATCGATTCTTAGTTAATGAGATCCCCGACGCTAAGCATATTCAATGGCTATCGGATCGGTTCTATAAAAATGGATATGAGATCGGTCCGTTGCTGGAAGACATCTTCACCAGCGACTGGTTCTTTGAATCCAAGCACATCGGCACCCGGATCAAGTCGCCCATCGAACTCTTGGCGGGCATTCGTCGGCTGTTGCCGATGCAAATTGAGGAGGCATCGGGACAATTGCTGCTGCAACGCGGACTCGGACAAGTTCTCTTTTATCCGCCCAATGTAGCGGGATGGCCGGGGGGAAAGACTTGGATAGATAGCTCCTCCTTGATGCTACGCATGCGCGTACCTCGGCTGTTGTTGGGCGAAGATGAATGGAACATCGGGGGCAAAACAGACGACGATGTTCAAATGGGCATGATGCAACGATTGCAAAATCGGTTGGAGGCAAAAGTGGATTGGATGCCTTTGTTATCGTCTTTTCAAAAAGTACCCCTGGAGAAACTGCCGGCGCAGCTTTCCGATTTATTGTTACAAACGCAGCGGGCTCAAACAATTGCATTATTGAAAAGCTATGTGGTTGCAGCAGATAGGGATGCTTCCATCCGTAAGCTGACTGCGCATATTCTCAGTACACCCGAATATCAACTCTGTTAATCTGATCCCATGGTAATTCGTCGCAAAGAATTTTTACAATTGGGCTCTTTGGCCACGGCCTCCTTGTTCGTGCCCAAATTTCTTAAAGCCATGGAACAGCCTGGTTGGGTGCCGCCCGGCAATAAGATCGTGGTGATCTTGCAACTCAGTGGTGGTAACGACGGACTGAATACAGTAATACCTGTGCGCAACGACATCTATTACAAATCGCGTCCTGTGCTCGGTATAGCCCGGGACAAAGCGCTATCGCTGACCGATGAAGCTTCTCTGCATCCGGCGCTCACACATTTCAAGAGTTTGTACGACCAGGGGCAACTAGCGGTATTGAACAATGTCGGTTATCCCAATCCCGATCGTTCGCATTTCAGAAGCATGGACATCTGGCATACGGCCAGCCGGTCCGATCAATATTGGCAAAGCGGTTGGCTGGGTCGGTATCTCGATGCACAATGTTGTGGGACAGATGCGTTGACAAAAGCCATTGAACTGGATGATGTGTTGAGTTTGTCGATGAAAGGCGATCAACTCAAAGGCATGGCTTTCCAAGATCCACGTCGGTTATACGGGACGGCCAATGAACAATTTTTCCGTTCGTTGAATGCGGGTCCTGCTCCCGAACACGCGGAAGCCCCGGTCGATTATCTCTACAAGACCTTGGCGGAGACCCTGTCATCGGCCGATCACATTTTCAAGCAGAGTCGCTTACGACCTTCTCGCAGTACCTATCCGAATACGGAATTGGGCAGGAGTTTTCAGACCATCGCTTCACTCGCGTTCTCAGAAATACAGACCAAAGTTTACTACGTTTCACTGGGCAGTTTCGATACGCATGTGCGTCAGCAGGCTCAGCAGGAGCGTTTGTTCAAAGAGATGAATGACGCAGTACAGGCCTTTACGGACGATCTGAAAAAACAAGGAAGATTCAATGACCTGCTGCTGTTCACCTTTTCGGAATTCGGTCGCCGAGTGAATCAAAATGCGAGCGGCGGAACGGATCACGGCACGGCGAACAATATGTTCCTGATCGGCGGCGGATTGAAACGCGCCGGTTTATTAAATGAACTACCCGATCTGACTGATCTGAATGAAGGCGATCTGAAACACAACATCGATTTTCAACGGGTGTATGCGACCGTACTGAGAAAATGGCTGCAGGTTGATGATCGCGCTATTTTAAAAGGAGATTACACACCCTTGGATTTCATTTAGTATCAAGTGTTGAGATGATGAATACAATGGCTTAAAAGATGAGGGGTGAAAGATGAACTCATTCACCCCTCACCCCTCATCATTCAACGCTTCAACTTAGTTCACCCCATGCATCATCTGTTTCAACTTCGGCGTTAAGCTGAATAGCAGGACGGAAGCGACGCCACAGAGTACCACGAACACCATGAAGAATTCAAAGAGATTGTGGATCGTGAAGCCGGCAAACACCGGGTATTTGGCCGTGATGATCTTTTTTTCCTTGATGAGCGCAAATTGCTCGGCACTCAATTGCTTGGTCGTGTCTTTGAAGTAGTCGGTGAATTTGATGTTGTTTTCTTTCGCCAGGTCATTGTTGATCTCGGCGGCTTTGTTCTTAGCTAATACATACAATTGCTCGCCACTGGGATCCACTTTTCCTTCGAGAATGCCCTTCAAGTCGATGTTTGATTTTTCCGCCACGATGTATTGCTCGCTGGTGGGTGGCAAGATCGCACCCAAGGTACCGGCTAGTGCATAACCGGAAGCGTTGGACAAGAAGAATACGCCATAAAGTAGCGAAGAGAATCGCTTCGGAGCGAGTTTGCCGACGAGCGAAAGTCCGATCGGACTCAAACAGAGTTCTCCAAACGTTTGGATCAGATACAGCAAGATCAGCCATTTAACGGCCAGCAGTCCGCTGTTACCCAAATCCTTCACGTTGTGGGCGATGATGAAATAGCTCACGGCGATCAGCAACAATCCGATGGCCTGTTTGAAAGGAGAGATGGGTTCTTTTCCTTTTGCGCGCAGCTTATCCCACAGAATACTAAAGGGAACCGCGAATGCAACCACGAAGATCCCGTTGAAGATCTGCACCATCGACGGGGGCATATCCCAACCGAAGAAGTTGCGGTCGGTCTGGTTGTCGGCAATAAAGGTGAGGGAGGATCCGGCTTGCTCGAAGGCCGCCCAGAAGAATATCACAAAGAATGACACGATGTAGATCACCCAGATGCGATCACGTTCCACTTTGGTGATGGAACTGTCGGAAAGGATCAGTCGGGCCAGTGAAATACCCGCCGCATAGATAATGGAGTAGATCACGTTCTGTCCGAGCAGATAGAAGAACGCCAATCCCAAGGCAACAAACAGCAATACAGTGGTGGTCAAAGCCGTATTCGAGAATACCGCCTTTTGCGATTCGCCTTCTTCGTAGTCGCTGGATACGTTGTCTTTCGGCAGACCACCAATGGCGCGACCTTCCGGTGTGATCACGTATTTATCCTTCAGCAAAAAGAAGGTGATGGTTCCGATCACCATGGCGATCGAAGCCGCTAGGTATCCCCATTTGAAGGCGTAGATGTCGCGGTTGCCTGCTGCATCGGTGATGTCGCCGAGGAGCGGACAGATCAATTGGCCCAAGAAAGCTCCCAAGTTGATTCCCATGTAGAAAATGGTGAAGGCTGTATCGAGTTTGTTTTTCTCTGCTTTGGGATAAAGGCTGCTCACCATGCTGGAGATGTTCGGCTTGAAAAAACCGTTTCCGAAGATGATGGTGCCCAAGGCGATGTATAATAAGGTAGTGGCCAGATCCAGGTTGGAATCAAAAATGCTGGCACTGAAGAACAGGAGTAATTGTCCGATCGCCATCAAGGTTCCTCCGAGCAGGATGCAGTAGCGGTTTCCCAGAAAGCGGTCGGCGATGAATCCGCCGAGCATGGGTGTGAGGTAGCAGAGACCGAGAAATCCTCCATAGATCAAGGAAGATTGCTCCTTGCTCATCATCAAGGCATTCACGATGAAGAGTGTGAGCAGGGTTCGCATTCCGTAGAAATTGAAGCGTTCCCACATTTCGGTTCCGAAGAGTACCCAGAGTCCTTTGGGGTGGCGAGGAGATGACATACGATATGGCAGTTGGTTAATGAATGCGCCCGAAGGGCTAGCGCATCCAAAATAACCAAAAATGGATTAACCGCCGTTTTTCGGGTTATCTTTAACGCGTTACCGCATAGAACATTACCGATGAATGTATTGATCCTTGGTTCCGGCGGACGAGAACATGCCTTGTCCTGGAAGATCGCCTCAAGTCCGTTGTGCGACCAACTCTTTATCGCACCCGGTAATCCAGGCACTGCCTCCTTGGGAATCAATCTGCCCATTTCCGTTTTGGATTCTCCCGCTATCCGACAAGCTTGCTTAGACCACCAGATCGATCTAGTGCTGGTCGGACCCGAAGATCCTCTTGTTCACGGCATCACCGATTACTTGGAATCGGCCGATGAACTCGGTGACCTGATCGTGATCGGCCCGTCAAAGCACGGCGCCCAACTCGAGGGCAGTAAGGCATTCGCCAAGTCGTTCATGATGCGCCACGGCATTCCGACCGCTCGTTACCGTGAATTCAATGCTGAGAATTTTGAGGAAGGAGTAAAGTACCTATCCGATCATCCATTACCAATCGTGTTGAAAGCAGATGGACTCGCCGCCGGCAAAGGCGTTGTCATCGCCACCGATCACGAAACAGCACAACGCACGTTCACCGAAATGATCCGCGAAGCCAAGTTTGGAACCGCCGGTGCCAAAGTGGTCGTCGAACAATTTCTACAAGGCATCGAGATGTCTGTTTTTGTACTGACCGACGGAACCGATTACTTGATCTTACCCGAAGCGAAAGACTACAAACGAATCGGAGAAGGCGATACCGGATTAAATACCGGCGGCATGGGCGCTGTGAGTCCGGTTCCTTTTGCTACCCCCGCCTTGATGAAAGCGATCGAAGAACAGGTGATCAAGCCCACGATCGGCGGATTGCAACAAGAATCGATTAAGTACCGCGGGTTTGTCTTCATCGGCCTGATGATCGATGGCGTCCAGCCCTATGTGATCGAATACAATTGCCGCATGGGCGACCCGGAAACCGAAGTGGTGATGCCTCGATTAAAATCGGATCTATTGTCGTTGCTTTTGGCAGCCGGCAATGGAACCTTAAACGATTGCACGGTTTCATTGGATCCACGTTCGGCTACCACGGTCGTTGCCGTGAGTGGGGGCTATCCGGAAGCCTATGAAAAGGGATTTCCGATCACCGGAACTGAATCCATCGGATCGGATGCACTGCTTTTTCACATGGGCACCGTGGATCAAAATGGGGTTTTGAAAACGCAAGGGGGACGCGTGCTGGCTGTTACGACCTATGGCCATACGATTGCGGAGGCAGTTCAGCAAGCACAGACCGAGCTCGGCAAGATCCAATTCGAGGGTAAATATCATCGCCGCGACATCGGCTTCGAATTCCCCGACGCTTAGCAATCTCACCGAACTACGAACTCAACGTTGAACCTGCCCGCCGGCAGGCGGTTGCTGAACGTTGAACATTGAACTGACGTATAGTCCGGTAATAAACGCAACGACCGCACTGCAATAAAAAGGAAGCGACGCATTTCCATAGGTCCACAACATCCCAGCAATCCCGCTAGCAAACCAGATCGACACACTTTCCAGCGACGTATAGAACCCAAGTGCGGTAGCGGCTTTTTCCGTGGGTACTTGCTCGGTGATCCAGGCCTTGATCATTCCTTCAGTGGCAGCCGCATAGATCCCATACAGCGCGAACAATAGGAGGAGCTGTTGCGGGTCCGGTTTGCGGGCGAATCCCACATATACACCGGCAAAAACCAAGAAACCGAATCCGATTATGGCTCTGGTGCCGATCCGCTCTGCGATTCGGCCCAGCGGATAAGCGGTCAGCGCATAGACGGCGTTGTACAAAATATAAGCCCCGATTACCCAGGCATCGGTCGGAATGGATCTTCCCAACACCGATACATGCGAACCTTCCAATGCGTTTCGTGCCATGAGCAATAAGAAGATATCGGAGCTGTTAAAAAGTGTGAACAGGAGCAGGGCCGGGACCATCTTTCGAAAGGCCGAGGGAGCTTCTTTCCAATAGCTCAGGTAGCTCAAGAATCCGGCTCGTTTACCGATTGTAGTGGTCGATGGCTTTTCGCGTAGTGTTAGGAGCAAGGCGACGGAAAGCATTCCGGGTAAAAAGGCGAGCAGGAACAGCGTAGCATAATCATTCGGATTATTGAGGAGATAGATCAGGGCGAGCAAGGGGCCGATGGCGGCGCCCCAGGTGTCCATGCTTCGGTGAAAACCGAATACCCTTGCTTTTTGCGGGCCGGCCTCTTGAGAAAGCCAGGCGTCGCGCGGGGCGGTCCGCATGCCTTTCCCCAACCGGTCCATGCCTCGAACGCCCAAGATCCAGATTGGGTGAGAAAGCCAGCCCATCAGGGGTTTGGAGAGGGCACTGAGCGTGTAGCCCCATTGGATGAAGGGAAGTCGGCGTCCGATTTCATCGCTGCGTTTCCCAAAATAGCCTTTGCTGATGCCGGCCAGGAATTGAACGGTGCCTTCTAACCAGCCGATTCCGGCCACGGTGAACCCGATTTGTTGGAGGTAGAGGGGGATGATCGGATAGAGCATCTCACTGGCCATGTCGGTGAGCAGACTGACCCAAGCCAGAATCCAGATGATGCGGGTGAACGTGGGCATCTCCCAAGATAATCAATCCGTGGTTCGGCCTTTTGAATTTTCCTTCCGAATTCCCTCGGAGCTCGTTGTAAAATCCGATTATTTGCTTCACCTTTGTCTTCATTAATATTCAGCAATTTTCATGGGCATTTTCAACTGGTTCACACAAGAGATCGCGATCGATTTAGGTACCGCGAACACATTGATCATCCACAACGATGAGGTCGTGGTGAACGAACCCAGCATTGTGGCGCTCAACCGCAACAATCCGAAAGAGGTGTTGGCTGTCGGTCGAAAAGCGTTGATGATGCACGAAAAAACGCACGAGAGCATTCGCACGGTGCGTCCATTGAAAGACGGTGTGATCGCGGATTTCAACGCCGCCGAACTCATGATCCGTGAATTGATCAAACTGGTTTATCCCAAGAAGCCCTTGTTTCCACCAAGCTGGCGCATGATGATCTGCATTCCTTCTTCCATCACGGAAGTGGAAAAGCGTGCGGTACGCGACAGTGCCGAACAAGCCGGCGCCAAAGAAGTATATCTCATTCACGAACCCATGGCAGCTGCCTTGGGTATCGGCATCGATGTGGGTGAGCCCGTCGGAAATATGATCATTGACATTGGAGGTGGAACAACGGGTATTACCATCATTGCCCTTGCGGGTATCGTCTGCGATCAGTCCATTCGCGTGGCCGGTGATGAATTCACGGCCGATATCATGGAAGCACTTCGTCGTTATCACAGTTTATTGATCGGCGAGCGCACAGCCGAACAAATCAAGATCCATGTGGGTGCTGCCATGAAAGAGATCGACAATCCGCCTGCTGATTTTGCCGTGAACGGACGTGACCTGGTGACCGGTATTCCCAAGCAGATCATGGTGAGTTATCAAGAGATCGCCGAGGCGCTCGATAAGAGCATCTTCAAAATCGAAGAAGCCATCCTCAAAGCCTTGGAACAAACTCCTCCGGAGTTGGCGGCCGATATTTATCGTCGGGGATTGTACCTGACGGGTGGTGGCGCTTTGCTGCGTGGACTTGACAAGCGTCTCGGCGCCAAGATCAAGTTGCCTGTGCACATTGCCGACGATCCGCTGAAAAGCGTGGTGACAGGAACCGGCATCGCCCTGAAGCATTATGACAACTATCCCTTCGTGATGCGCTAGTCCCTATGCGGAACGTATTCCTTTTCATCCGTCGCTATCATACATTCTTGCTGTTCCTGCTGTTGCAGGTTCTGTGTTGGTGGTTTTTAGCTTCTTTCAATCGATTTCATCAGGCACGCTTTCTCGGTGTGGCTCAGGAGTTAACCGGTTCCATCAACCAACGCTATGATCGGGTCGAAGATTTCTTTCAGTTGCGTGCGGAAAATGAACGCGTACATGGAATGAACGATTCACTCTTGAATCAATTGTCCGAGAATAGCTTACTGGTCGATACTCAACAGCAGGTGCGTCAAGAGATCGGCACCGACAGCCTGAAAACATTGCGTCGTTATGTCTATCGCTCGGCTACCGTCATTTACAATTCGATCAACGAGGAGAAGAATTATTTCCAGATCGATCGTGGCGCCGAAGAGGGCATTCGGGAGAACATGGCCGTTTTGAATTCCGATGGGTCGGCGGTAGGCGTGATCGTGATGGTGAGTCCGCATTTTGCGCAGGCCATGAGTTTGCTGCACGTGCAACAACGCGTCAATGCCTCGCTGAAGAAGACCGGTGATTTTGGCACCTTGGAGTGGGATGGCGCTCATCCCGACCAGCTCTTGCTCAAAGGCATTCCCAAGAGTTTGTTCTTGAAAATCGGCGACACCGTAGTGACCAGTTCGTACTCATTCAACTTTCCGCCGGGGAAGATCCTGGGTAAGGTGAGCGCATTATCGACCGATAAGCGTACCAACTTTCACATCATCGAGGTAAAACCGGCAGCCAACTTCCGCAACCTCCAGCAAGTATTTGTAGTCGAGAATCTGCAGCTGGAGGAACAACTGAATCTGAACCGGGAGTCGCGCAAACGCATTGAAGATCCCAAAAGCCGTCGCCCATGAGTTCGTTCTTTCGCTATTTTTTCCGGGCCTTGGTGCTGATCGCCATTCAGGTCTATTTACTGAATAAGGTGCCTCACCTGCATCGCCTCGTTGTGCCCTCCCTGTATTTTGTGTTTGTACTTTGGCTGCCCTTTTCCTTGTCGCGTACAGCCTTGTTGATCCAGGCATTTTTATTGGGACTTACGGTCGACTATTTTTTACTGACCCCCGGGCTCCATGCGGCAGCCTGCGTATTGATCGCCTTCCTGCGTCCTTATTTGATCACGTTGCTCATGCCACGGGAGACCCAGGAATTCCAGTACCCAGAACCTTCACCCCGCGCCATGCAGTGGGCACCCTACTCGGTGTATGTCCTTTTTCTCTCCTTTGTTCATCATTTCTACCTCACCTTCCTCCAATGGCTGAGTGTGGGTACGTTCTGGTCATTCATCGGGAAGACCTTGCTGGGTACGGTGATCAGCTTTTTGCTGATCCTGACCGCAGATCTACTCTTCCCCCGACAACAATCGTATCGAACCAACACCGCGTGATCACTTTTAATTTGGAACGCGGGCTTTCCCATGCGTAATTTGTAACCGCGACGAACGTCGCTCACCCATGTCCATTTATCACCAAGCTCGAAGCCGCAGCATTCAGTTCCTGATCCTCGCCGTTGTCGTGGTCATTCTGCTCCGCTTGTTTTATCTGCAAGTGGTCGACAGTCGATATCGACAACTCGCCATGGACAATGCCGTTTATGCCAAGGTCATCTATCCCGAGCGCGGCATCATTTACGATCGCGACGGGAAGGCCATCCTGAACAACACCATCATTTACGATTTGATGGTAACACCGGCTGAGGTACGCGGCATTGATACACTCGAACTCTGCCGACTGCTCGACATGGATACCGCTGATTTCCGGAAGCGAATGGTTGATGCGATCGTGAAGAACACGGCGGTCCGTCCTTCGGTCTTTCGCGGATTGCTGACCAAAGAACTCCAAGCGCGCTTCGAGGAGAATGGATGGAAATTCCCGGGCTTCAATTTGGTCGAACGGCCGCTGCGCTATTATCCCTTCAATGC
>DFST01000009.1:0-9129 GCA_002378975.1 Chitinophagaceae bacterium UBA3430
CTTACGAGCTGGGAAATTCAGATCACTTATGTAGCAGCAACATTTGCTCAAGGCGTATGGACTGCTTCTCCGGCTTCTCCGAACACCATGTTCACCGATGCAGCGGCTACCGTTGTCTATACCGGAACACCTGCCACGACCATCTATGTGAAGCCTACAGTTAATACCAATTACTCTGTTAGCTTCTCTACACCTACCCCTTGCCAATCTGCCGTTACAACTGTACCGGTTAGTGTAAGCAATCCTGTTACCGGACTGGCTGTAGCACCGGCAACACGTGCAGTCTGCTTAGGCGGAAGCACTACTTTCTCTGCGACTATCACAAGCGGAAGCCCGGTTACCTATCAGTGGGAGCGTAGCATCGATGGCGGACTCACTTATTCAGCCATCACGGGTGCGACTTCTACCACGCTGACTGTAAGTGGTGTTACCCAAAACATGACCGGCTACCGTTATCGCGTTGTTGCTACGGCAGCTCCTTGCGGAACCGTAATCTCTTCAAACGTGGGCACACTCACCGTCAATGCACTGCCCGTTGTAACCATCAGTTCTCCAGTTGTTCGACTGGTGCCTGGTCGTACAACCACGATCACAGCCAGCAGCACACCAGCTGCAGCTCCGAATGGTTGGTCCTGGACCTACAACGGTGGTGGCATCTCTGGAACCACCAATACACAAGTAGTTGGCATTGATCAGTTGGGTACGTATCAAGCAACCGTAGTTGATGTAAACGGATGTACGAATAAATCCAATCAGTTGGTGATTGCTGCTGAGGCCACCGACAAGCTCTGGATCTATCCTAACCCAACCGTTAACGGCGCCTTCCAAGTACGCCTGTACTTTGCAGGTGAACTGGCAGAGAATCGTGTGGTGACTGTCTACAACCCGCTCGGTCAAGTGATCGAAAGCAAAGCCTTCACGTTGGTTCGCGGATCTGCCCCGTATCAGCGCATGGACTTCAACCTCGGTGGCGGCGCCACTGCTAAAGGTGCTTACGTGGTGAAAGTTGCACACCTGTACACCGGTAAGGTTGTATCCGGAATCGTTCTGGTACAATAATCACTCTAAGAACCTGATATAAAAAATGCCCCTCGAACGAGGGGCATTTTTCGTTTAGGGAGTTGAGGTGGTTGAGAAAGTTTAGCAGCCTAATACCTCAACAACCTAAACCAGCTCAACTACCTCAACGACCTCAACCTCTTATACGCATTGATGAGGCCGTTGGTGGAGGAATCATGTGAAGTGATCGGTTGGTTATGGGTAAGCTCGGGTAAGATCTGATTCGCGAGTTGCTTGCCCAGTTCGACTCCCCATTGATCGAAGCTGTAAATATTCCAGATCACACCCTGATAGAAGATTTTGTACTCATACAAAGCGATCAATTCGCCCAAGGTAAACGGGGAAAGTTGCTTCAATAAGATCGTGTTGGTCGGTTGATTTCCAGCGAAGACCTTGAAGGGGAGTAGTTGCTCAATTTCTGACGCCGACAAGCCGGCTTTCTTCAATTCAGCTCTTGCTTCCACGGATGTCTTTCCATTCATCAAGGCTTCGGTCTGGGCAAAGAAATTACTCATCAGCTTTTGGTGATGGTCGTCCAACTTGTGATGAGGCCTGGCGGAGGCGATGAAATCACAGGGAATTATTTGAGTTCCCTGATGGATCAATTGATAGAAGGCGTGCTGACCGTTCGTGCCGGGTTCACCCCAGATCACTGGGCCGGTTGCGTAGGTCACCCGTTTTCCATTTCGATCGATTGATTTTCCATTGCTTTCCATGTTTCCTTGTTGGAAATAGGCCGGAAATCGATGTAGGTATTGATCGTAGGGAAGAATGACTTCGGTAGCAGCCCCTAAAAAATTGGTGTTCCAGATGCCGATTAAGGCCATGGTCAACGGAATGTTCTCCCGTTGCGGTACTTTTTGTACGTGTTGGTCGATGTATTCAGCTCCCTTGAGCAGCTGCTCAAATTGTTTGTATCCGATGGTCAGGGCGATGGAAAGCCCGATCGCGCTCCAGAGCGAATAGCGTCCGCCCACCCAATCCCAAAACTCAAACATGTTTTTAGGATCGATTCCAAAAGCGGATACGGCTTTTTCGTTGGTACTAAGCGCAATAAAATGCTTGGCTATTTGGGACTCCTTTTTAGCGTGTTGCAAGAACCAGGACCTAGCCGTATGCGCATTGGTCATGGTCTCTTGAGTGGTAAAGGTCTTGGAGGCGATCAAGAATAAGGTGGTTTCTGGATCGACCTGTTTCAAAGTCTCATGAATATGCGCGCCATCTACATTAGAAACAAAGTAAACATGGATGCCTTTCATCCAATAGGGGCGTAGGGCTTCGGTGACCATCAGTGGACCTAAATCACTTCCCCCGATTCCAATGTTGACGATCGTGCGGATCTTTTTTCGAGTATATCCACGATGGGTTCCCTGGTGAATCGCATCGGCGAAACGCTTCATCTTTCTGCGTACAGCGATCACGTCGGGCATCACATCTTTTCCGTCCACCTTCCAAGGTTTTCCAGAGAAGCTGCGCAAGGCAGGATGCAGCACCGCTCGGTGCTCGGTTCGATTGATGGGCTCTCCGCTCAACATTTGAGCGAGGGCATCCTGTACCCGGGTTTGATTGGCCAACTGGAACAACTGATCCATGATCACATCATCCACCCGATTCTTGGAATAATCGAATACCAATGAATCGGCACAAAGCGCCATCTTTTTGAACCGATCGGGGTCGGCTGAAAAAGCTTGACGGATCGATAATTTTTTACCGGATTTGGAAAGGGTTTTCAGTGTTTTCCAAGCGGGGGTGGAGGTGGGGTCGATGGACGGGAACATGCGCGAAATTACTATATGGTTTTAATGACCTGAAGGGTCGCTTCGATCTGGGGGCGGGCTACGTCTAAATGGGTGACCAACCGAACGCGGTTTGGGGCAATGGCATAAGCCAGTACACCCTGCTTTTTCATTTCCGCAACAAGATCCGGGGCCGATTGGCCATCGTTCAATTCAAAAATCAGGATGTTGGTTTCCACAGGCAAAACAAATTTCACGAAGGACTTCGCCTGGAATCCTTCCGCCAGCATCTGGGCATGATCGTGATCTTCCTGCAACCTACTGATGTGGTGATCAAGGGCATAAATTCCGGCCGCGGCCAGGTATCCAGCCTGCCGCATGCCTCCTCCAAACACTTTTCGAATTCGACGGGCTTTCTTGATGAACGTTTGATTTCCGAGCAGCACGCTACCCACCGGACAGCCCAAACTCTTGCTGAAACAAACGGAAGCGCTATGAAACAGACGGCTATAATGTGTCGGATTTTCATTTTGAGCTACGATCGCATTCCACACCCGGGCACCGTCCAGGTGAAGGGCTAAAAGATGATCATCGCATACCGCTCGAATCTCCGCTACTGTTTTCAGGTCATAGCAGCTTCCACCACCCCGATTGGCGGTATTTTCCAGGGCCACTAAACTGGTTCGGGCACGATGCACATCGTCGGGTTGTATGTTGGCCTTGATCTGTTCGGCGGTGATCCGTCCGCGGTCGCCTTCGATCAATTTGACCGAGGCACCAGCGTTAAACGCGATCCCCCCACCTTCGTATTGATAGATGTGTGCATTCACATCGCAGATGACTTCATCGCCCGGTTGGGTATGGCATTTGATGGCGATCTGGTTGGTCATGGTGCCCGAGGGGCAAAACAGCCCGCTTTCAAATCCGAAATAGGCAGCCGTTTTCGATTCGAGTTCATTGATGGAGGGGTCTTCGCCAAAGACATCATCCCCGACCGGAGCCTGGTGAATGGCTGACAGCATCCCGGGGGTGGGTCGAGTGACCGTATCGGAGCGGAAATCGATGGGTTTGTTCATGGAAGCGAATTTACCGATCTGCGCACGAATCGTGCTCAGTGAACTTAGTAACTTCGTGCAAATATTTAGCTATGCCTTCGTTTGACATTGTTAGTAAAGTGGATGCTCAGGCCCTCGATAACGCGGTCAATGTAACTACCCGGGAGATCACCAACCGGTTCGATTTTAAGGGAAGCCATGTAGTGATCGAGCTGGACAAGAAGAATTTTACGTTGCAACTGGAAACCGACGACGACATGAAAATGGACCAGCTGGTGGATGTATTGATCAACCGGGCCCACAAGCAAGGCATTTCTCCGGAGGCATTTGATTCTTCCAAGGAAGGGGCTCAAAGTGGGAAGGTTTGGAAAAAGACCGTAAAGGTTCGAAATGGTTTGGAGCAGGAGGATGCCAAGAAGATCGTGAAGTTGATCAAGGATTCTGGCCTGAAAGTACAGGCCTCCATCAACGATGATCTCGTTCGTGTAACCGGCAAGAAGCTCGACGATTTGCAAGCCGTGATACAGGCTTGTCGGACAGCCTCCCTCTCGGTGCCCCTGCAGTTTGTCAATATGCGGGATTGATCCTTTTTTGGGGGTACCGGCCCCGTAGCGTATATTTGCATCCCTATTCACAGACCGGATACGGCAAAATCCGTATCCCCTTAAAAATCATTCAGTTATGAAAAATGGCATCCACCCCGAGAGTTATCGGTTCGTCGTATTCAAGGACATGAGTAATGGCCATACATTTTTGAGCCGTTCCACAGCCGCTTCCAAAGAAACCATCAAATGGGAAGATGGCAACGAGTATCCGTTGTACAAATTGGAAATTTCTTCCATGTCTCACCCCTTCTACACTGGTAAGCAAAATTTGATCGACACTGCGGGACGTATCGACAAGTTCATGAAGCGCTACAACAAGAAGTAATTCTTGTCGCTCACACATTGAAATCCTCAAAAAGCCAACCCAATGGGTTGGCTTTTTTGTTTTTGCTGTAAATTTGTTTCATGATCCTACAGTTCATCGAACCCGAAAACATAGCCAATCTCTACCCGCTCACACTAACACGTCCCGCGGCAGACCTTCGCTGTGGCATGCTCACCATTGCAGAAAAGTGGATGCACGACCTCGGGGTTGAATCAACTGAAACTGGATTCATCACACGTGACTATTTGCAAACTGCAGGCAGTCCCTACCCCCGCATCGATTCTAATGACGTTTGTATCTTTATCAATGGCAGCGCTCTCCCAAATCCCAATTGGGTGCAGGCCATAAAAAAGCTTCCATTGGGACATGCATTAACACATGCAGGCAAGTTGGTGGCTTTCCATGGCACAAACCCCAATGAATCACCTGAAACCATGACCGCCATGGAAGATTCTCTCGACTGGATTGATAGACCTTATCACATTTTTGCGCTCAATGGCAAGGAAATCGTACAAGATTTCGCAAGAATCACCGCTGGAAGAATTTCTGCACCACTATCGGATAGCAACCGAACCATCGGCGATTTCCCCATCTTTTTGGAAGAAGGTGCCAAGGTGGAATGTTGCACATTGAACAGCAAAGAAGGACCTATATATATCGGCAAAAACGCCGAGATCATGGAAGGATCGCTCGTTCGCGGTCCGTTAGCACTCTGTGAAGGTGCTGTATTAAAAATGGGCAGCAAGGTGTACAGCGCAACAACATTGGGTCCTTACAGCGTGGCTGGGGGCGAAATTTCCAATGTGGTTTTCTGGGGTTACAGCAACAAAGGGCACGATGGATTTTTGGGCAATGCGGTATTGGGAGAATGGTGCAATATTGGGGCTGATACCAATGCATCGAATCTAAAGAACACCTACGACGAGGTGAAGGTTTGGAACTATGCTTCTGGGCGATTTGATCGCAGCGGACAGCAGTTTTGCGGATTAATTATGGGCGATCACAGCAAATGCGGCATCAACACGATGTTCAATACGGGCACTGTTGTGGGCGTGGCCTGTAACTTGTTCGGCGCAGGTTTCCCGAGGCAATTCGTCCCTGATTTTAGTTGGGGCGGCGCACAAGGGTTTGTCACGCACAAATTGGATGCCGTGCACAAGACCGCGAATTTGGTGATGCCACGCAGAAAACGGACCTATGGCGATTTTGAAAAAAGCGTCATGGAGGCAGTTTTTGCGGTTACTGAGCCGCTTCGCGGCGAAGGTTAATACGCACATTCAAGAACATCCCCAAGAGCACCAAAGCCATCCCAGCGTATTGCAACCATTGGTATTGTTCATCGAACAAGAACACCCCAAATCCGGCACCCCAAATGATGCCCGCATAGCTAATGGCTGAGACATTCGAGGCTTTATCGGACTGATAGGCTCGCGTCATAAAGAACTGTCCGAACTGGGTTGTAACTCCCGTCATCAACAACCAAAACCACTCGATTCCCATGGGCATGCGCCAAGCTTCATCGAACAAGAGGTAAGCCATGAGTGACAATGGCAGGGTGATTAGCGGGAAATAAAACACCACTACATTGGGATTTTCAAGATTTTTCAATCTTCGGATCGTATTGTAAGCGAAAGCAGAGAAAAGTGCACCGCCCAATCCAGCCAGAATACCCGCCATGGTAACTTCATTGGAAACGCCATTCACCACCACCACGCCAATCATACACAAACCAAAAAACAAGTAACTCAGAGGATGGTTCTTTTCATCACCCAAAGCCACGGCCACCAAAGTAGTTAGGATGGGCGATAGATAATGAATCACGATCGCGTTGCCCAATGGCATCACTTGCAGGGTGTAGAAATAGCAAAACAAACCCATCGACCCAAACAAGCCACGCATGGCCAACAATTTGGGATTTTTGCCCCACGGCGATTGCTTTAGCTGAAACAAGATACCCAAGCTCAATACAATTTGCACCACCGCACGGAAGAATACCACTTGTGAAACGGGCATATCGTGAACAAACTTCACGGATACGTTCATCAAACCAAAGGAAAGCGAAGCCAACAACATCAACCAGACTCCGCGAGACAACTTCATGGGACAAAGATACTTTGAAACCCAAATGCTGAAAAAACAAAAAGGGCAGATCGGCCCTTTTTGTTGCTATTAATCCGAAATCGGATTGGGATTGGATTCTTAATTACAAAGCGGCATTCATACTGCGCACCGCAGCGGCACTCTTTTCAAATTCCGCTTTCTCGGCATCGTTGAGATTCAGAGAAACAATGCTCTCCCAACCACTCTTACCCAAGATCACTGGAACACCAATGCAAATATCAGACTGACCGTATTCGCCATCCAAGGCTACGCAGCAAGGCATCAATTTCTTTTGGTCGCATACGATACTTTGAACCAACACACTAACAGCAGCACCTGGCGCATACCATGCACTGGTACCCAACATACCTGTCAATGTAGCACCACCCACCATGGTATCTGCTTTTACTTTCGCCAATACATCTTCAGACAAAAACTCTGTCACTGGAACACCTTTGTAAGAGGCCAAACGAGTCAAAGGAATCATGGTAGTATCACCATGACCGCCAATAACCATTCCATCTACATCCGATGCTGGACATCCCAATGCCGTAGACAAATAGTATTTGAAGCGGGCTGAATCTAGCGCACCACCCATACCAATGATGCGATTCTTTGGCAATCCGGAGGTGGTTTTAGCCAAGTATGTCATTGTATCCATGGGGTTACTCACAATAACTACAATGGCATTCGGCGAATGTACTAGGCAATTCTCCATCACTGTTTTCACAATACCTGCGTTGATACCGATCAGCTCTTCACGGGTCATGCCTGGTTTACGAGGAATACCACTTGTAATCACAACAACATCACTACCTGCGGTTTTGCTGTAATCATTCGTGCTACCCGAAATGCGCGTATCAAAGCCATTCAATGCAGCCGTTTGCATCAAATCCAAAGCCTTGCCTTCGGCAAAGTTTTCTTTGATATCCAACAACACAACTTCCGCTGCGAAATTCTTGATTGCAATGTACTCCGCGCAGCTTGCGCCCACGTTTCCGGCTCCGATAACACTAATTTTACTCATGGCGTATTGATTTTGATTTTGGTAGCGCGAATTTACAAAAACAATTCTAGCGATTTGCGAAAATTCCAACTCACTTACAAGTATATAAAAAAATACCATCCAACTGACTTACATTTGTATAATTTTTATAATCCAACCAAAAAACAATCGTGAAAAACAAGTACGTTGACCTCATTAACCAAACTTTTTACTTCCCTACAGAAGAATTCAAGCTTGACAACAATGACAACCTCGAATTCCATGGAATTCCTATGATGGACCTCATCGAGCAGTACGGAACACCATTGAAATTCACCTATTTACCCAAAATTTCCGAGAATATCCAGAAGGCAAGAACATGGTTTAATGTAGCCATCGCCAAGGCAGACTACCAAGGCAAATACTACTATTGTTACTGTACCAAGAGCAACCACTTCTCTCACGTAATCGATGAAGTGCTGAAGAACAATGTCCACATTGAGACATCTTCAGCCTTTGATATTAACATCCTCGAGAACCTTTTTGAACAAGGTAAGATCAGTAAAGACAAATTTGTTGTGTGCAACGGCTTCAAAAAAGAAAATTACATCGAGAATATTGCGAACCTAATCAACAGTGGCTGGAGCAATGTAATTCCTGTAATGGACAACAGCAACGAGATTGATTTACTCACAAAATACACCGACAAACCCGTAACCGTTGGCATTAGAATTGCCGCTGAAGAAGAACCCAAGTTCGAATTTTATACTTCCCGTTTGGGCATCGGATACAAAGACTTGGTCAGCTTTTATCGCACCAAAGTAAAGCGAAACAAAAATGTAAAGTTGAAAATGCTTCACTTTTTCATCAATACGGGTATTTACGACACCGCCTACTATTGGAATGAACTACACAAGTGTTTGAAAGTGTATTGCGAATTGAAACAGGAATGTCCCGACCTAGATACGTTGAATATCGGCGGCGGATTCCCCATCAAAAACTCGCTTACTTTTGATTACGATTACGAATACATGGCCACAGAGATCGTGAGTCAAATCAAGCAAGTTTGCACGGAGAACAATATCCCTGAACCCGATATCTTTACTGAATTTGGATCGTTCACGGTGGGTGAATCGGGCGGAAACATCTATTCGGTACTCGACCAAAAATCGCAAAACGACAGGGAAAAATGGAACATGATCGACTCGAGTTTCATGACTACCCTTCCAGACGCTTGGGCCATCAACAAGAAATTTATCATGCT
>DFST01000009.1:9513-10735 GCA_002378975.1 Chitinophagaceae bacterium UBA3430
GACGATTACTACAACTCCGAGCAACACGTCAACGCCATTTATTTGCCGAAATACGACCCAGAAGACCCTCTGTATTTGGGATTCTTCAACACGGGCGCCTATCAAGAGAGCATCGGTGGTTATGGCGGCATTCAGCATTGCTTAACGCCAGCGCCCAAGCATGTTATCATTGATCGCGACGAAAACGGCGAGCATCACTTCAGACTTTTCTCGAAGGAGCAGAGTTACAAGAGTATGTTAAAAACGCTGGGGTACATGTAATCCTCCGCGCAGCTGCAAATTCTAGATTAATCGGGCATCTGATCCCGCCAATTTACTGTATCTCACCGTATTGGATTTAAAATTGAAAATAGACTCAAATCCAACCCTCTATTTTGATATTTTTTATCAAAAAATTACACGAACAATCGACCCAAACACGAACAAAATCGTGAACTTTGTGTTGTAAATCTATTATTATGACTGAATCACATTATACAGCAGACGGGGACGGAGCAAAATGTCCGTTCAATCACGGCAACATGAGTAAAATGACCGGTAGCGGCACCCAAAACCAAGATTGGTGGCCCAACCAGTTAAACTTAAACGTATTGCGTCAGCACAGCAACCTCTCCAACCCTTTGGGCGAAGACTTTAACTATGCTGAAGCATTTGCGAACATTGATTATGATGCATTGAAACAAGACATCATGGATGTGATGACTACTTCGCAAGATTGGTGGCCCGCAGATTACGGCCATTATGGTCCTTTCTTCATCCGTATGGCATGGCACAGTGCAGGAACCTATCGTACCTCCGATGGTCGTGGTGGCGCCGGTGCTGGTATGCAGCGTTTCGCTCCATTGAATAGCTGGCCTGATAACACCAACCTTGATAAAGCACGTTTGTTGTTGTGGCCCATCAAACAGAAATACGGTCAAGCCATTTCTTGGGCCGATTTGATGATTTTGGTAGGTAACTGCGCCTTGGAATCGATGGGTTTGAAAACCTTCGGTTTCGGTGGCGGTAGAGCCGATGTTTGGGAACCAGAAACTGTTTATTGGGGATCAGAGCGTGAATGGTTGGCCGACAAGCGATACAAAGGCGATCGCGAATTGGAAAATCCGTTGGCTGCGGTTCAAATGGGATTGATTTATGTTAACCCTGAGGGCCCTAATGGCAACCCCGACCCCATTGCATCAGCACGCGACATTCGTGAGACCTTCAAGCGCATGGCGATGGA
>DFST01000009.1:11086-11757 GCA_002378975.1 Chitinophagaceae bacterium UBA3430
GTGGCTTTGATCGCTGGTGGACATACATTCGGTAAAACACACGGTGCGGCAGATCCTAGCAAGCACGTTGGACCAGAGCCTGCAGGGGCGGATATCGCTATGCAAGGCATGGGATGGAAAAACAGTTTCGGCACAGGAAACGGTGGTGACACCATCACCAGTGGATTGGAAGGCGCTTGGACCACAACCCCAACCCAGTGGAGCAATAACTATTTCGAAAACTTGTTCGGCTACGAGTGGGAATTAACCAAAAGTCCCGCTGGCGCCCAACAATGGAAGCCCAAAGGCGGAGCTGGTGAAGGATTGGTTCCCGATGCACACGATGCGAGCAAAAAGCACGCGCCTTTCATGTTAACTACCGATTTGGCGTTGCGTTTCGACCCGTCTTACGAGAAAGTCTCTCGCCATTTCTTTGAAAATCCTGAAGAATTTGCCGATGCATTTGCACGTGCTTGGTTCAAATTGACACACCGCGATATGGGGCCAAGAAATCGCTATGTAGGCAAAGAAGTACCTGCAGAAGTACTGATCTGGCAAGACCCTATCCCAGCGAATACATACACAGCATTGGATGCTAGCGACATCGCCAAATTGAAGGGCGAAATCGCAGCCTCAGGATTAACCGTATCTCAATTGATTTCTACCGCTTGGGCTTCTGCTTCCACTTTCCG
>DFST01000147.1 GCA_002378975.1 Chitinophagaceae bacterium UBA3430
CTTTGAACTGTTTTTGGCGTACAGGTATCGTCTTTCAAACAGCCGGTAAATGAAAGGATGACAAAAGCCAGGAAGAAGATATTTTTCATGTTGTTTTATTCGTTTTAGATGCTTGGTCGATCAATTCCCGATAACGTTGTTCTTGCATGTCCCATCGATGCCGGGCGGAAAAGACCGCTAAAAAAGTGATGATCCCAACGGCCGCAATCACCAAGATCAGGATCAATGAACCTTGTTCCCGAAAGAACACCATCTGAGCCCGTCCGTACCAGCCGGAAAGCAGGTTGGCAAAAACTCCGATCACGATGGCTAGTGCCAGCGGCAATCCGACATAGAGTTGACGAACCCAACTCTTTTTTCGTTCCCGGTTGGCCGACCAATACGCAATGAAATCTTGTTCTTCCTGACTCATTTGGAACTAATTCTGAGTTCAGCGTTCAATGTTCAGAGAAGAGTTGAAGACAACTCTAAACTTTGAACACTGAACCTGGAACTAAGGTGAGGTCCCGAGCGGATTCGAACCGCTGTACGAGCTTTTGCAGAGCTCTGCCTAGCCACTCGGCCACAGGACCTGAAGGGTTGCGAAAATAAAGCATAATTTTGATTTGACCGGTTGTTTGAAACACTTTATACATGCCTAAGATCGCCGAATCCGAACTCATCCTCAATGAACGAGGAGCCGTTTACCACCTCAACCTTCGCCCCGAAGAGCTGGCCCCCACCGTAATTACCGTGGGCGACCCCGACCGCGTGGCGGAGGTCAGCAAATACTTCGACGCGATCGAGCACAAACAACAACACCGGGAATTCATCAGCCACACCGGACGGGTCGGCAACAAGCGAATCACCGTCCTTTCCTCCGGAATCGGTCCAGACAACATCGACATCGTGATGAACGAGCTGGATGCACTGGTCAACATCGATCTGAACACCCGCGAGATCAAGCCCAACTTACAGTCGCTGCAGATCATCCGAATCGGCACTTCCGGCTCCTTGCAACCCGACATCCCGGTCGATCATTTTGTCGCCTCAACCCACGGACTGGGCATCGACAACCTACTGAACTTCTACCGAACCGAACAGAACAGCGAGGAACAGCTGCTCTTACAATCCTTCATTACCCATACGCAGATCCACGCTCAAATCGGAACGCCCTACATCAACAGCGCCGCCCCCAGCCTGCTCAAACATTTTGTCAACGACTTCCATCAGGGCATTACCGTAACCTGTCCCGGCTTCTATGGTCCGCAGGGGCGTGTCCTCCGACTCGGACTCAGCAATCCGCATCTGGTGAACCGACTCACTGATTTCCGCTACGGACAATACCGCATCACCAATTTCGAGATGGAAACCTCCGCCATCTATGGCTTGGGGCGATTGATGGGCCATCATTGCCTCGCCGTCAACGCCATCGTAGCCAACCGCGTGAAACAGGAATTCTCCAAAGACGGCAAAGCCGCCGTAGAAAAACTCATTCAACGATTCCTCCAGATCTTCTCCGAGCAACTCTAATATGCACTTCTACAAGTATCAGGGAACCGGCAACGATTTCATCTTGATCGACAATCGATCCGGGGCATTCAACCTGAATTCGACACAAATTGAACAACTCTGCCATCGAAGATTGAGCATTGGCGCCGATGGTCTCATGCTGCTGAATGCCCATCCTACCTACGATTTTGAGATGATCTATTTCAATGCCGATGGTCTCCCCGGTTCCATGTGTGGCAACGGCGGCCGGTGCATCACCCAATTCGCACTCGATCTGGGCATCAACAAATCCACATATAATTTCTTGGCCGTTGATGGTCCGCATGAAGCCGAAATACTGACTGACGGACGAATCAGTTTGCGCATGATCGACGTCGATCAGATATCAGCTTCCGGCACCGATTTCATATTAAATACCGGCTCGCCTCATTTGGTGCGGATCGTAAAGCAATTAGATTTATTTCCGGTATTTGAGGTTGGTCAAACCATTCGAAACGAAGAACGATTTGGGCCGCGCGGCATCAACGTAAATTTTGTGGAACGAACCGAATCACCTGAACTCATTCGCGTGCGTACCTATGAACGAGGGGTCGAGGACGAAACCCTCTCCTGCGGAACCGGTGTCACCGCTTGCGCCATTGCCCGGGCAATCATCGATCAAAAGACCGAACCCTGTACGATCGAAACCAAAGGCGGCCAATTAATGGTTCGCTTTCAAACCAAAGACTTTGTTCATTTTACCCACATCCATCTGATCGGTCCTGCCACTAAAGTATTCGAAGGAAACTACTAAATCCATCCATGAATCACATCAGCATTCGGGTATATGGCCTGCTTATCAACGAACATCGACAAGTGCTGTTGAGTGACGAATTCATCCGCGGACAGTATTACACAAAATTTCCGGGAGGCGGATTGGAATTTGGCGAAGGCCTACGTGACGGACTCAAACGTGAATTCCAAGAAGAGCTTCAGTTAAATGTAGAAGTCGCCGATCACATTTACACCACTGACTTTTACCAGCAATCGGCATTCAACCCCAACCACCAGATCCTCTCGGTATACTATCACGTCCATCCCCTAGAACCGATTCGGGTGGCACTTCGTAAAAAAGCATTTGATTTTGATGCGGCTCAATTGGCGGTCTATGAAAAGACACAACAAACGGAAACGTTTCGGTACATCGATTGGAACGATTT
>DFST01000060.1:0-14869 GCA_002378975.1 Chitinophagaceae bacterium UBA3430
GTGGCTTGGTTTAGATTGGCAATCGTCTTTTGGAGTTGATCGCGGGTAGAGCTATTGAGGGTGGCGTTGATAGAAGACAGACTGGCTTGCAGTGCATCCAAGACTTCCTGAACCTTTGCGACGGTAGGGTTCAGTTGTGCTTTCACATCGCCCAACAACCCGGTTTCAATTCTTGTTTTTAACGTATCTCCCGGTTGGAGCATTTCCTTGGAATTGCCGCGTTCGATGACAATGAAGGATGAGCCCACCAATTCGGAAGCGATGTAAGCAACGGAGTTCTTAGGAATGTTGATGTCGCGGGTTAAATTGATCGTCACCACGATGGCGCTGATGTCTTTGTCCAGCTCCTTTTTTGAATAAACGGTTCCAATGGCCAAACCATTGATCTTTACCTCGTTGGATTTTTCCAAGGTGCCCAATTCGGTGAAAACAGCGTGCACCAGGTGTTGTTGTTGAAAAACATCCTTGCCCTTGAGGTAATTAAAACCGATAAAAAGTAAAGCCAACGCAATGGTCGTCAGTATACCAACTTTTGTCTCATTAGAGATTTTCATAGTATTAAGAAAAGTATGGTAAAGGTAACGGTTTTATACCCCGGGCGTGGAAATCACTCAACGACGAGCCCGTTCGCGTTTTTCAACGTCCTCTAAAAAACGCTGAGTATGACCGGCGTCACGAATCGGTGTAACGCGTGTTTGACTCGGACCCGCATCTTCGGATTGCCGCTGATCAAGCCAATTCAAATACGTACCCAGGGCACGAACAATGCAAGCGCTGAGCTCATTTTGACCTTCCTCGCTATTTAGGTATTCTTCTTCCTCCGGGTTGGAAATGAAACCGGTTTCGATGAGCACGCTGGGCATGGCCGTGGCTTGTAACACCCAAATTCCAATGGGACGTTGACGTACATCCCGATCAACCCGTCCTACTTTGACGAATTCATCTTGTATAAAACCGGCAAAACTGGCGCTACGTTTAAAATACTGTTTGGTTTTGAGTAATGACAGCGCCACGAACTCGGGAGAGTTCAGGTCTACATCCCCGTAATTGGTTTGATAATTCTCCTCTGCCATAATGGGTGCGTTCTCAATCATGGCCAGTTCTTTCTGCTCACTCTTGTGGGCTCCCCAGATATAGGTCTCGGTTCCTTTGGCCGTGCTGGGCAATGTGGTGTACTTGTATTGCGGAATGCGTTTTACCACCTTCTTGCGACTCTTGCCCTTGCCTACGTAAACGGTCGTGTTCTTGTAGCCAATCAATTCTTTTTTTCGGATGGCACGCGTGGAGTTTACGTGTACGGAAATAAATAAATCTCCTTTGTTTGAATTCGCCAAATTCGAGCGTTCGTATAGTTTGGGATAAGTATCCTCGGTGCGGGTATACAGCAAACGAATATCGGGGTATGTCTTTTCGATCATCTTCCCGAGTTTCATGGAAACATCTAAACAGATCTCTTTTTCGCTGGAGAATTTGCCACGCGCACCCGCATCGCTGCCACCATGCCCTGGATCAATGACTATTGTTCGGATCATGCGCGGGCCGGCCGTTTTTAGAACAGGTGATTCGGACTGGAAAGAGGTCAATGATAGACCGGCAGCCAGCAGCACAAAAAAAGCAATGAGGCGAAATACCATGGTTGTTGTGTTTCTCAGCGATTGGATACAAACTTGGGCAAAATTCACATTTTCTTGGGCCGCAAGGGATAAACTCCAATTACATTTCTGCTACTTTTGCCCGCAGCATGAAAGTCCGTCGCGAATCTACATTTTTTCGACGTGAGTTATTGAGAATGGTCGGGATGCTTGGGCTTGTTTTCGCCCTTTCCCCGCTGAACTTGGTGGCCCAGTTACCCAATTTTCGCAGCCCCTTAACAGTTCGTCCGGACTCCACCCGTCCCGAAATCACCCCTCTGTCCATTCGAGCGAACAACCTGAGTAAGGATACAGTTGCCCCCCGTGTTATAAACGACACCTTCTCACTTCGCTTGTCCAAAGACACGCTGGATGCGCCTTTAAAATATCAAGCCGCTGATTCCGCCGTGATCCACGTACCCAGCAAACGAATCACGTTGTATGGGAAAACTCAAACAGATTACAAAGACATCCAGTTAACGGCCCCCAAAGTAGAACTGGATCAGGAACGTCAACTGGTATTGGCTACCAACACCAAAGACAGCAATGGGCAGGTGATCGAACCGGCACATTTCAAAAGCGGAGAATCCGAATTCTCCAGTGATACCATTTTGTATAATTTTCAATCACAAGTCGGACTCACAAAGAATACCTATTCCCAACAAGGAGAGATACTCGTAATTGGTGCTCTGGCGAAAAAAGTAAACGACAACACCACCTTCATCCAAAAAGCCCGCTTTACCACTTGTTTATTGGATGAACCTCATTTCGCTTTTGTAACGCCGAAGATGAAAGTGGTGAATCAAAAATTGGCCGTATCCGGCCCGGCGCACCCCGAGTTCGAAGGGGTACCCGTTCCGATTTATCTCCCTTTTGGTTTTTATCCCCTCAGTCAGGGACGACATTCGGGCTTGTTGCCGCCCCAATTTACCTCCAATGAAAAGTGGGGATTGGGACTGGAGGGGCTCGGGTATTATAAAGTCCTGAACGAATACTGGGATGCTAAAATTTACGGCAATATATACTCCTATGGAGGCTGGTCCCTCAATTTGAATCCAACCTATCGCCGGCGCTATCGGTACAGCGGTTCCATGAACTTAAGTGTTCAGACCACCAAGCTCAACTTCAAGGGAGACCCAGATTATCTGAAGAACAAGAGTTTCTTTTTGACTTGGGCCCATAGTGTAGACAGTCGCGCCCGCCCGGGTACCAGTTTTTCGGCCAATGTCAATGCCGGTTCTACCCAGTTCAATCAGCTGATTCCCAACAACACCCAAATGAATTTTCAGAATCAGTTGGGTTCTTCCATTTCTTACTCTAAATCTTGGGCAGGCAAACCTTATAACCTTACGCTAAGTGCCAACCACAACCAGAACAACCGTACACGGTTGGTGAATGTTAGCCTTCCGGATCTCGGATTTACGGTCAATACGCTCTACCCATTTCAGAAAAAAGAAGCCGTTGGTACCGCCAAATGGTATGAAAAATTAGGGGTCGGGTACAATGGAAATTTTCGCAATCAACTTTCTTTTTACGATTCCGCCTTTCAGCTAAAGCGACTGATCGACACACTCCAATGGGGCGCTCAGCACAATTTCCCGATCACCTTATCGCTGCCACCAATTTTGGGTGGAGCGGTGATCGTTTCTCCTTCCCTTAGTTATTCTCAGGTATGGATCGCTCAAAAATTTCAGCGTCAATGGAATTCCGCTTTACAAAAAGTGGATACCAGCATCGCTAAAGGATTCTTTTTCGACAATCAAGCTTCTTTTGCTTTGAGTTTCAATACGGCCATGTTCGGCACCTACACATTTAAGAAATCACGTGTCATGGCGATTCGCCATGTGGTTCGTCCATCGGTTAGCTTGAACTACCGACCTGATCTATCTAAAAAGAACTTTTATAGCGATACGATTTATCCCGGCGTAACGGGACGGTTCAGTGTATTCGAGGGCGCCTTATATAGTGGTTATAGCGAAGGGCGAACCGGCGGACTTAGTTTCCAATTCGATAACAATCTGGAGATGAAATGGCGTTCCCGAAAAGACACCGGGGAACAAGCGATCAAGAAAGTAAAATTGATCGACGGATTTGGCTTTACATCTGGTTATAATTTTCTGCGCGACTCCATGCGGCTAGAACCCATCAATCTTTACTTGCGAACGACACTTTTTGAAAAGATCAGCCTTACAGCCAATAGCTTGCTGGATCCTTATCAGACCAATGAACGAGGCTTCCCCATCAATCGTTATGCATGGCAGGGCGGGAAATTCAAATTGGGCCGTTTAACCTACGGAAGCGTTTCCATGAGCACTTCGTTCAAAAGCAAGCCAAAAGATGAAAAAAAGGAACAAAACAGAACCGAGCAGATGGAAAAGATGATGCAAGATCCCAACATGCAAGGCCAGCAACAACAATTGATGGATTTCATGCAACAGAATCCGAGTCAATTCGTCGATTTCAACATTCCCTGGCAACTAAGCTTTGGGTATTCACTCAGTTTCAGCAACCGACTCAAGCCGGATTATTCCGGGTATCAAATGGATGTGACCTCCAACCTGAATTTCAGCGGAAGTTTCAATCTTACACCCAAATGGAATGTGTCGGCGAATGGTTATTACGACATCAGCTCCACCAAATTACAGACCTTTCAAATGAGCATCAACCGGGAAATGCATTGCTGGCAACTGTCGATCAACGTAACACCCGTTGGTTTGTTTCGGTCTTTCAACTTCTCCATCAGTCCAAAAGCTTCGATGTTGCAAGACCTACGCATCAACCGCACTCGTTTCTTTACCAACTTCTAAGCTGAGTGAGCGGTGTAGTATGCCGACATAATGGCAAAAGATTTTTCTTTTAACGTTTGTACAGTTTCTCCAACCGGATCAATCGGCTCCAAGAAATGCAATTCAATGGAGTGTGGTTGAAAATAAAAAGAACGGGTAGGGGAAAGAATGTTGCGTGTATGAAACAATACGGCAGGAAGGATGGGACTTCCTGTATCAATAGATAACTTAAAGGCGCCATCGTAGAAGGATTTCAACGGTTCATGGGTGCGATTTCGCGTGCCTTCCGGATAAATACACATGTGCATGCCATGATTTAGTACGGCTTTCATTTCTTCGTAGCTCCGTCGACGACTGAGCTCATTTTTTCGGTCAACCATAACGCCGCCCCTTTTGTAGTACCACCCAAAAATTGGCACCTTGGCCAACCCAGCTTTCGCTATGGTTTTATTAGGCCCCGGTATGAAAGGAGAGGTCATGGGTGGGTCCATCAAGGAATTGTGGTTGCAGATAACCACATAGGTTTGGCCTTTTTTGAACTGTTCGCGGCCTCTTATCCGAGGCGGACAACCCACCAACAGCAGCCAAATCCGCATCCACCCCCGGGCGATTCGAATGAACCAGTCCTGACCGGTCGGATTTGGAATCAATCCGCATAACAAAGAGGGGATCAAAATGATCAAGAAGCTGACCGCAAAACTGAGCAAGGCCCAAAGCGCCATGATACGGGCAAATAGATCACGTAGAAACATAATTCATAGCGACCAATCAACGGGGTCGATCCGATTTTGAACAAGGTAGGCATTCGCCTGTGAAAAATGACGGCAGCCCAGAAACCCATTGTGCGCAGAAAGAGGCGAGGGATGGGCCGCAACTAAGATCAGATGCCGTTTCGAGTCAATGAAATTGGCTTTTTCCTGTGCAAATTTTCCCCAAAGCAAAAAGACCAGCTTTTCTCGATGCGTGGCCAAAGCCCGGATGGTTGCATCCGTAAAACGGGCCCACCCGATTTGAGCATGACTCATGGGTTCGCCAGCCCGAACGGTCAGCGAAGCATTGAGTAAGAAAACCCCTCTTTGGGTCCAGGGGGTCAGGTCGCCGGTGGTTGGTTTTTTTAATCCAATATCCGACTCTAATTCTTTGAAAATGTTTTTCAGCGAAGGAGGTGCGGGAACGCCGTTGGGAACGGAAAAACTCAGTCCGTGCGCCTGCCCCGGTCCGTGATAGGGGTCTTGCCCAATGATCACCACTTTTACCTGCTCAAAAGGAGTGGAATTATAGGCGTTAAATATAAGTGGACCAGGCGGATAGATGGTCTTACCCAAATCTTTCTCAGCGCGTAGGTGCTGAACCAATTGCTGGAAATACGGCTGTTCAAATTCACGTTGTAAAACGGCTTTCCAACTGGCATCAATCTGTACCGACATAACCCATGCAAGCTAGAAAAAAACTAGCTTTGCTGGAACGCCTACTTTCCCAGTCGGCGTAGGATCTTTTAATTTTTGGTCCGGTAGCTCAGCTGAATAGAGCACAAACCTTCTAAGTTTGGGGTCATTGGTTTGAATCCAATCCGGATCACGAAAAATCCCGGCACATCGTGCCGGGATTTTAGTTCAGTGTTCAGAGTTCAAAGTTTGGGGTTGGAGTACGGAGTCTTTTACAATTAATCATCACCACATGGCATCCTTTCATTTTGGAACCAATTGTTTGACTGTTCGTCAGGCCATGGCCATGGCCCGAAAAGAATTGACGCCATCGTTCGATGCAACTGCCCTGCAGCAAGTACAGGCTTCAGCCGGTTGGGTGAATGAGATCCTGCAAAGCAAACGCACGGTTTATGGGATCAACACAGGCTTTGGCATTCTCGCACACACGGCCATCGACCCAAAAGACGCCGAAACCCTGCAACATAAGATCCTGGAGAGTCACAGCGTAGGGGTGGGCAATCCGGTTTCTGCTGAGATCGTTCGTTTAATGCTCATCACCAAGCTTCAGTCACTTTCTTACGGACACAGCGGTGTGCAGCCAAAGACGCTGGAGCGAATCCTTTGGCACCTAGAAAACGACGCATTGCCGGTCGTGCCTGAAAAAGGAAGCGTAGGCGCTTCCGGTGATTTGGCTCCCTTGGCACATTTATTCCTTCCATTAATTGGGCTGGGCGAGGTAGTCTGGAAAGGAGAACGAATGGAGACCGCCAAGATGCTGAATCAAACGGGACTGGTGCCGCTTAAACTTGGGCCCAAAGAAGGATTGGCGCTCATCAATGGTACTCAATTCATTTTGGCGCATGCCGTCAGCGGGGTATCGCGTATGCATGGCCTGCTTCAAACAGCCGATGTGATCGGATCACTTTCGCTGGAAACATTTCAAGGTACCAATGCTCCCTTCGATCCCCGTTTGCATGCGCTGCGTCCTTACGACGGTACTCGGCTAGTCGCACACCGTCTAAACGAACTCTTAAATGGATCGGAGAATCTGAAAAGTCATGCCCATTGTGAACGGGTACAAGACCCATATTCCATCCGCTGTATGCCGCAAGTTCATGGAGCCTCCCGAAATGCCTGGCTACATCTGAAACAACTCACGGAAGTGGAACTCAACTCGGTAACCGACAATCCGGTATTGTTCAGCGCTACCGATACCATCAGTGGTGGGAATTTCCACGGACAACCCTTGGCCCTTCCACTTGATTATGCCTGTGTAGCCGCTGCCGAAATCGGGAACATCAGCGATCGCCGTTCCTATCTACTCATTGAAGGCAAAGTAGGACTGCCTACACTTTTGATGAATAACATCGGCTTGAATTCAGGCCTCATGATCCCACAATACACTTCGGCCGCCTTGGTCACCGAAAATAAGACGCTGTGTTTCCCGGCCAGTGCTGACAGCATCCCCACATCACTGGGGCAGGAAGACCATGTGAGCATGGGTTCCATCAGCGGCAGAAAACTTCATCAGATCCTAGATAACCTCGAATACATTCTGGCAGTTGAATTGCTTACTGCCTCCCAAGGGTTTGAATTCCGTCGCCCATTAAAAACTTCGCCAATCTTGGAATTAGTTCTGGAAGCGGTACGTGCTACCGCCGGATATGCGTCTGAAGACCGAATCTTTGCTAAGGACATCGAATCTCTTCGGTCGTTCATCCGAAATGGAACGATCAATGAAATCACGGAGAACAATGCCACCCGCTTGGGGATTGGATTGAACGAATCGTACCCAAATTTTCAACTTTAATCAAAGCAACAAGGTAGACTCCAAGGCCAATTCCATCATGGGCAACAAAGCCGTCTCTCGTTGGTCGGCTGAAATCTTCGCATGTGTGGGGATCACATCCGATACGGTCAATAAAGTAGCGGCCGATCTACCCAATTCCTGTGCATTCGCAAATAAAGCAAAGGCTTCCATTTCCACAGCCAAACATTGATGTGCCGTGGCTATGGCGGGAATGGCAGGATCTTTCCGATAGAAAATATCACTGGAGTGAATGTTGCCTGTGCGGATTGTCTTTGCTTGTTTTTTAGCAGTGGTTTGAATGGCCTCCCGGACAGATGAGGTGGATGGAATGATGTCGGCTGATAAGCCCCACGCATACTGGGCATAGGTCGATTCGCTGCAAGCGGCATCTACGAGGAATAGATCAAAAAGATTTAGGTCGGTTGTATAAGCGCCGCAGGTGCCAATCCGGATAATGGTCTGTACACCATAGAAGGCAAATAACTCGTATGAATAAATTCCGATGGATGGGCAGCCCATGCCACTGGCACCGATCGTAATTCGACGGCCTTGGTAATGCCCCGTATAGAAATAGATGTTGCGGGTTTGACTGACCAATACGGCATCTTTTAGGTAGTGATCAACCATGTACTTTGCACGAAGTGGATCGCCGGGCATGAGAACGATGTCGGCAATCTCACCTTCTTGGGCACTGATGTGTACGCTCATACGTTAAAATTGAGGCATTCAAGATATCCTTTTCCCACGATTCCCCGCACTATTATCTTTGCATTATGACAACGACGACTGCCACCTACGATGCTGTTAAATACAAAACACCCACTGGTACACAACTTCAATGCAAAGGATGGATTCAGGAAGCAGCCCTTCGCATGCTTCTGAACAACTTGGATCCCGCAGTCGCGGAACGACCCGAAGACCTCATCGTGTATGGGGGACGGGGAAAGGCAGCCCGCAACATCGAATCCCTTGATCGCATCATCGCCAGTTTGAAATCGTTGGAAAATGATGAGTCGTTGTTGATCCAATCGGGAAAACCGGTCGGTATTCTCAAAACTCATCCCGATGCACCGCGTGTTCTGATCAGCAACTCTCAATTGGTTCCGAATTGGGCCAATTGGAAACATTTCTCTGAATTGGAACAAAAAGGGCTGATGATGTACGGACAGATGACTGCCGGGAGTTGGATCTATATCGGCACACAAGGAATCGTACAAGGCACCTATGAAACCTACGCTTCTGCTGCAGAAATACATTTCGGAGGATCGTTGAAAGGAACGCTCAATGTAACCGCTGGTCTGGGTGGCATGGGCGGAGCTCAACCCCTGGCCATCACCATGAATGATGGCGTAGCGCTCATTGCCGAGGTAGAAGAATGGCGAATTGACAAACGCATTGAAACCCGATACCTCGACGAGAAACACGTTGATCTGGACGAGGCAATTGACGCCGCACTCCACTATAAAAAAGAGGGCAAGGCCATCAGCATTGGTGTCATGGCCAATGCCGTGGATCTGTTGGAACGTCTTTTGCAACGAGGAATCATTCCCGATACCTTGACCGACCAAACATCTGCGCACGACCCGTTGATCGGTTATATACCCCAAGGGATGACGAATGACGAAGCAAAGATGCTACGCGATGACAATCCCGATGAATACATCCGATTGAGTTATGCTACCATGCGTCGACATGTAGAGCTCATGTTGGAGCTGCAGCAACGAGGAGCGGTCACTTTTGACTACGGAAACAACATCCGGGCCCGGGCTCAAGAACAAGGACTGACCAACGCTTTTGATTTTCCGGGATTTGTCCCTGCTTATATCCGTCCCTTATTCTGTCAAGGAAAAGGCCCTTTCCGTTGGGCTGCACTCAGTGGAGATCCTGCAGACATTGACGTAACCGATGCGCTTATCTTAAAACTGTTTCCGGAAAACAAAGGATTGGTCCGCTGGATCAACATGGCACGTGAACGCATCGCCTTTCAGGGATTACCGGCACGCATATGCTGGCTGGGACAAGGTGAGCGGGAGAAAGCCGGATTGGCCTTCAATGAATTGGTTCGCAGCGGCAAAGTTAAAGCGCCGATCGTAATCGGTCGCGACCACCTGGATACGGGGTCGGTAGCGAGTCCCAATCGAGAAACCGAAGCGATGTTGGATGGGAGTGATGCCGTTGCCGATTGGCCCGTGCTAAATGCCTTGGTGAACACCGCTGGCGGAGCCAGCTGGGTTTCGTTGCATCACGGAGGTGGGGTAGGGATGGGATACAGCATCCATGCCGGTATGGTGATCGTAGCCGATGGGACTCCGGAAGCGGATGCCCGTTTAAAACGTGTGTTGCGCAACGATCCGGGCATGGGGGTGATCCGTCATGCGGATGCTGGATATGAAACGGCTAAAGAACAAGCACGTACACATGGATTGGATCTGGATCAACGAATCGGCTTCTGATCCCATCAATTTGTTCAATGATACTCTCAGCCCATCGAATCGGAAAATCATACGGCGAACAAACTGTTTTGTATCCCTTAGATCTACAGGTCATTGCCGGTGAAAAATTGGGCATCATCGGGGAAACCGGATCGGGGAAAACAACGTTGTTGCGGTCTTTGGCCGGATTGGTACAACTCGATCAAGGATCCGTATTTTTTCAGGAAGAACGCGTATTGGGCCCAGCAGAAAAACTTCTACCGGGACATCCCTCGATTGCCTATTTAAGCCAATCCGTCGACCTGCGCAATCAATACCGAGTCCGGGATCTTTTGGAATTAAACAGCATTCTAGATTTGAAAGACGATGCGGTTTTGGCAAAACTTTGTCGGATCGATCATCTGATGGATAGAATGACCGACCAATTGTCGGGTGGTGAAAGACAGCGCATCGGACTTGCGATTGCGTTGGCTAAAAAACCAAGAGTCTTATTGCTGGATGAGCCGTTCTCCAACCTCGACATTGGGCATCGTAATACATTGCGCGCCATCTTGGATGATTTGCATCAGGATCTGAAACTGACCTTATTAATTATTTCCCATAACCCGACGGAGATCTTGGGATGGGCCGATCGAATTGTTGTAATGCGTGCCGGTCAATGCGTACAGACTGGCACCTCCGAGCAGATTTATACAAAACCCATCGATGAATACGTCGCTCAATTACTAGGGCCTTACAATCTGATCCCAAACTCCATATCCAACCAATCGAGGATCACTCGTCCCGAAAATTTTTGGCTGCAGCAAGAACAAGAAACAGGCTGGAATGGAATGATCGTCAAAAAAGAATTCGAGGGATCCAGTACCTTGTATACTGTTTTAACGGATCTAGGCACAATTCAGATCAGAACAATCGACGGTGCATTATCGATCGGGCAGAAAGTGAGTATTTTAGAGAAAGAAAACCATACAAAATGAAATATGTATTCTCATTCGTAGTAAGTCTTGTAATCTTTTGTTCGCAAGCGCAAGCCCAAGTTCAAGAGAAAAACAAAACGATTAAGGGCAAGACGGTAGAAGCAAGTTGTGCGCAATGTCAGTTCAAGGTCAAGGAGCCACGTGGCTGCGATTTGGCTATTCGGATGAACGGCCAAGTCTATTTTGTCGATGGCACGAACCTCGATGCGCATGGGGATGCGCACGAAGATGATGGGTTCTGCAACGCAATCCGTCAAGCAAAAGTGACGGGACAGATCCAAGGAAATCGGATCCGGGTTACGCAGTTCGATCTCAAGCCCTTGGTAAAAAAAGCGAACTGATCAGAGTACCACCAGACTGTTGGTGCTGCCAAAAACGTTTGGCACTTCCTGATCTGCCGTCTGGTCGATAAGCCAATCTTGCTTGTCAACCAGATACTTGAACTGGTGGCTGCTATTCTTGGGAAGATTGATCTCGGTTTGAAAAATGCCATCCTTACGACGGGTCATGCGAATACCCTTTTTCCAGTTGTCGTTCAGGCCGAGCAATTCAACCGATTTCGCGTCGGAAGCTTCCAGGGAAAATTTGACCTTGGCGTAATCCTTGGTCTTGTAAATAGTCTTTTGTACCATGTTGCCTTATTTTAAAATTCAAAAAATACAGGCAGCAGTCGTTAGCAGGATGTCGATTAATACCTCAACTTTTAAAAGGTAACCCAAATGAACCGGACATATCCTTTCTACAAAAAGCTATTCATATTGCTTCCTTTTCTTGTTTCACCTGCGGGGGCAGTATGGGGACAGGCCAATTTAAACATAACGGTCACAGATATCCGTTCCCAAAAAGGGTATATTCTATATAGTTTGTACAAAGAAGAGCGTGGTTTTCCCGACGATCCGAATCAAGCATATCGCAGAGGAAAAATTCCGGCGAATGCCAAGCAGGTCAGTCTAATTGTTTCAGATATCCTGCCGGGCTACTATGCGCTTTCCCTGATCCATGATGAGAACGGCAATAATCGGCTCGATAAAAACAAGATGGGTATACCAACCGAAGGTTTTGCTTTTTCCAATAACGTCATGGGCGCCTTTGGCCCTCCCAAATACATGCGAGCCCGCTTTCTGGTCAAAAAGGACTCAGACAATACGCAATCCATCCGATTGCGCAGATTCCAATAAAAAAGCCCACAGCGGTAGCAGTGGGCTTTCTGATGAGTTTGTTTGTGATTAGAATTGCTCCAATCCACTAAACATGAAAGAACCTTCGATTTGAGCGTTCTCGTCGCTGTCGCTACCATGGATCGCATTTTCACCTAATGAAGTGGCGAATTGTTTGCGGATGGTACCGGCATCAGCCTTGGCAGGATCGGTAGCGCCGATCAGCTTGCGAAAATCTTCCACGGCATTGTCTTTCTCCAGAATGGCAGCTACAATGGGGCCAGAACTCATGAATTCGACCAATTCGCCGTAGAAAGGGCGTTCTTTATGTACAGCGTAGAACTCTCCGGCTTTTTCAGCAGAAAGTTTCATCAATTTCATGGCTTTGATCTGGAATCCTGCTTTCAGGATCTGATCGAGGATTGCACCGGCGTGTCCATTACGGAAAGCATCCGGTTTGATCATAGTAAAAGTGCGTTTATTCATATTGTCGTTTTTGCGCCGCGAAGATAGGTGATATAGGGCAGAAAGAGTACCTTTATCGCGATTTTATGCAACCAATTGAAACTCTTTTCCCTAGTTTAACAACGCCTCGACGGGTTGTAATCACCACCCATCAAAAACCCGATGCGGATGCCATGGGCTCCTCGTTGGCACTGGGTCATTTTTTACAGAAGCTTGGACACACGGTTACCGTCATTTCGCCCACCAATTGGGCTGGGTGGGTGAATTGGATGCCTGGCACCAAACAGGTGATTGACTTCGAACAGCATAAACAAATTGCACAAGAAAAGATCGCCGGAGCCGATTGGTTGTTCTGTTTGGATTTCAACATTTTTCACCGCACCAAGAACCTGGCCGAACACCTGGCCAATGCGCCATGTACCAAGATCTTGGTGGATCATCATCAACAGCCTGATACCCCATCTTTTCATTTCGGAATCAGTGATACCAGCAAAAGTTCTACCTGTGAGATGATCTATGACATCATCGTGGGTTCTGGGCAGGCCGATAAGCTCGATGCAGACATAGCCGCTTGCCTATATGCCGGCATTGTAGGGGATACCGGATCATTTCGTTTTTCCTCGGCTACCGCTTCCGTTCACCGCATGGTTGCTGACCTGAAAGACCATGGTTTAAATCATGGCCGAGTCCATGAAGGCCTGTACGACAATTACCTGGAAAATCGGCTTCGTTTCATGGGTCATGTTTTATTAAATCGGATGGAGGTTTTCTATGAGTACAACACGGCTCTGATCGCCATACCCAAGCAAGACCTATTGAAATATCAGATACGCACCGGCGATACAGATGGTTTGGTGAACCTGCCTCATTCCATACAGGGAATACGGCTGGTCGCGCTTTGCATTGACCGGGATGAAGAACGAAAATGGAGTTTCCGCAGCAAGGGGGATTTTGATTGCAATCAATTTGCCCGTGACCATTTTGAAGGTGGAGGACATTTCAATGCCGCCGGTGGACGCAGCAGCGACTCACTTTCCGGAACAGTTGAATCGTTTCGAACCATTTTAAATCAATATCAACAAGCTTTAAACAAATAAAAACCGAACGAATGAAATACGCATTCAACCTTTTCGCCATCGCCACTCTTTCCGTTTCCTTGATTGCTTGTAAACAAGCTTCCTTGAAAAAAACGCCCGGTGGCATGCCCTATCAGATCTATTCCAATCCCAAGCAACCCAAAGCAAATATGGGCGGCTTTTTGAAGATCTCGATCTCGCAGGCCATCAATGACAGTGTGGTATTCACCAACCGTGGCAAACTACCTAACTACATTCCGGTGTTGAACCAAACTTCGCCGTACGACCTCTCCGAACTCTGGGCTGAATTGCATCTAGGTGACAGCGTGATCGCTACACAGATGATGGATACTTTCATCAATCGCAGCCCGGGTGGTGTTCCCGCCCCCTTTAAAAAAGGTGACCGGATCGTAACCATTGTTAAAGTTCTGGGTGTATACACCAACGACAGCCTGCGCAAGATTGATGCGGATAAAGAATTAGCCCTCTTCAAGAAAAAGGAGATTGATGAGGTTGAAACCTTTGTAAAGAAAAACAAGGTAGAGGCACAACGTACCACCAACGGCATTTTTGTACAAACCCTCAACCCCGGTACCGGTAATCCAATCGACAGCGGGAAATATGTATCCGTCAAATACACGGGCATGAACTTTGAAGGCAAAGTCTTTGATAGCAATGTCGATACAAGCTTCCATCATACCGATTTATTGAGTTTCACAGTCGGTGTAGGTCAAATGATTCCCGGTTTTGATGAAGGGGTTCGTTTGCTTCGTCAAGGAGGCAAAGGAATATTCTTCATTCCATCCATGCAAGGCTATGGCGCCGGTGGATCCGGATCCATCAAAGGCTACGACCATCTGAAGTTTGAAGTGGAAGTGGTTTCTGTGGCAGACAAAGCCCCCCAAGAAGCTGGTCCGGGTCGCTAATCAGCTTTGAAGTTGATTAAATAACCGAATGGTTTCCCAGGCGGCACGTACGTCGTGCACCCGCAATAGGTTCGCGCCCTGCATCAGGGCAAACATGTGCAGGGCCGTGGTGCCATTCAACGCCAGCATGGGGTCGACATCCAGCGTTTTGTAGATCATTGATTTTCGGGAGACGCCGATCA
>DFST01000060.1:15259-25114 GCA_002378975.1 Chitinophagaceae bacterium UBA3430
TTGATCGATCCCTGCTTGTCGGCAGGCGTCGATCTCCCTTTGTAAAAACTGTACAACATCCCGGGTAACATGCTCGTAGGTAGTATGGGACTTCATGTCCTGAGGCGTGCCACGCATGTGCATCAATACGTATGGCAATCCGGAATGAGCAGCCACCTGTCGAATCGACGGGTCAATGGTGCCGGCACTGATGTCATTGATCATGTCGGCGCCCGCATCAATGGCTGCTTGAGCTACTTCTGCATAGAAAGTATCCACGGACAAAAACAGGGCTGGATGTTTTTGGCGAATGGCCGACAACAGCGGAATCACCCGATCGCGTTCCTCCTTCGCCGTAATGCGCGTACTGCCCGGTCGGGTGCTTTGTCCACCCAGATCGAGGACCCGGGCTCCCTGACGAACCTGTTCTTCTGCAAATAACAACCCTTGTTCAGTCTGCTGAACCCGGCTCCCGGAATAAAAGGAGTCAGGCGTGCAATTGATGATCCCCATAACCACCGGCTCTTGGAGGTCTAGCATTCTTCCGGTGGAGGTGAGAGAAAACATGGGGGCTTTCGTTATTTTTGACGAAGGTAAGTTACTCCCAACAACATGTCTGCCACCAATCATCAATACGATCAGGCGATCGAAGCAGCCGCATCGATCTTCTTTAAAAAGACAAACGATTACGGCACAGCCTGGCGTGTCCTTCGTCCCATATCGATCATCGATCAGATCTTTATCAAAGCCCAGCGCATCCGAACCATTCAAGAGTTGGGAGAACAGCGCGTAGGGGATGGGATCGCGGATGAATTCAAAGGCATCATCAACTATGCCGTGATTGGATTGATGCAGTTGCAGTTGACCAACGACGATCCGGAGGAAATGACACTGGAGGAGGTGCGTCCCCGGTATCTAGAAGTTGTAACGGATACCAAAACCCTAATGCAGAATAAGAATCACGATTATGGCGAAGCCTGGCGTTCCATGAGTCAGGAAAGTTTTGTCGACCTGATCCTGATGAAACTGCAACGCATGCGTCAGATCCTAAGCAACGATGGTAAAACCCTAATCAGCGAGGGGCTGGATGCCAATTTTCAGGACATACTGAATTATGCTGTTTTTGCTTTAATTCTATTGAACGAATGAAGTTGCTGATCCATTTGCTGCGATTTCTAGTAGGCGGACTTTTCATCTTTTCCGGACTGGTCAAAGCCAATGACCCACTCGGACTGACATACAAGATGGAAGAATTCTTTGAAATCTGGCATACGATCTGGATGATTCCCTTTGGAACCACCTTATCCGTTTCCATGAACGCTTTGGAGATCGTAGCAGGCGTTGCACTTTGGGTGGGATGGAAGCCAAAATGGACCTTGGGCGGCTTACTGGTCCTGATACTTTTTTTTACTGGCTTAACGGGATATACTTATTACACTGGATACCCGAAAACTTGTGGATGTTTCGGCGATTGCTTGCCCATTGCTGCATCGGTTTCCTTTTACAAGGATGTGGCCTTGCTCTTTGGCATTGGGTTACTCATCTGGAAACAGGCGTGGATTCAACCGATTTTCTCTAACCGCTATCAACGGGTTTGTTTATTGGCAGCTGCTATTTTTTCCGTCGGATTGGAGTTCTATGTGCTGCATCATTTACCCATCGTCGATTGTTTGCCCTATCAGGTTGGGAAGAGTATAATTGAACAGCGAAAACAACCACCACCTCCATCGGGATCCACAGTCATGTTCGTGTACAAAAAGAACGGGAAGGAGATTGAGTTCGCAGCCGATCAATTTCCCCTTGATTTTAATGCCCAAACGTATCAGTTCGTTCGTCGTTACGATACAGGCGAAATCATCCAAGCGCCCATTCAGGGTTTTGTTTTGTATGGAATGGGGGGAACGGATACGACCGATGCGGTACTAGAAACGGATCGGGTTATGATGATTTTTTCGGAGCGCATTCAAGATGACCCCAAGAACTGGGGCGCATCGTTCAACGCCCTTTATCAGCTGGCTAAATCGCAAAAGATTCCTTTATTGTTGATTACCAACCGTCCGGATTTGTGGACCCTGGAACGGAAACGCAGCTACCCGGAAATCATTTTGCTTTCCTGCGATCGTACACCCATTCGAACGGCCGCCCGGGTCACTCCAACCCTGTTTGAACTCAAACGGGGAAGCATCCAAGGCAAATGGGCTTTGTCGGATTGGTCGATCGAACGTTCTTCCTTTAACACAAGTCGATGATCGCTTTTCTGACACGAAAAATAGTCTACAGCGCTACGATCCTAGTCGGCGTGGCCGCACTGGTCTTTTTTTTATTTCAAGGGATGGGGGATCCAGCTCGGATCGCGATGGGACAAACCGGCGACCCCAAAACGCTGAAGAACATACAACGGGAAATGTATTTGATCGATGATAATGGAAATCCCATCTCCAAGGGAAAGCAATTTCTTTTATATCTAAACGACCTTTCACCCATTTCCGTTCACGACCGGTTGGAGATTGAACAAAAGCAACTGAGCGGATTCTTTTGGGGTGAACAACGTGTTTTTGCCTTAAAAATTCCCTATCTGCGTAGATCCTATCAAAGCAAAAGACCGGTAACCAGTTTACTGAAAGATGCGTTGCCTGGTACACTGATCCTCACCATCACCGCCTTATTCATGGCCGTCTTGGTGGGTATTCCCTTGGGCATGATGGCGGCCATTAAGCAACATAGTTGGATCGATCGGCTTTCTTTGTTCTTGGGCACCTTGGGCATTTCAGCGCCCTCTTTTTTTGTAGGGATCTGCGTGATCTATCTATTTGGATTTGTCTGGAATGAATGGACGGGACTGCCCATCGCCGGGAATTGGTATGCAATTGATGATTCGGGCAAGTCGGTACTAACCTTGAAACATCTGATTTTACCAGCCTGCACACTGGGCATCCGCCCCTTATCGATTATTGTTCAACTAACCCGCAGTTCGGTATTAGATGTGTTGCAACAGGACTATATCCGGACTGCACGTTCCAAAGGTCTTTCAAATGCGCGGATCTATTTTCGACATGCATTGCCCAACGCACTCAACCCGGTTATCACGGCGGTGACCGGTTGGTTCGCTGAACTCTTGGCCGGTGCCTTTTTCATTGAATATATTTTCGGCTGGCAAGGGGTGGGGAAGCTAACCGTAGATGGATTGGAAAAGCTGGACTATCCGGTTGTGATGGGATCGGTCATGCTGGCCGCCACATTATTTATACTGGTGAATCTACTGGCCGATTGGCTCCAAGCACGAATGGATCCACGCATTCGGTCGGATCATTGAATGATGACTTCCTGAATGATGACTTGCCCCATGGCTTCATTGACACGTTTACGAATGGTGTCACGCTGAAAAATTAATTCGTGACGAAGCGGGGCTACCCCCGTGTATATAAACAACTTGTCTCCAATGATGTGAATTCGATCGGTGTAATCGGCGATCAATTTCCCCATGAGCGCTTCCCAGATATCCGTGATCTGCATGGCATGCATGTCTCCTTGGATCCGGCTACCGGCCAAAAATTCTTGAATTGCCTCCTGCATTCTGTATTCACCCATAATCCAAAGTTAATCGTTCGCATTCGCTTACAAGGTCAAAGATTGCCAGGAGGTGCCGAGTTTGTTCAGCTGGTCGTTCAGTCGAATCGGATCGGTATCCGTAATGAAAACCTGGGAGCGGGTTTGATTGGCCACCCAGGAAAGCAACGCCTGCATCCGGGTGGGGTCCAGTTTCTCAAAAACATCATCGAGCAACAAAAAAGGGGGAAGCTTGAGTTCGTCTTCCAGCAAGGATCGCTCGGCCAATTTCAGGGCAAATAGCAACGTTTTCCGTTGGCCCTGAGAAGCCTCTGTTTTAAAGGGGTGCTCCCCTAAATGAAAGAGTAGATCGTCTCGATGCGGACCAACCGTATTTCGTTGAGCGGCCAGGTCGCGGGCCCGTTGAGCCTGTATCCGCTGCAACGGATCGACATCCAACAGGTCTGACTGATAGGTCAAACGAATATTTTCTTTTGTGCCGGCAATTCGTTGATAGTGCTCGTTAACCTTTTCGTTTAAAACGGCCGACCAACGAATCCGTTCCGGAATCAACATACGCATGGTTGCGACCCATTGTTCGTCGAGGACATCCAAAACGGCCAATTGCGCCGTTGTGTTTCCATTTTCAGCCAAATCACGCAACAAGGCCTGTCTTTGTTGCAACAACCGGTTAAAACGGACCAAATTGGGCAGGTAAGTAGGAACCAGTTGGGATAGGAGGGCATCCAGGAATTGACGTCTGGAGCGGCTTTCACCTTGGATCAATTCCGCATCATCGGGAGCGATCATGACCACGGGATACCGACCCAAATGATCGGCCATGCGGGGTAACAAGTCTCCGTCTAGCCAAATCTCTTTTTTCCCCGTTTCGCGCAGGATTAGTTGGATGGAATGCGATTCGTTGTTTCGGCGGAGCCGACCATCCAGCCGAAATCCAGCCTGCCCATGACGCACCAACGATTGGTCTTGGCGCGAAAAATAACCTCGGGTAAAGCATAGGGCATGGATCGCGTCTAGGAGATTGGTCTTCCCAACCCCGTTGAGACCGGTAATACCCACGATCCGTTCCGTAAAATCATACCGGGTATCGGGATGATTTTTGAACTGGGTAAGCTGGAGCTGTTCGAGCCGTAACATCGAAGGCAAGTTAGTCCCTCAACCCGGTTCTGCAAGGGCGGGGCTGCGGGCGTTTTTTCCCTATATTTGCGCCACAAATTTTTGGCTTGTGGTCACCAAATTTTCGAAGGAAACCTATCTCTACTGGTACGAGCTGATGCTCCTGATCCGTCAATTTGAATTGATGGCTGAAGAGAAGTATAAGATGGAAGGGAAAATCCGCGGATTCTTCCATGCCTACGTGGGCCAGGAAGCCATCGCTGCCGGTTGTATGACAGCCACGCGTCCGGATGATCTGTTCATCACCGCGTATCGCGACCACGGACTTGCCATCGCCAAGGGCGTATCCGTCAACAGTTGCATGGCTGAACTTTATGGCAAGGCTACCGGTTGCGCAAAAGGCAAGGGGGGCAGTATGCACTTTTTCAGTAAAGAGTGCAATTTCTATGGAGGTCACGGAATCGTTGGAGCACAAATTGGCACCGGCGCCGGATTGGCCTTTGCCGAAAAATACCGCGGAAGCGACAACGTAACCTTAGCCTATTTTGGAGATGGTGCAGCCCGTCAGGGCATGTTGCATGAGGTATTCAACCTAGCCATGCACTGGAAGCTCCCCGTGATTTTCATTTGCGAGAACAACCATTACGCGATGGGGACTTCCGTATCCCGTACCTCCAACATTACCGATATCTACAAGCTCGCGGATGCCTACGAAATGCCGGCCGATGTGATCGACGGTATGAGTGCCGAAGCCGTTCACGACGGCGTGGCTCGTGCCGTTCGCCGTGCCCGCTAAGGCGACGGACCTACCTTGCTGGAAATTAAAACGTATCGCTATAAAGGCCACTCTATCAGTGATCCGCAGAAATATCGGTCCAAGGATGAAGTGGAAGAATACAAAGCCAAAGACCCCTTGGAAATTGTTTTAAAAACGATTCAGGACAATCAGTTCGCCACGACTGAAGAAATCAAGGCGATCAACGATCGGGTTGATCACATGGTCAACGAATCGGTAAAGTTTGCCGAGGAGAGCCCATGGCCCGATGACAGCGAAGTGCTCAAAGACGTTTATGTAGATCCTAATTACCCTTTTATTGTCGATTAAACTTTTCAAAAGTTCATTATGAGTCAAGAAAATCAAGCATCGATCACGGCCGATTCATCACTGGCCTCTCTACAGTCTTTCTGGAACAACAACCGCAAATGGTTGCTCACCGTAGTAGGACTGGTTCTTGTTCTTGGAGGCGGTTGGTTTGCCTACCAGCAATTCTACCAGCTTCCCCGCGAGCAAAAAGCGCAGGATGCTATGTTCAAGGCCGAAGAATATTATCGTCAGGATTCGATCCAGAAAGCATTGAATGGAGACGGACAATTTGCTGGTTTTCTGAAAGTCATTGACAATTACTCCGGTACACCCTCCGCCAACCTTGCCTGTTTTTATGCCGGCAGTTGCTACCTGAAAATCGACAATTATGAGAAAGCGGTCAAATTCCTGGGCGACTTCAGTTCCAGCGAAAAATTGACGCAGGCTCGTGCATACAAATTAATGGGGGATGCCTATGCCGATTGGGGCAAAGCAGAACAAGCCCTCGATGCCTACAAAAAAGCGGGTCGTCATTTTAAAGAGGATGAAGCAAATTCTCCCGAGTATTTATACCTAGCTGCTTATTTGGCAGACCGGATAATGAAGAACAACGCCGCTGCCATCGAACTCTACCAGGAGATCAAGGAAAAATATCCACGTAGCCAGCAGGCCTTCGATGCCGACAATAATTTGGCCCAGTTGGGTGTTTACGCCGACCCCAAATAATCGGTTGCAATAAATCGCTTTAACGGGCTCCGACTTGAAAAAGTCAGGGCCTGTTTTCTTTTCGGTATTTTTGAATAACGATCAACGATGAAAGTACACCTGTTCATTCCCTGCTTTGTCGATCAATTATATCCGGATACGGCTTTTAACGTCGTGAAATTATTGGAGCGCGTTGGCTGTCAGGTGATCTACAACGAGGAACAGACCTGTTGCGGTCAGCCTGCTTTCAATGCGGGTTTTTGGGAAGAATCCAAATCTGTCTGTGGCAAATGGTTGGCCGATTTTGCGGATGCCACCACCATCGTTACCCCCAGCGCCAGCTGCGCCGGTTTTATTCGGAACTATTATCCCAAATTATTCGACAGTTCATCGCTTCATCACGAGGCACAATCGACCCCCAAACGCATACAGGAACTCAGCGAGTTCTTGGTTAAAACCCTCCACACCACCCGTTTTGGAGCCCGACTTCAAGGAAAGGCCGCTTACCACGATTCCTGTGCCGGTCTGCGGGAATGCCACATCAAACAAGAGCCCCGTCAGCTGCTCCAACAAGTAGCCGGTTTGGAATTGTTGGAGTTGCCCGATTCAGAAACTTGCTGCGGATTTGGTGGAACCTTTGCGGTGAAGTACCCGGATATCTCAGTGGCCATGGGGCAGCAAAAAGTAGAGCAAGCGTTGAGTCTGGGCGCGGAATACTTGATCTCCACCGATCTTTCCTGCCTGATGCACATGCAGGGCTATGTTCAAAAAAACAACCTGCCGTTAAAAACCATGCACCTGGCGGATGTGTTATCTAGTGGTTGGTAAAACATTCATCTATGGCGTATTGGTTAATGAAGTCGGAACCGTTTAAGTATTCTTGGGATCAATTGGTACTGGACAAATCCACTTTTTGGGATGGAGTACGTAATTATGGTGCCCGGAATAATTTACGTGCCATGAAAAAAGGCGATCTGGCTTTTTTCTATCACAGCAATGAAGGCGTAGAAATTGTAGGCATCGTTAAGATCGTGAAAGAATCTTATCCCGACCCAACCAGCGATGATCCAAACTGGGTAGTGGTAGAGGTGAAGCCCCATCAAAAATTGAAAAAATCCGTTACCCTGGCCGCCATCAAGGCCGAGAAAAAATTAGCCAATATGGCTTTGGTTCGGTTGGGACGACTTTCGGTACAGCCGGTTACTCCAGAAGAATGGGCGTTGGTCCTGAAAATGGCCGGTCACTGATCGATCGATTCTTCAAAAGCAATTCCTTGGTTTTTTAATTCCTCCAGTACCGACACATAGATTTCGGGCAGGGTAGGGATTTGCAATCCGGCCGCCTTCCATTTTCCCGTTAGAAATTGCATAGCTGCAATCCCCAGGGGTAAGCCGACCGTTTTGGCCATGGCAGTCCGAACGGAATCAACGCCCGTATCCACCAGCCAACTACGCATCGACTTCGTCTCCGGACCTACGCGGTAATCGATCTCATGCAACATCACAACTTGATCTTTATCGGTGGGGTGCAATACCCATTTTTGTTCCATGGCAAACTGCAGGATCTGGGCAGGGGTAGCCGATTGAAAGGGAAGGATCGTGGTGGGATCTGACCAGCCCAACCATTCCAACATCGCCCGCAGATCCGGGGGTGTTTCGGTTGACAGCGGACTACATTGATTCAGTGCTTGGCTAAGGGTAACCGGGGTTGTCCACTCGATCGTCCGTTCATCGTCGATCATACCCAACTGGATGAGTTCGCTCCAGCCCCGGATAAAATCGGGATGTCGAAGCGTGGTACGTTGAAACGATTCGATGCCTTGTAGACCATAACGATCAATGTAGCTCAGTGAATCCCGATTTGGGTAAAAGGCAAACTCACCGACATCCCTCAAATAGAGTGTCCGAAGTTCGCTAAACAGCTGCGCATGATTTTTTTCAATCACGACCCCTTTTTCCAAGTATTGGGCACCGGCTTTTCCGGCCATAACTACATTGCGTGGATTCCAGCTGATTTTGTAATGCCAGGGATTGTCATCGCTTTCAGGGGCAACGAGTCCGCCGCAATGAGAAAGTACCCGGATGGGTTGGCCACCTTGCAAACGGATCGCATCGAGAAGAGACAGTAAACTCATGTGATCGATCCCGGGATCCAGTCCCATTTCATAAAGAAACAAGGATCCATTCGCTTCGATGGAAGCAGCATGTTGTCGGATCGCTGGATCTACATAAGAGGCCGTAAAAAGTGATTTGGAAAGATGGATGCAATCCAGCGCCACGACCGCGTGCAGATGGGGGGGGAGCAGGGATAGGACCAGATCAGCAGATTCTATACTGGCCAACCGCTTGGCGGAGTCATTGATATCGAAGGAACGACCGATAAAATTGGCGTCGTTTACGTGTGCCCGTTGAACGGAATCTTGAATTTTTTGATGCGCGACCTCAGGCAGTGCATCCACAACCTCCAGGGAAAAATCATATTCTGCGCATTGTTGAACCAAAAAGTCGATGAGCACAGTAGCGGATTTCCCGGCACCAAAGAGGAGGATCTTTGACATACTCAAAGTTCGTGAGAAACCCGATAAGCCGTTCAGCGTTCCGGTTTAAATTAGCAATAAAATTGAGGTAAAAAGTAATGCACATTCGTGGATAAAACAGGCCTGTTTTGGAGTGAAAAAACAGCCCATTTTCAATGGTGCTACCCCCTGAAAAAGTTACATTTGTTGACCTGTATTTCTACTCGAAATATCGTTGTTTTTAATCGAGCTGGATCAACCCGTACAGGCCTTTTGGAATGGACGAGAATCGTTTACCAGAACGCACCCAAGACCAGGACCGCATCATCCCGGTGAACATCGAAGAGCAAATGAAAACGGCCTACATCGATTATTCGATGTCGGTAATCGTAGGCCGTGCCTTGCCCGATGTACGCGACGGATTAAAACCCGTGCACCGCCGTGTGATGTATGCCATGAATGAACTGGGGATCAATTTCAACAAACCTTATAAGAAATCGGCCCGTATTGTCGGGGAAGTATTAGGTAAGTATCACCCGCACGGAGATTCCTCTGTTTACGACGCGATGGTCCGTATGGCTCAAGAATGGAGCATGCGCTATCCGATGATTGACGGACAGGGAAACTTTGGCAATCAGGATGGAGACGGTCCGGCAGCCATGCGTTATACGGAGGCACGCCTGGAGAGACTGGCTGAGTTCCAGCTCAACGATATTGATAAGGATACAGTCGACTTTCAATTGAACTTCGATGACTCGGAGCGGGAACCCACCGTCCTTCCTGCCCGCATTCCGCAACTGCTGGTGAATGGATCAAGTGGAATCGCTGTGGGTATGGCCACCAATATGATGCCGCACAACCTGACCGAAGTGATCGATGGTTGTGTTGC
>DFST01000060.1:25508-28833 GCA_002378975.1 Chitinophagaceae bacterium UBA3430
GTGAAGCTTGCCATGCATACCGGTAGAGGTCGGGTAGTGGTTAGAGGTAAGTTGAGCGTGGAAACCAAGGCCAACGGTCGTGAACAGATCATCATCACCGAGGTACCGTATCAGGTAAATCGCGACGCGCTGATCAACCGCGTTGGGGAATTAGTGAATGATAAAGTCATCGAAGGCGTTTCCAATGTCAACAACGAATCGAATCAAAAAGAAGGAACTCGTTTGGTGTTGGATCTGAAAAAGGATGCCATTGCCAATGTGGTCATCAATCAGCTGTATAAGTTCACCGATCTGCAAACTTCCTATGGCATCAACAACGTAGCCATTGTTAAAGGAAGACCCCGCACGCTCAACCTCAAAGACCTCATCAGTGAGTTCATTGAGTTTCGTCACGAAGTGGTGGTGCGCCGCACGCAATTTGAATTAAAAGAAGCGCAGAAGCGCGCTCACATCTTACAAGGATATCTGATTGCCTTGGATCACTTGGATGAAGTGATCCGATTGATCCGTCAGTCACCCAATCCGGATGTAGCCAAAGACAATTTGATCAATGCCGGTTGGGGATTGGATGAGATCCAGGCCAAGGCGATCTTGGAATTGCGTTTGCAGCGTTTGACCGGCATGGAGCGCGATAAGATCCGCGCTGAATTCGATGAGCTCATGAAGTTGATCAACTACCTACAAGAATTGCTCAGTGATGAGTCGTTGCGGTACGGAGTGATCAAGACCGAGCTGCTGGAGATCAAGGAAAAATTTGGAGACGAGCGCAAAACAGAAATCACGTATCTCGACGATGAAGTAAAGCTCAAAGACCTGATCAAAGAAGAAGATGTGGTGATCACCATCTCACATTTGGGCTATATAAAACGAACAGCTGCCGAAGAATACCGTGCTCAACGCCGTGGAGGAAGAGGCGTGATTGGTGGAAAAACACGGGATGAGGATTACATCGAGCATTTGTTTGTAGCGTCTTCACACCATACCCTTCTTTTCTTCACCGAAAAGGGCCGTTGCTTCTGGCTAAATGTGTGGGAGATACCGGAAGGGGAGAAGACCGGAAAAGGCAGAGCCATCCAAAACCTCATGCAATTGCCGCCTGATGATAAAGTACGTGCGATCATCGATGTGAAAGACCTGAAAGATGAAGAATTCGTTCGCAGCCACAGCATCGTGCTTTGCACCAAGCAGGGCATCATCAAGAAAACGGCCTTGGAAGATTTCTCCCGTCCACGTCAGTCGGGGGTTAATGCCATCACCATCGTAGAAGGCGATGAGCTGCTGCAAGCACGTATGACCGATGGAGAATGTGAGATCATGTTGGCTGTTCAAAGCGGACGTGCCATTCGTTTCTCGGAAGAGAAAGTGCGCGCCACCGGACGTGGAGCCATCGGGGTTGCCGGAATTGAAGTGGAAGGAGACAACGATTGCGTGATTGGCATGATCTGCGTCAATCCCAAATTACAAGCCGATCGTACCGTTCTTGTTGTAAGCGAAAAAGGATACGGAAAACGAACCCCGATCGATGAGTATCGATTTACAAACCGAGGCGGAAAAGGGGTGAAGACCATCAACGTCACCGACAAGACCGGATCGCTGGTTGGGCTCTTGGATGTAGCTGGTCAGGAAGACATCATGATCACCTGCAAGAGCGGCGTCACGATCCGCATGCCAGTGGCCGGTATCAGTGAACAAGGTCGTGCTACTCAGGGCGTGAAACTGATCCGTTTGGATGAGGGCGATGAGATTGCGGCCATTACCAATTTGGACGATCAGGCGGAAGAAGAAACGATCGTCACAGAAGAAATTAACCAATCTGAAACAGGGGGTGAGGCAACGTCCAACGCGGATGAGGCATCATCTGAAATCAACCCGGAATAAAAACCAGTAAAACACCATCATGAAACGAATCTTAATTCTGGCATTGGCCACGGTCTTTGGAACCTCCTTCAGTTGGTCTCAAAGCTTGGAGAGTATTAAAACCGTTGTGATGCTCGGCCAAATGGACAAGGCAAAGACTGATTTTGACAAAGCAGCCGCTAACCCCAAGTTCATGGGCAAAGCAGAGGCGTATTTATTGAAAACCGCCATTTACGCCGGTTTATCCATGACCGACCAAAATCGAAACACCGCAAATGGTAACGCCTTGGTAACGGAAGCCGATGCCGCTTTTGAGAAATACAAAACGCTGGAACCGGAGATGGCCAAATTCGGTGAAGAGTCCATTTACCAAAACGGTCCGATCAACATCTATTCCAATTATTACAATCAAGGACTGGCCAGCTACAACGAAAAGAAGTGGAACGAAGCCATCCCAACCTTGAAAAAAGCGATCAGCTATTCAGACTTTCTGATCGGAAAGAAATTGTTGCCTTTCACTTTGGATACCAACTTGCTCATACTAACCGGGGTGGTGGGTGAGCGTGCCAAGAATGACGAGGTAACATTGAGCGTCTACCTGAAATTGGCCAGCGCAGGAGTGAGTGGCCCCGACTTTGAGGGGATCTATCAATACCTGGTTCGTTCGGCATTTCAAAAAAAGGATCTGGCCACTTTTGAAAAGATCAAAACACAAGGCGCCGGCCTGTATCCAAACAGTGATTTCTTCAAATTGGATCGGTTGGACTTCGCTGTTGGTCTGGTAGACGACTTTAACGACAAGCTCCAGGCGCTGAACGAGGTGATCGCTTCTGAACCCGATAATTACAAAGCGCATGAGCTTCGTTGGGCAATTATTTATGACACCCTGAACTCTTATGAAGAAGGAGCCGTGAAGCCATCCAATGCCACCGAGTTGGAGAATGTGATGTTGGCTTCGATGAAAAAATGCTCAGTTATCAAACCCCAAGAGGTTAAAAATTTCTTGTTCTTGGGCGCTTATTATGTAGGCCGGAAAGAAGCCGCCAATGAGGCCCGGATCAAATTTGCGGATGAGCTTCAAAGGAAGACCAAACCCGGCACCAAGGCTTTGCCAGCGGATATCGCCAAACGCGATCAGCTAGATAAAGACTATTACCAGTCCCTGGAACCGATCTTGGATCCGTATCTGAGCGCTGCGGCCATCTATTCCGGAAAATCCCAACTGGACGCCCGCGAAAAGCAACAGTACAAAAACATTGCTGGTTACCTGGCCGAAATTTATGAAACCAAGAAGAAGCGGGCTCCGAAGGATAAGCCGGCCGAGATCGCTAAGTGGACTGCCGAAGAGAAGAAGTGGAATGATGTGTACGAATCGATCAAATAAGCTTCAAATTATGGAAGGGTATCTACGGATACCTTTCTTTCTCACTGACCTACTTAACATAATGTAAATTATGAGAATAAAGTC
>DFST01000060.1:29194-32958 GCA_002378975.1 Chitinophagaceae bacterium UBA3430
CGTTATACCTAAAGTTAAAGTGAACTAGTACAAAACCCGAACCTTGATGGTTCCTTTTACTTCCTTCAACAAGGTTTGAGCCTGAGCCGAAAGCCGTTTGTCCACGTCCAGCACCACATAACCAATGGCCGGATTGGTTTTTAAATATTGTCCCAGGATATTGATCTGATTCTTGGAAAGCTGGGTGTTGATGGCCGACATAACCCCAGGTTGATTGGCATGAATGTGCAAGATCCGGTGGCTGCCTTCTTGCGGCGGCAAGGCCAAAGCTGGAACCGTATGCGACCCCAGGGTAACGCCGCGTTCCAGGTATTGAAGCATTTTCTGGCTGACGTCTTCCCCGATATTGGCCTGGGCTTCCTCCGTGCTACCACCGATATGCGGGGTTAGGATAACATTGGGGAGGTCCTGTAAAGGGGTTTCAAAGCGATCGCCATTCTTTTCTGGCTCCCAAGGGAACACATCCACGGCGGCACCGCCGATCTGACCCGAGAGGATCTCTTTTCGAAGGGCATCGAGATCAACCACCTCGCCGCGGGCAAAATTAATAAGGATAGCTCCTTTTTTGCAAAATTTCAATTGTGCCTTGCCGATCAGGTTCTTGGTCTGTGCTGTTTCGGGCACATGCAACGTCACCACGTCCGATTTGGCCAATACCTCTTTGAGTGATTTTCCATCCACGGCATTGCCTAGGGGCAGCTTGGTTTCTATGTCGTAAAACAAGACACGCATACCGAGTGCTTCCGCCAGCACACTGACTTGGCTACCAATATTTCCGTACCCGATGATGCCCAAGGTTTTTCCACGTAACTCAAAACTTCTGCTGGCCTCTTTCATCCAGATCCCATCGTGGGCTGCCTTATTCTTATCCGGAATCCGACGGATCAGCATGATGGACGCGCCAATCACCAATTCAGCCACCGAGCGGGTATTGGAATAAGGCGCATTGAACACGACAATCCCCATTTGACGGGCGGCATCCAGGTCGACTTGATTGACGCCTATACAAAAACAGCCGATTGCCTGCAGCTTCTTGGCAGCCTGTAAAACACGGGCCGTGATCTGCGTTTTTGAACGAATGCCCAGGATGTGTACATTTTTGACTGCTTCGACGAGTTCATCTTCCGATAAAGCCTTGCTTAGCCGAGTAACTTGTGTGTACCCCTGTACCCGGAAATTTCGGGCAGCTGCTTCGCTGATATTCTCTAAAAAAAGGATCTGAATCTTCTCTCTTGGATAACTGGTCTGCGCCATACGCAAATATACCCCCGTCCCTCTCAAATTATGTGGTCAGCCCCTATCTTTGCGACCCGGCCAAATTTGGCCATTAATAGCTAACCGAACTAAGCAATTTTATGATGAACAACCTGTTTTTATGGGTACCTGTCATGGGCCTAATCGGACTCCTATATACCCTGATCAAGTACAAATGGGTAAGTAAACAAGAGGCCGGAACTGACCGAATGAAAGAAATCAGCCAGTACATCGCACAAGGTGCCATGGCTTTCTTGCGGGCCGAGTGGAAGATCTTGGGCTACTTCGTAGTCGTAGTTGCCCTGTTGCTCGCTTTCATGGCCTCCAGCAATCCGCATTCGCATTTTCTGATCGCCGTAGCCTTTGTGCTGGGTGCTTTTTTTAGCGCCCTGGCCGGTTATATTGGCATGAGCATTGCAACGAAGGCCAATGTTCGGACCGCACACGCTGCACGAACCAGCCTCAGCCGCGCGCTGAATGTATCGTTCACCGGTGGTGCCGTAATGGGCTTGGGTGTAGCCGGACTGGCTGTACTCGGACTGGGTGGACTTTATCTTATTCTCAAAGCATATTTTGTAGGCGACCTGACCAGCGGTCCTGAATTCCAAGCCGAAATGCTTCGCACGATCGAAGTACTCACCGGTTTCTCCCTCGGTGCCGAATCCATTGCCCTCTTCGCGCGCGTTGGTGGTGGTATCTATACCAAAGCTGCCGATGTGGGTGCTGACTTGGTTGGTAAAGTGGAAGCGGGTATCCCCGAAGACGATCCCCGTAACCCAGCTACCATTGCCGATAACGTAGGCGACAACGTTGGTGACGTAGCGGGTATGGGTGCTGACCTTTTCGGTTCGTATGTAGCGACTGTATTGGCCACCATGGTACTCGGACAAGAAACGACTTCGGTTGATAATTTTGGTGGGCTGGCCCCTATCCTGCTTCCCATGCTTATTGCCGGTGCAGGTATTCTTTTCTCCATCATCGGTACTTGGTTCGTACGAATCAGCGAGAATGCAGGATTGACTACCGATACGGTTCAAAAAGCACTGAACATGGGCAACTGGGGATCCATCGTTCTTACGGCCATCGCATCATTTGTTTTGGTAGATTTCATACTTCCTGAAACGATGATACTCCGCGGTGCAACGTTCACCAAATGGGGTGTACTCGGAGCCATTGGAGTAGGTCTTGCAGTAGGAACATTGATGACCATTATTACTGAATATTATACCGCCATGGGCAAACGCCCGGTTCTTTCCATCATTCGTCAGTCTTCAACCGGTCATGCTACTAACGTAATCGGCGGACTAGCCGTGGGAATGGAATCCACCTTCCTGCCGATCCTCGTATTGGCCGGTGGTATTTGGGGATCGTTTGAATTCGCCGGGCTATACGGTGTTGCCATTGCCGCAGCTGGTATGATGGCCACCACCGCTATGCAGTTGGCGATTGATGCATTCGGTCCGATCGCAGACAATGCCGGTGGTATCGCTGAAATGAGCGAACTCCCCAAAGAAGTTCGCGAGAAGACCGACATCCTAGATGCAGTTGGTAACACCACCGCTGCAACCGGAAAAGGATTTGCGATCGCTTCTGCTGCATTAACCGCCCTAGCCTTGTTTGCTGCCTTCGTCGGTGTGGCCATGCCCGACAATCAGCACATTGATATTTACAAAGCCGATGTACTCGCCGCGCTCTTTGTAGGTGGCATGGTTCCCCTACTCTTCTCATCCCTAGCGATCCGCGCCGTGGGTGAAGCAGCCATGAGCATGGTGGAAGAAGTACGTCGTCAGTTCCGTACCATCCCGGGCATCATGGAAGGTACCGGCAAACCCGAATACGACAAATGTGTAGCAATCTCCACACAGGCTTCCATCCGTAAAATGATGTTGCCCGGTGCTATTGCCATTGTTTCCCCCTTGCTGATCGGATTCCTTATGGGCCCCGAATCTTTGGGTGGTTTCTTGGCCGGCGCAACAGTGAGCGGTGTACTTATGGGTATGTTCCAGAATAACGCCGGTGGCGCTTGGGACAATGCAAAGAAATCATTTGAAAAAGGTGTTGAGATCAACGGCGAGATGTTCTACAAAAAATCGGAGCCGCATAAAGCTTCGGTAACCGGAGATACCGTGGGAGATCCTTTTAAAGATACTTCCGGACCTTCCATGAACATCCTCATCAAATTGATGTCGATCGTTTCGCTGGTCATTGCCCCCACCCTGGCCAGTATGAACAAGCCGACCACCACACAAATTCAAACACCGAAAGCTATTGAAACGACCCAGTCTGCTCCGGTGATCAACAAGACCAACACAGTCAATCTCAATTGACCTTTTTGGAGGTGAAATAGAAAGTCCCACGATCTCGTGGGACTTTTTTTGTGCCATAAGGGCGAACGAATTATTGAGAAAACCAGATCAATAACAACGGGGACATTTTTCACTGTACTTATTGCCAAGCATGAAGCCGAATACCATCTCGTGTGTACCTCGGTTGAAATCGCGTAGAATATT
>DFST01000069.1 GCA_002378975.1 Chitinophagaceae bacterium UBA3430
TTACTTCCAGGATCCGGTGTCCGATCTGCTCAACTGCAAATGCAGGTAAATGGAACGGGCATTAAATCGTTGTTTGCAGAAGGCACTGTCAAAGAGCTGGTCACAACTAACTATCGATTTGAGCCTATTCGATTCAAACTAAATGGCTCCGATCCCACTTGGGACCTTCAGTTGGAAACACGCGATCCGAACTTAACCGGCAACATCGAGTTTTCGGGCGAACCCTTTCAGGCTACACCCGTTTGGGGTTTGAATGCCCGGCTGGAGAAAATGAACCTGACCCAATTGGGGTGGAATTCGGATGGATTGGAATTGAAAGGTTCGTTGCAGGGACGATTCACCGGAAAAGACATTTCAGACCTGCAGGGAGAACTACAAGGACATTCGCTGGAACTTACCCGCAATGACGTTCCGTTGAGCCTGCAAGAGTTCGACCTGAAACTTCAACAACAAGCCGGTTATCATGACCTGCGCTTCCGTTCGAACGAATTGGATGCAGATGTACAAGGACGCTTTGAGTGGAATTCCCTACCCAACCTGGCCATGCAATTGGGCAATCGCTATTTCCCTTCTTGGATCCCGCCCACGAGTCTTGCTGAAAAAACGGATAGCATTCATTTTCGTGTTCGCACTTACAACATAGAAGATTACCTGGAACTCTTGCATGCGCCCGTACGCGGACTGAGCAATGCTCAACTTAAAGGCGATTATCAATCGTTGACCGGCGTTTCGTCTTTCCATGCGTCCATTCCCAAATTACAGATCGGTACGTACTTGTTTCATCAGACGGAATTGAACGCGTTGGGCAATCCGGATTCGTTGCATATGGATGCTCGGGTGAAGCGCATCCAATGGAATGACAGCATCAGCATCCCGGAGGCACAAATAAAATTGGATGCAAGCCGCGATACCGCCAACATCCGCCTGATGGCGGGATTCAGTGGGGCCGTTGACAAAGCCGATATACAAAGTCGTCTGATCGCTTATCGCGATGGGCTTCAATTAGACCTATCTCCCTCTACCTTCCTCATTCAAGGAAAACTATGGCACATCGATGAAGATGGACAACTGGTTATTCGACGAAATCAACCCACGTATGGAAAGTTAAGCTTACGGGAAGGCGATCAGCGAATCGACGTACGCAGCATTCCGGATGAAGCCGGGGATAAAAATGACATTGAGGTCCGCATTCAGTCCCTGAACTTACACGACATCGCTCCTTTCTTCCTCCCTGCGAATGAGCTGGAGGGCTTGTTGTCGGGACGCATCCGCATACAGGACCCGACCGGTAACCTTCGGATCAAAGCAGATACGCTGCAGACCCGCCTACTCCGGTTCGACAATGATTCAATCGGTGAGCTGGGTGCCAGTTTGGTCTATGACCATGCAAGCAAGCGCTTGACGGGTGCCGGACAAACTTTGGGCAGCCAGGATAAATTGAAATTTGATGCCCGCATTGATCTGGCGGGTGCGGTTGATAGCAATCGAATTCAATTGCAGGCCCAGTCCTATCCAATTAAAATATTGGAACGTTTTCTGGGGCATTTATTCAGTGACATAAGAGGCAAGCTAACAGGTGATGTGGAACTCAGTGGAGACCTGAACAATCCGGCTCTTTATGGCAGTGGGCGGATCACCGACGCCGGATTGCGGGTGAATTACACCAATTGTTTTTATTCCATTCAAGATGCAGAGATTGAAGTCACACCCAATTTGATCGATCTGGATGGATGGGTATTGCGCGATTCAGTCACCGGCAATCCCATCTACGTGAATGGTGGTATTGCCCATGAATCATTTAGCGACATGTATTTCGATCTGTCGCTTACGACCCGTTCACGAACCACGAATGTAGACCGGCCTGTACTGTTGCTTAATACAGATAAAAGTCAGGATGAAGTGTATTATGGTGTGGCCCGAGGAACGGCCAATATGCAACTGCGGGGGCCACAATCCGATCTGGTGTTGAGCATGCAGGCCAAGGCATCGGAACGAGACAGCAGCTACATCACCTTGCTTTCGGATGAAGGACGGGAGTCGGGCAGTGCAGATTTTTTGATCGAGCGGGTATACGGCCGAGAAATGACCAGTGACGACAGCCGAGGAGAAACGGATAATTTTTTGGTGGACATGGAGCTCACCGCCACCCCCCTGGTCAATGCCCGTGTGGTATTGGATGAACTGACCGGCGACGTCATTCGCGGACGTGGCAACGGAATCTTGAAACTTCGATCGGGCAGCAACGAACCGCTTAGTTTGCGTGGACGCTACAACATCGAGGAAGGCAATTATCTGTTCACGTTCCAATCCTTTTTCAAAAAACCTTTTGAGATTAGGAAAGGCGGACAGCATTATGTCGAGTGGAGCGGGGATCCCTATGACGCCAATGTACATTTGGAGGCGATCTACAAAGCAGAGAAGGTCAGTTTCGCGCCCTTAGGTAGTTCGCTCAATTTGGGTTCCTCGTTAAAAAATGCACGGGGCGATGTGTTCGTCGTCGCTGAATTATCTGACAAACTTTTCAAGCCTGAGATTCGGTTCTCCTTGACCTTCCCCCCCAACAGCATTGTAGACCGTGATCAGGAGTTATCCCTGCTCATTAATCAACTGCAAAAAAATCCGAACGAATTGAACAGGCAGGTCACCTACCTGATCGTATTCAACAGTTTTGCTCCCAGTGAGCTGGCCGGCGACCCAACCGGCACCGGTATCGGTGTTTCAACCATTTCGGGCGTACTCCTCAATGTACTCAGCGACCAAATCAACAAGCTTTTGGGAAATCTGCTTAAAAGCGACAAGTACACCATTAATCTAAACACATCCTTGTATAACCGCGATTGGATGAGCGCCGGAAACAATGCATTGAATTTAGGGAGTAACATCAATTTCTCCATTGGAAGATCCTTTTTCAACAACCGGTTCATCATTTCGGGTGGTCTTGGTTTTGATGCCCCCATCGGACAATCCAGTACAAGCACCAACTTGTCGCAGAGCATACAACTACTGCCTGATGTCACGATGGAGTGGTTGCTAAACCCCAGTGGCAGTCTACGGGTGGGGTTCTTTTACCGCAAAAGCAACGACTTCCTGTCAAACAATGCCGGGTCGATCACCGCTCGTCGGGCGGGGGGCAGCCTCTCCTACCAAAAAGAATACGATCGGCTGGGGGATCTTTTCAAGGGACTATTCCGTTCTAAGAAAAAAGAGCGCCCCGAAACCGAACAACGCTGACCGAAAACAGCGGGGCCATTTTCGATCCAGAAATCTGACTTTCAATCGATTATCCGAAATACTGCCGGGGGATTTATCTTTTTTATACTCCCAACCGGTTTCCCCATCCATCTGTGGAGAACTTGCCCTTCGTAAAACGTTATTTTTCAGGCCTAAATCTTGATATTTGCCTATATTTACCTTGGAATTTTCCGTTTCTTTGCAACCGAAAACCAAAACAACTATGCTTAAGAGAATCCTCTTTCTGTTCGCGCTCGTTTTTGTGGCCGGCCAGATCTTCGCCCAGATCACTACTTCGGCGATCAATGGGGTCGTGAAAAGTGGTGCCGATGAATCCCTGGTGGGGGCTACCATTACGGCCATCCATCAGCCTTCCGGAACCAAATACACGACCATTTCCCGTGCCGGCGGACAGTTCTCCATTCAAAACATGCGCGTAGGGGGTCCCTACCTGATCGAGGTGAGTTATGTCGGTCACAATGCAGAGAAATACGAGAACATCTTCCTGCAATTGGCTGAGTCGTTCTTGTTGAATGCATCCCTGCAGAAGACAACGACCACCATGACTGGTGTTACCCTCACAACAGGCCGCAGAAGTGCGATCCTGAATGCTGGTCGTACCGGTGCCCTGACCAACATCGGTGTTCGTCAGATCAACCAATTGCCCACCATCAGCCGTAGCTTGAACGACATTACCCGTGTAACACCGCAAGCCAATGGTGCTTCCATCGGTGGTGGTAACTACCGTCAAAACAACTTCACCGTTGATGGCTCCGACTTCAACAACAGTTTCGGTATCGGTTCGAACCTCCCTGCCGGTGGTTCTCCGATCTCCCTGGATGCAGTTGAGGAGATCTCTGTTAACATTACCCCCTATGACATCCGCCAAACCGGATTCATCGGTAGTGCCATCAACGCCGTAACCCGCTCCGGTACCAACACCTTTAGCGGTTCGGTATATACCTATTTCCGCAACGAGAAACAACGCGGTCGCCGGGTAGAGAAGACCTACTTCACCCCTGCTGCCGAAGAGTTCAAGCAATACGGTTTCCGCATCGGAGGTCCGATCATCAAGAACAAATTGTTCTTCTTCTTCAACTACGAAACTGAAACTTCTCCCAAGCAATTGCAGACCAACGTAGCGGCTACCGCTTCTGCCGCATTTGGCAGCAGCCCCAACATCTCTCGCCCTACAGCCGACTCCCTGAATTTCATCCGCCAGTATCTGATGACCAACTACGAATATGAAACAGGCCCTTACGACAATTATACACCCAATATCGAGCGTACCAAATACTTGGCCCGCATCGACTGGAATATCAACGATCATCATCGTTTCAACATTCGTTACAGCCAAGTAGAGGGTGGCGAGCCTTTCACACCGAGTAGTTCAACATCCGGCGCCGGCTTCAACTACGCGAGTGGTCTGGGCCGAACCAACAACAACTCGCTCTGGTTCAAGAATTCCAACTATTTCCAAGGCGCTAACCTGTATTCCATCGCCGGTGAGTTGAACTCCAACTGGGGTAAGACTTCAAACACCCTGCGTGCCACGTTCACATACCAAAACGATTCTCGTTCAACCGAAAGCCAGACTTTCCCCTTTGTGGACATTCTCAGCACAACCGGTGTGGCTTCTTCGGCTCCTTACACTTCATTTGGATACGAGCCCTTCAGCTTTGGCAACCTGCGTCAGGTGAAGACTTACTCCCTGATTGACAATTTCAGCTGGACCAAGAATAACCACAACTGGACCATCGGTGGTCAGATCGACTACAGCCAAACCATCAATGGTTTCCAACGCTTCGCCACCAGTTACTATGTATTCAACACTTGGTCTGATTTCGCCAGTGCCTTGAACCCCAACCCGGCCCTGCGCGTCAAACCTCGTGAATTCGCATTGACCTACTCTTTGTCACCCAATTTTGCGCCGGCCTTCTCTGCCTTCCGTTTTGCTCAGTACTCGGTTTACGGACAAGACGAAATTGCAGTTAATAAGAACCTGCGCGTAACGCTGGGCTTGCGTTTGGATCTGCCTACTTATCCATTCGCTCCACAGGTCATCACACACCCCTTGGTGGCGGCTGCTACTTTTGCCAACGGCGAAAAGATCAATACCGGAAACCTGCCCGGCAAGAAGATTATGTGGTCTCCTCGTATGGGCTTCAACTGGGATCTATACGGAGATCGTTCGCTGCAGATCCGTGGTGGAACCGGTGTGTTCACCGGTCGTGTACCTTTCGTGTGGATCGTGAGCCAATCGGGTGACAACGGAATGTTGCAGATCACGCAATCATTCAACGGCCAAGCCAACACGCCTGGTCCATTTAACCCGAACCCAGCTGCTTACCGTCCAGCAACCGTGCCTCAGGCCGGTACCATCATCCCTGGATCAATCACGGCTCTCTCGCCTGATTTTCAAAACCCACAGTCTTGGAAATCGAGCTTAGCTATGGACGCCAAAATGCCCGGTGGTATCATCGCAACCGTTGAAGCTATTTTCAATAAGGACTTGGTTACCGCTTTCTTCCGCAACGCCAACATCGTAGCTCCGGTTGCTTTGAACGTTGCTGGATATCCAGATAGTCGCCCGATGTACGGTGCAACGGTTCCAACCCGTTACATCAACACATTGACCTCTGCGGGTGTCTTCGCTGCCGGTGCGTCCAGTCAATTCAACCCAATTGTTTTGGACAACGCTTCCCGCGGATATTATTTCTCACTTACCACCAAATTGGAGAAAACCTTCAGCAAAGGACTCTCTGCCTCGGTTGCCTATACCAAATCCATGGCAGGCAATTTGTTTGATGGTGGTGGCGACCAGCCGCTCTCGGCTTGGCAAGGAACGGCTTCCATCGCCGGTTCAAACTATCAGAATCTTTCTTATGCCGACTACGTAATCCCTGATCGTGTTGTGGCTGTATTGGCTTACCGCAAAGAGTATTTCAAGCACCTGGCAACTTCGGTCTCGTTATATTACAATGGTGGTATTAATGGACGTTTCTCCTACACCTATAACGGCGACTTCAACCGCGATGGTGTGAACGGAAACGACCTGATCTACATCCCCTCTGTAGCCGAATTGCAGCAAATGCAATTTGTTAGCCATACGCAGAACGGTGTTACGTACGATCAAACCGCACAACGTAATTTGTTTGAGTCTTACATCCAACAAGACAAATACTTGCGTGCTCACCGCGGTCAATACGCTGAGCGCAATGGCGCCCAAATTCCTTGGCTGAACCGTGTTGACGTGAAATTCGCTCAAGATGTATTCACTACTATGGGTAAGACCAAGAACACCCTGCAATTCACCCTGGATATCTTCAACTTCGGAAACCTGTTGAATCCAAGCTGGGGTAAATTGAAGTCGATCAACAACAGCTCCATCCTCATCCCGCAGAATCAGAATTCGCTGATCCCGGGTGGTGCCGTGGTGCCGACCTTCAAGTTGGCTACCGCCCAGAACGAGATGATCACGCGCACCTTCCGCGACAACGTGAGCATCTTCTCGACTTACTCGATGCAGTTCGGTTTGCGTTATCTGTTCAACTAAGATCAACGAACTCGATACTAAAAACCCCGACAATTGTCGGGGTTTTTTATTTACCGTAATTCCATCGTAAGAAGAATGGCAAGGCCCTACCCCAACTCGCCACATCATGCTTGCCATCGGCCAGTTCTAAATAATAAATATGCGAGGCCCGCGGAACTCCTTTGCGGACCAATTCTTCGATGAGATCCAACGTGTCATCAATTGAATCAATGATGCCATTCCGATTGCGGTCCTTCTCTTCATCCAGGGCACCACATTGAAAGAAAAAACGTTGTCCTGTGTTGTGCTGCCCCTGCCGGACCCGCTGATGCATGATTCGGTGTTTGTCGTCGGAATAGAGCGGATTTTCCTGATCGAGGCTCCGCCACCAGAGGGAACCTGAGAATACGCCGACGGAACAAAATTGTTCCGGATTATTCCAGGTAAGATCGAGTGCGCTCAGTCCGCCCAGCGAAAACCCCGCCATACTGAGTGGCGCTTCCTGAGTATTGGGAAATCGGGCATGAATGAAAGGGATCAGCTCTTGTATGATAAATTCCTGATAGTTTGCAGCACGCGCACCCCGGCCCAGATAGTCGGGCTCGCCAGCTGTTCCATATTCCATTCGACGTTCTTTTCCTGCATGAATGCCCACGGCCAGAAAAGGCTGTATGCCCCCCTCTTCGTAAAGCCCCTGAAGGATCGTTTCAAAAGCTAGGGCCCGAAGGTCCTGCCCGTCATTAATCAACAAAATGGAACAGGAATCCCCCGATGTGTTGCTCACAGGCTGGTAGAAGTCGATCTCCACCACTCGGCCCAAGACTGCCGACCGATAATCAGTTGAAACACGATTGACCAAATTGGTTGGACCACCCATAGACATCGGGTAAAAATAATGATTCAGCCCGAGGCATCCCGCTGATTTCTTTTGCGGGTTTGCGCTTGAAAAAATACATTTGGTAACCATGAAAAAGATCGGCATACTCCACGGCAAAGAAAGAAGCTTTCCGGAAGCATTTGTAGCTCGGATAAACAGTAAAAACATTGCCGGCATACAGGCGGAGTCGGTTTCGCTGGACAAAGCCATGCAAGGTGAACCCTGCGGGTACGCGGTGATCATTGATCGGATCTCACAAGACGTCCCCTTCTACCGAACCTGGCTGAAAAACGCAGCGGTGACAGGCACGGCCGTTGTCAACAATCCATTCTGGTGGAGTGCCGACGATAAGTATTTCAACAATTGTTTGATGACCAAAATTGGCGTGCCGGTTCCGAAGACCGCTATCATTCCCTCTCGGGAATTGCCGGACGATACTTCACCCGAATCATTCTCCAACTTAGCCTATCCGCTCGACTGGAAGGGAATTTTTGATTACGTGGGATTTCCCGCCTACATGAAACCTTTTGCCGGTGGTGGATGGAAACATGTTTACAAACTGCGCAGCCAAGAAGAATTCTTTAGTAAACACGCTGAAACCGGCCAATTGGTTATGATGCTTCAAGAAGAAATCGAGTTCACGGAATACTATCGCTGTTATTGCATCGGCGGCAAGTACGTGCGCATCATGCCCTACGAGCCTCGTAATCCGCATCATTTGCGTTATGTAGCCGAGTTCACTCCCAGCGCTGAACGACTCAAACAAATGACCGACATCGTACTCACCATCAACCGCTACCTAGGTTATGATTTCAATACGGTTGAGCTGGCGGTACGAGACGGCGTTCCCTATGCCATTGATTTCTGCAATCCGGCCCCGGATGCCGACTTGGCCAGCGTGGGCGTGGAAAATTTTGAATGGGTGGTAGAAACGGCTGCCCAATTTGCCATCGAACGGGCGAAAGCACAGAAACCGGACGTAGACAACCTGACCTGGGGAGAATACGTAAAACGCAGCAGCGAGCAAAAACCACTGATATAATTTAATGCCCTTTTCATGCACCTGAATTACAAAACATTCACGATCGGTGTGGAAGAGGAGTATATGGTCCTCGACCCACATACGCTGGAGCTAAAGAGTCACCAGCAACAAATCGTCCAAGAAGGGCATAAGCTACTTCAGGAAAAGGTAAAAGCGGAAATGCACCAAGCCGTAGTGGAAGTTGGCACAGATATCTGTGCCGATGCAGATGAAGCCTTTAATGATGTGTCTAACCTTCGTCGCAGCATTCACGGCATTGCCGGAGAATTGGGCTACGCCATGGGTGCATCGGGCACACATCCCTTTAGTCACTGGGAAAGTCAATTGATTACCGATCATGTACGATATAGCGAGATCGTCAACGAATTGCAGGAGGCTGCCCGAAGTAATTTGATCTTCGGCCTCCACGTACACGTGGGCATGGAGAGCCGGGAAATGGCCAATCACATAGCCAACAGCACCCGCTACTTTCTTCCTCACATTTTTGCCCTAAGCACGAATTCCCCATTCTGGGAGGGAAGAAAGACCGGCTACAAATCTTTCCGGACCAAAGTCTTTGACAAGTTTCCCCGAACCGGCATCCCCGACGCCTTCGACAGCATCGAAGCCTATGACAACTATGTCAAGTTGCTGATTAAAACGAACTGCATCGACAATGCAAAAAAGATCTGGTGGGACCTACGCGTGCATCCTTTCTTCAATACCGTGGAATTTCGCATCTGCGACATCCCCATGACCGTCAATGAAACCATTACCATTGCCGCGCTGTTTCAAGCCATCTGTGCCCGCATCTACATGCTGCGTTCCAAGAACCTAAATTTCATTCAATATTCCAGAGCCTTACTGAATGAAAATAAATGGCGCGCCAGCCGATACGGGGTCGATGGCAATCTGATTGATTTCGGCAAGGAAGAAGAAGTAAATACCCGTACACTGATTCAAGAATTGTTAGACTTTCTGGATCCCGTACTCGATCAGCTGGGAAGCCGACACCGCGTGGAACAAGTACAGCAGATACTGGAACAAGGTACCGGTGCCGATCGTCAGTTGAAAATACATGAAGAAACAAATGACCTGAAATCGGTCGCCCAATACATCAACCAGCAATTCCTACAAGGAATCTAATACTCATTCATGCTACGATCATTTCTTCCAATCGCCCTCGGAATCAGCTTAGTCTGGGCAACCTCGTGTCAATCATCCTCCAACGTCGACCGCCTTTTGATCAATGCACGCATCTATACCGTTGACTCCTTGTTTTCGGTATGCGAAGCCATAGCGATACGCGATGGAAAGATCATCGCTACCGGTACCACGGCCGAGCTGCAATCGAAGTACAAGGCCGACACCGTAGAAGACATGCAGGGACGCACCATCGTACCCGGATTCAATGATGCCCATGCGCATTTCGTGCAATACGGACTCGGCCTGCGCGAAGCAAACCTGGTAGGCACCCAGAGCTGGGAGGAAGTATTGAATAAATTAGCTGGCTTTTTTGCCAACCGCAAAACCGGTTGGGTGATCGGACGAGGCTGGGATCAGAACGACTGGACCAATAAGGAGTTCCCGAATAAAAAAGAATTGGATGCTTTGTATCCAGACCGTCCAGCCTTGCTGGTTCGCATCGATGGACACGCAGCGATCGCCAATCAACATGCGCTGGACCTAGCCAAAATTGTACCGGGTGATACAATCACTGGTGGAAAATTCGTCGTAGAGTCGGACCAATTGACCGGCCTGTTGATCGATAATGCGGTAGATCGCGTAGCCCGTTTCATCCCCGCTCCCACCGAAACGGAATACGAAACCGCCTTGTTACAGGCACAAGCAAACTGCCTGGCAGTTGGACTTACCTCCATCACCGATTGCGGCTTGTCGCAGACGCACATCGAAAAGCTAAAAGGCCTGCAATCCAACGAAAAACTGCAGCTTCGTTTGAATGTAATGCTGAGCGACGATCCGGATAATTATCGTTACGCCGAAAAAAACGGCAAGCTGATCACGGATCGACTGCGCGTCCAGAGTTTCAAGGTTTATGGCGATGGTGCGCTTGGCTCCCGGGGTGCATGTTTGCTAAAACCTTACCACGACAAACCCGACCAAAGCGGGTTCTTACTCAGCCACCCTGCACATTTTGATTCAGTAGCACGTTGGGCCTTTGAACATGAATGGCAGCTTTGTACACATGCCATTGGCGACAGTGGCAACCGAGTGATCCTAAACACGTACGGTAAATATCTGCCGAAACGAAATGACCTGCGTTGGCGCATCGAGCATGCGCAAGTTGTGAATCCGTACGACCGGGTCTTATTTCGTCAATTCAAAGTGATCCCATCTGTTCAACCTACACATGCGACCTCGGACATGTACTGGGCCGAAAAAAGATTGGGCCCTGAACGGATCCAACACGCATATGCCTATCAACCCTTATTGGAACAAAACGGATGGATGCCGCTGGGAACTGATTTCCCCGTAGAAGACATATCGCCCATGAAAACTTTCTACAGCGCCGCCGTACGAAAAGATGCAATGGGTTGGCCTGAAAAAGGGTTTCTGCCGGAATACGCCCTCAGCCGCGAACAAGCACTACGAGGCATGACCCTCTGGGCGGCTAAAGGTAGTTTCGAAGAGAAATCAAAAGGGAGTTTGGAAAAAGGCAAATGGGCAGACTTCATCGTTCTGAATCAAGATCTAATGCAAGTTCCAGAATCATCCATCTTATCAACCACGATCTTGTCTACCTACATTCAAGGTCGTCCCGTTTACCGAAGAAAATAAATCCACAACTGTGGAGAATACATCGGCTTCTTAGCTCAGTACCACCCTCGAATCCGATTAATTTTGTGGTATGCATTTGACTGGACGACCGCTGCTTCGAATTGCCATTCTTGATCTTTACCAAGGTGCTGCCAATCAGGGCATGCGTTGCATTCAACAGATCCTGCAAGAATGGTCAAGTAGCGAACAGATCGATTTATCCATTCAGCTATTTGATGTACGTCAACGCGCTGAACTACCCGGCTTGGAATTCGATGTATATATTTCGACCGGCGGTCCGGGCGATCCGCTCTCCAGTCGCTATGAGGACTGGGACATTCAATGGTGTCGCTGGCTGGACAGAACCCTTCGACACAATGCCAATCCGAATACCAGCGATAAGAAATTCGTTTTCTTTATTTGCCATTCCTTCCAGCTCGCCTGTCGACACTTGAATCTGGGGATGGTTTGCAAGCGTCACTCAACCGCGTTTGGCGTATTCCCCATCCATCGTTTACCCGGCGGGGACCTGGAACCAATCCTGCAGGGCCTCAACGATCCGTTCTACGCCGTTGACAGCCGCGATTACCAGGTCATTCACCCAAACGATCACCGGTTGGAGGAAATGGGCGGACGAACACTGTGCTTAGAAAAAGAACGTCCCCATGTGCCCTATGAGCGTGCCCTGATGGCCGCACGGATCAATCCCTGGATGATCGGGACGCAGTTTCACCCGGAGGCGGATGCCAAAGGGATGCAACTCTATTTGTTGCAAGAGGACCGCAAACAACAGGTGATCGAAAACCACGGAGAGGCCAAATGGAAAAGTATGTTGGAGCAATTGGGAGATGCGGATAAGATCCAATTGACCTACAGCCAGGTGATCCCTAACTTCCTGAATCAGGCTGCCGAAGCGTTGTTGTCCATAGAGGCCTGATCCTTGTCCATTCCTGTCGGATTGGCTATCTTACCTACCTAGTTTACCACCATGATCGAAACAATTCGACGATCATTTAATGCCAACTTTCATTCCGAGCAATATGATTCATTGATTCGGGAAATGAAAGCTCGTTATCCGGGTGCCTTGGATTTTCGGGTCGCAGAAACGCCTGTCTTCCTACCCAAAGCTTTCAAAGATCAAATGATCGATACCTGTGAGTACATCATCGATCTGATGACAGAAACGGATCTGCTGAAAAAGACCGCAGTAGCCATACCCAACGACTGGACGATTCCTGGCAATGAAGGCAATCCTGATTTTATTGCCTTTGACTTTGGCGTATGCCTGAACGAAGAAAATGAATTAAGTCCCCAGCTCATCGAATTACAAGGATTCCCTACTCTATTTGGTTATCAAATCCTGCTGGATAAACTTTATCGGTCCCACTTTCAGATCGATGAAAAACTAAGCCCCTACTTGAGCGGACTGAATGAACTATCCTATGAAGAGCTGTTGCGAAAAACAATCGTTGGCGATCACCCCCCGCAAGAAGTTGTTTTACTAGAGATCCTCCCTCATCAGCAAAAAACTCGAATCGATTTTTATAGCACGCAGGAATTATTGGGCATACCCGTCGTCTGTTTGACCGATATAATTTTGCACAATGGTCAACTTTTCTATGAACGCGACGGAATGACGCATCCCATTCGGCGCATTTACAACCGGATCATATTTGATGAACTGGAGCAACAATCAGAGCCAATACGCGCCAAAGGACGATTGCTGACCGAAGCGACCGAAGTGGAATGGTGCCCGCATCCGCATTGGTTCTATCGCATCAGTAAGTTCCTATTGCCCTATCTGCGTCACCCAAATATACCTGCCACCTTCTTTTTGAATGAAGTAAAACAGATTCCTGCCGACCTAGAAAATTATGTATTGAAACCCTTGTTTTCGTTTGCCGGACAAGGCGTGATCATCGATCCAACTCCGTCCGACCTGGAACAAATTCCCGACCCGAGCAACTGGATCCTGCAGCGAAAGGTACCCTATGCCTCGGTGATCCCCACACCCGATGATCCTGCCAAAGTGGAGATCCGCATTTTTTATTGTTGGCCTCCCGGAGCCGATCGTCCAATTCCGACCATGAACCTAGCCCGGATCAGCAAGGGCAAAATGGTGGGCACCCGATACAACAAGGACAGAACCTGGGTGGGCGGTAGTATCTGCTATTTTGAATCTTAATTTATGAAGACCCAATACTTCGTCCTATTCACCCTCTGCCTGCTTTTATCCCTTAGCACATTTGCCCAGTCAAATGGACGCATGGAAACGGATCGACCCGACCAAACCGAATCGCCCTATATCACCAAACAACGTTTCCTGCAGGCCGAATTCGGATTCAACTACGAGCGGGTAGATGGTCAAACCCAGTGGGTCCATCCCACCTCGCTTTGGAAATTTGGATTGAATCCACGATTTGAATTCCGTTTGATTACAGAACTGCAGTCGACAGGAAAAGAAACCGGCTTGCTTCCATTACAAATTGGCGGAAAGGTCTCTCTACTCGAAGAGAAAGGATTGACTCCAAAAACATCGCTGATCGCACATGTCGGTATTCCGGAGATCGGTCAACCAGCTTTTAAAATTTCAAAATGGGCACCGAACTTTCGATTCACTTTCCAAAACACGCTGAGTGAGCAAGCGGCACTGGGCTATAATTTCGGAGCCGAGTGGGATGGCGCCAGCAACACGCCCGACTGGATCTACACGTTTGCACCCGGAATCAATGTGGGTGAAAATGGGTATGCTTATGTAGAAGCATATGGGTCGGTTCGTAAAGGAAGTAGTCCGAAGCACTCCCTCGCCGGCGGCGTGGCCTATTATTTGAGCGACGACACCAAATTAGATTTCTCGGGCTCATACGGACTGACAAAAGCTGCCACGGATTTCTATTTGGCCATTGGATTTTCCTTTCGAGCACCTACCGCCACAAAACGGATCAGCGCCAAGCCTGCAAAAAGCTTCGCTCGATACTGATCAACCAACTTTGGCGGGCCATGCGCTGCATGTTGCCCGATAATTGAAAGCGCTTGCCCACGTTAATCTTGGTATTGCTGTTCAAGATCAATTGCAGAGCCGGGGCTAAATCGGCGTATCGAAAACCAGTGCCGATGAGTCGTTGCCCTAAAAACTCCACATAAAGATTCAGATTCGGCTGATCATAACTCTTGTACGCACGAGGGAACAACAAATATCCAGCCGATAAACTGTAATTAACGGATCGGTATTGACGAGCGGGGAAATAGACCTGTCCGTCGTAGCGCGACTTGTCCAACAGCTCTGTACGACTGATCGTGGTGGATATGGCTAGTTTGTGCCAAAGTTGAGTAGCGATGAGTCCGGTCTCGATGCCGGTTTTATCACCCATTAGGCTGATCTCTTCATAGTGAAATGGCACACGCGACAAACTTCCATCTACAAAAGCTGCCATTCGAAAATGACGATGAATTCCATCTTTTGAAAGAAATCGATATTTCATTCCAAGCCCGATCGATTCGGCCTCTAACTGATCGGTATGCATATTGGAAGCAGAAGCGGACAACCGAACCTGCATTTTTTTAGTGATCCCTGCCATCAGCTGGGGCATTACCCGATAGGTGAAGCGTCCATAGATCTGATCCGCTCCTACCCCATGCGACTTTATTTTGGCACTCAACGATCGCGCGGGAATATTGGAAGCCGGGTCGCTGAATACATACAATTCCTGCGAATGACCGAGCAGCGGAAGCCATAATATCCCAAATCCGTATATTAATTTACGGATACTCATTGGTTGGATATAAATTTCGAGACCGACTTTGGATCTGGGTTTACGGATTGCACGATTCCGGCCGGATCAATCAAATACGAAGTAGGAATCCGTTCAAACCGCCAGTTGAGCACCAAGGGGTCATCCCACTTGGGTGGACTATTCACTTGAAGCCAACTGATCTTATCTTGTTTGATCGCCTTGATCCAATTAGCGCGGTTCTCGTCCAGCGATACGCCCAATACCTCCACCCCTTTTGTTTTCCATTCTTCGTAATATTTCCGGATGGTCCGATTGCTCAACCTGCAGGGGGCACACCAAGAGGCCCAAAAATCGACCAGCACCCACTGTCCTTTGAGCGAATCCAACGAAATGAACTTTCCGGCAACATTCGGCAACCGAATAGCCGGTGCTTTGGTTCCTGCTGGCAATTGTGCATTCAGTTGGAAGGAAGAAAGAAACAACGTACAAAAGACCCAATTCCGGATGCGCATAGTCTTATTTTTTCGCCAAGAGGTTAACCATTGACTGGGCCGATTTTGCCTGAGTTAAATACTTATAGCGGGAAGCAAGCCGTTTGAACTCCTTGTCCGGCATAAACCCAGCATCAATCACTTGGACCATTTTCTTTTCATCCAGTTTTCCTTCGATCTGATACGTAACTCCACGATCGATGAAGCTGCCGTCCGCCGTTTCTTTTTCGGAGAGAGGCCTTTCAATCTGAAGGGTCAGGTCCCCGATAAAGAATCCAGCATCTTCCACGGCGGTTCGTAAGGAAGCAACAGATACGGGCAATCCGGTTTTAAAACGCAAATCGAATGAAGAAGACTTCAAGTTGGGTTTCACCGATTCAATAAAAGAAAGTTTGCCTAGTGCCTGATGTATGGATTTACTGCAAAGCGCACAGGTCAGTCCGGTTGCCTGCAGTCGAGCCTGACTGAATTGTGC
>DFST01000067.1 GCA_002378975.1 Chitinophagaceae bacterium UBA3430
AAAGCGATTGCATGAGAACCACCCAGTCCCGGCTCCAACCAGCAGGTTACCTGCTGCTTGCTTTACTAATGTTTTACTCCTTGCTCAGTGCGCAGAAATTAACCACACCTGCTGAATTCTTGGGGTATTCGGTTGGACAAAAATTTACGCCGCATCATCGCTTGGTTGGGTATTTCGAACGCATTGCCCAGCAAGCGCCCGAACGCGTCAAGTTAATGCCCTATGGCAGTACCAATGAAGGTCGCCCCTTGATGGTAGCAGTCGTATCCACGCCCGGCAACATCGATCGACTGGAATCCATTCGGGTCAACAACCTGCGTTTAGCCAATGTAGCCCGTGATCGGGCTGCGGCCATCGAAGCCGATGCGCCCGCCTTAGTTTGGTTGAGTTACAATGTGCATGGTAATGAAGCCTCCTCCTCCGAGGCCTCCTTACTTACTTTATATACGCTGGCCTTGCAATCCGATACCGCCGTTCAACGTTGGTTGAAGAATACGGTGGTGATCATCGATCCTTGTCTGAATCCAGACGGACGCGACCGTTACGTCAATTGGTACAACAGCGTCGTGGGTGAAAAATACGACCCGGCCAATCTATCGCGCGAGCATCGGGAGCCTTGGCCTGGCGGAAGGACCAATCATTATTATTTCGATCTGAATCGCGATTGGGCCTGGCAAATTCAAACAGAAAGTCGCCAACGGATGAAGCTCTATCTCGACTGGATGCCGCAAGTCCATGTAGATTTTCACGAACAAGGATACAACGAGCCCTATTATTTTGCTCCGGCTGCCGAACCTTTTCATGAAGTGATCACCCCTTGGCAACGCAGTTTCCAAAATTCGATCGGCAAGAATCATGCACGATACTTTGACTCGAACGGATGGCTGTACTTCACCAAACAAGTATTCGATCTGTTGTATCCGTCTTACGGCGATACCTATCCAACTTACAATGGCTCCATCGGAATGACCTATGAGCAAGGAGGGATCGGAGCGGGACTGGGCGTGATCAATAAAGATGAAGACACCTTGACGCTGACCGATCGGGCCTTGCATCATTTCACGACCTCGATGAGCACCATTGAAGTGGCCGCCAACCAATCCGGATCATTGATCAGTGAATTCCGGAAATATTTCAATCAGGCTGTGAGTACAGGACAAGGCGTTTACAAATCTTACCTGATCCGAAATCGTCCGCAGGATGCCGTTCGCATACGTGCACTCCAACAATTACTGGATCGAAACGGGATTCGCTATGAGCAGGCTACTGCCGGGCCGGTCAAAGGTGTTCATTATGCAACCGGCAAGGAAACGATGATAACCGCGCAAGCAGGTGATCTGGTGATCTCAACCCTACAACCCCGCGCAGCGATGGTGACGGTTTTATTCGAGCCACGCACCAAACTGGCCGATACAGTTACTTATGACATCACGGCTTGGTCATTGCCCTATGCATATGGGCTCGACGCAATCGCCAGCAAAGACAAGATCGCTTCGCAACCCGTCAATCAGGAAGGGGAGAAGCGCCGCTTTGTCCGCTCCACTTATGGGTATGCGATTCCGTGGGATGGATTACCCGCCGTACGGTTGGCCACATCGATTGGGAAGGCCGGCATCGTATTGCGTTATGCCGAACAGCCTTTCACAACAGCCGGTAAATCTTTTGCCGCCGGAACCGTGCTGGTGATTCCAGCCTCTAACCAACATTTAGGAGAACGATTCCACGAGATCGTAAAAGAATACACGTTGAATTCCGATGCTGCTATTTTCCCAATCGCAACCGGACTGGTCGATGCGGGATCGGATTTTGGCAGTGAGCGGGTTCGCAACCTGCGTTTGCCCCGTGTGGTGTTACTGAGTGGAGAGGGCGTGAATGCCAATGCCTGCGGTGAGATCTGGCAATTCTTCGATCAGCAATTGAAATACCCGATCAGCTTGGTGAATCAGCAAGACCTAGGGCGTATGAATTGGTCACAAGTGGACGTGCTGATCTTATCGGATGGTAATTATTCTTTCCTGGCTAATAAAGATCAGGCGGAGGCTTGTAAAAAGTGGATGCAAGGTGGTGGCCGATTGATCGCATTGGAATCGGCTGTTACGCAACTGGGCGAATGGGGTGTCAAGGTCAAGAAATCAGAAGACAAAAAAACAGAGTCGACCGATTCCGTGGTCACTTCCGATTATCAGGCACGTGAGCGCGATGCGGTTTCAGCCATCACACCCGGCTCCATCTGGCAGGTTCAATTGGATAATAGCCATCCGCTTGCTTATGGGTATCCAAAATCTTACTACACGCTCAAATTGGATGGAAACATCCTGGAGCCATTGAGTGAAGAGGGATGGAATGTGGGTGTGCTTGGATCCGGTGCGCATGTTGCCGGATTTGTGGGCAATGGGCTAAAATCCAAATTGGCGAATGGGACTTTGTTCGGTGTTCAGTCGGTTGGACGTGGACAGATCGTCTGCTTGACGGATAATCCCTTATTCCGAAGTTTTTGGGAGAACGGTAAGCTGCTGTTCTCGAATGCGGTGTTTATGGTTGGACAATAATTTATTTTCATGAAGTATTATCTATCGATATTTTTTACGTTTTTGTTTGCAGGCTCATTGTATGGGCAACGACCGGCAACCGTTTCTTCAGCACAAATCCTGCATGGTTTGCAAAAACTGCAGGTATTGGGTTCCGTCTTGTACATAGCCGCCCATCCGGATGATGAGAATACTCGACTTATTACTTTTCTGGCCAATGAAAAAAAATACCGTACCGGTTATTTATCGTTGACGCGCGGCGATGGGGGGCAAAATCTAATCGGTAATGAACAAGGGGTGGAGCTGGGTATGATCCGTACACAAGAACTTCTTTCAGCCAGACGGATCGATGGGGGAGAGCAGTTTTTTACTCGAGCCTATGATTTTGGTTACTCGAAGAATCCAGAAGAAACGTTCAACATCTGGCATAAGGACAGTGTACTGGCCGATGTAGTTTGGGTGATCCGTCGGTTTCGTCCGGATATCATTGTTACCCGATTCCCGACCACGGGTGAAGGCGGTCATGGACATCATACCGGTTCCGCCATTTTGGCCAACGAGGCTTTTCTGGCTGCCGGTGATCCCAGTCGTTTTCCGGAGCAGTTGAAATACGTATCGGTGTGGCAACCCAAGCGCATTTTGTGGAACACCTTCAATTTCGGAGGAACGAACACCACGGCTCCCGATCAATTGAAGATCGATGTGGGTGGATATAATCCACTCTTGGGAAAGAGTTATGGTGAGATGGCTGCAGAAAGTCGCTCTCAACACAAAAGTCAGGGATTTGGGGTGCCGGCTACCCGCGGTGAATCGTTTGAGTATTTCAAAACAACCGGAGGTTCGGCACCTGTCAATGAATTGATTTCGGATGTCACTACCGATTGGTCTCGTATTCCGGGAGCGACACCAATCGTCCGTCAGATCGATAGCTTGATCCGATACTACGATCCCATTCGACCGGAACGTTCTGTTCAGGGGCTGGTTCAACTTCATCGCAGTTTGATTGGGTTGCCGGCATCTGATTGGGTCAATTATAAGATTTCGCAAGTACAGACTCTTGTGCTCCAATGTGCCGGCATCTACTCGGAAGCCATCGCTACCTCACCCAGCGTAGCTTGGGGCGATACCCTTCGTTTCAACTTGAGTCTGATTGCTCGTCAGAAAGTCGATGCTGTGTTAATGAGTGCTTCCTATGGAAAAACAGACACCACCTTGGGGCGAAACTTGGTTGAGAATAAGCCAACTGCTTTAATTGGCATGATCCCGGTTTCATTCGGTTCCAAAACCACGCAGCCCTATTGGTTAGAAAACGAAATGCAGAAAGGACGGTTTGTTATTCCCGATCAAACGGAGATTGGTCTGCCTGAGAATGCGCCGGCTTATTCTGTTCGGTTGCAATTGAATATCTACGGCCAACCAATCACGCTGTCGGTGCCGATTGTATACAAATTGACCGATCCGGTACGGGGAGAAATTTTCAAGTCACTGATTGTTCGTCCCCAAACAGAACTGGATGCCGATGAAGAATTGACCCTGGTTTCAACAGAGAAAAAAACAAAGTCTGACCTGAAATTCCGTATCCAAGCGAATCAGCCCATGCAGGCACAGCGGATCCGCGCGGTGAATAAAAGCGAAGTAGTCGATTTAGGCGAGATTGCGTCGTTGGACAAGGGGCGCATCCTGCGTCGTTCTAAGTTGGTGTTGGTAGGGCCCGGTGATTATCAGTTTCAGGTATTGGATCCTGCCGGTCAGGCCGTTGTTGGAGCAGGTCGGCTGACAAAAATTGAGTACGATTACATTCCGGAATTGCATTATTTCAAATCTACGAGACAACGCGTTCGGTCCATCGATCTTAAGATCATTGGCAAGCGCATTGGTTATATAGCGGGCGCTGGCGATAAGATTCCGGAAGCCTTGGCGCGCATGGGTTATGAGGTGGTTCAATTGGGCGAAGCGGAATTGAGTAAATTGAACTTGACCGAATTTGATGCAATCGTCACGGGTGTACGTGCTTACAACACCCATGGCTGGCTCAATGATGCTTATGAAAAACTGATGAGTTATGTGCAAGAGGGAGGAAATCTGATTGTACAATACAATACGAGCAATCAGATCGGTCCGGTACGGGCCAAAATCGGGCCTTTCCCTTTTCAGATCACGCGCAATCGGGTAACGGACGAGCAAGGGCCGGTGATTTTTTTACAGCCCGATCATCCGGTATTCAATCAACCGAATAAATTGGTGCCAACCGATTTTGAGGGCTGGGTGCAAGAGCGATCGATCTATCACGCGGCCGATACCACTGGTCGTTTTCAAAAGCTTCTTTCCATGGCCGATCCAGGCGAGCGGTCCGATGATGGATCCTTGATGATCGCTTCGTACGGCAAAGGTTGGTTCACGTATACCGGGCTGAGTCTGTTCCGACAATTGCCCGCTGGCGTTACCGGTGCTTATCGATTATTGGCCAATCTCATTGCACTCAATGCCAAGCAAGATCAATGAATAAAAACACCAAGCAATCGCGCAGCGAAGTAGCCATGTGGTTGGCCATTGTACTCGGACTCGTACTGGGTATGTTGGTCAAGCGTGTTCGACTGGGCATATTATTGGGCCTTTTTCTGGCTGGGTTGATCGTGTTCACAGGCTGGCTTCGGAATTCACGTAAACAATAAGCGGATACATCCATGAAACAGCAGTCGACAAGTGAATCTTATACCGGTTGGTACCTGGCACTGGTTCTGGTATTGGCTGTATTGATCTTTTTATTTCAACAGTTCACTTCATTTTTCGCTTAAACAACAATCATGCACGCACTGGACTGGATCGTATTGATGTTGACGCTGACCGGTGTGGTATTTTATGGCATTCGGAAAAGTAAAACCACCCGGGATTTGGATGGGTATTTTCGGTCGAATCAAAATTTGTCTTGGGGACTGGTGTTATTGGGCATCATGGGTACGCAAGCTTCGGCGATCACGTTCTTATCAGCGCCCGGACAAGGATTTACCGATGGGATGCGCTTCGTTCAATATTATTTTGGTATTCCATTGGCCATGATCGTGATCAGTGCCTTTTTTGTTCCCCGATTTCGCCAATGGAACGTGATCACTGCCTATGAGTATTTGGAACATCGATTTGACGGAAAAACGCGCACACTCACCTCACTCTTGTTTTTCTTGCAGCGAGGTCTTTCTACCGGCATCAGCATATTTGCGCCGTCTTTGATTTTGTCCTCGTTGTTGGGTTGGAATATTTACTGGACCAATCTCTTCATGGGCGGACTACTCATCATCTACACGCTCAGCGGAGGGGCAAGGGCGGTGGCCTACACGCAACAATTGCAGTTCGCGATCATTTTATTGTCCATGTTCCTGGCCGGCTATTTGCTTGTACACCTGATGCCCGAGCAAGTTGGATTTGTGGACGCCTTGGACATCAGTGGTAAGTTGGGCAAGCTTAATGTGATCACCGATGGAATGACGGCGAAGGGATTCAATTGGGGGGATAACTATAATATTTGGAGTGGAATTATAGGTGGATTTTTTCTGGCACTGTCTTATTTCGGAACCGATCAAAGTCAGGTTGGTCGTTTCTTAACCGGAAAATCTGTTCGGGAGAGTCGGTTGGGATTGTTGATGAATGGGCTGGTGAAAATTCCCATGCAATTCTTGATTCTTTTGGTGGGGGCATTGCTCTTCAGTTATTACTCTTTTGAGCGGGCGCCCTTGATCTTTAATCAGGTGCAGGAAGAACGGATTCAGCGATCAGCCTATCGGGATTCTTTTCAACTGGCGCAAGTGCGATACGATTCTTTCCAATTAATCAAGCGCCGCGTAGCTACAGAATATGTACAAGCCGGTGGGCAAGGGAGTGTACAGGCGAGTTTGCTGATTCCCAAACTTCAACAAGCACAAACAGAGGCCGATGCCATACGGAAGCAGGTAAAGGGATGGTTGAATGATCGGGTTCCAGGTGGAGATGGGAACGACACCAATTATATTTTCATTCGGTTTGTATTGGATCACCTGCCGGCAGGATTGGTCGGCTTGTTGATCGCCATGATCTTTTTGGCTTCCTGGGGAAGCATTGCCGCTGCCATCAATTCATTGGCAGCCTGTTCCATGGTTGATCTGCACAATCGATTTGCTAAGCATCCAGCGGAAGGAGAGCAGGCTTATCGATTGTCAAAATGGTATACGCTGGGTTGGGGCGTATTCTGTATTGTGGTAGCGATGTTCACCTACAACATTGGGAATAGTTTGATCGAGGCCGTTAATATTCTGGGTTCCTTATTTTATGGGGTTATCCTAGGCGTCTTTCTGGTGGCTTTATTTATTCCCGTGATCCGAAATGCTACGGCCGTTTTTTGGGGATTGATCATCGGTGAGTTGATCGTACTCGGTGTTTTCTTTTCTGGCTATTTTTTCCCCGATCGATTCAAGATCGGATTTCTCTGGTTGAATCCGATTGGGGCTGGAGCGGTCGTTGTCTTTTCGCTGTTGCTAAGTGTTCGGATGGGACAAAAAAATCCCCGTCAGGTGACGGGGATTGATAAGCTATCCTGATTGAATTATTTATTCAACTCAGCGAGTAGTTTTTCATTCAGTTTTACGTAATCGCCGTTCTTGGCTTCGGTGGCCAATTGTTTTGATTTTTCTGCACCTGCGATTGCCTCAGCTTTCTTGCCCAGTTTCGCTAGGCAGTTGGCACGTTGGTAGTGGATCCAGAAAGCAGTGGGATTGGATTCAACGGCCTTATCGAACCAAGCAAGCGCCTGATTCAGGTCTTTGCCATTATCCATGAAATACATGGCCGCGTTGTAGTAAGGGGGTTTCTCGGTTTTCATGGCAGTTTCAATGCTGGCCATGATCTTTCCTTCAATTTCGGTTTGGATGGGCAAGGAGAAACTCCGCTTTTCCCAACTCATGACCAGATTACAGCTCGTCGGCTTGATGTCCTGAATCGACAAGGTGAACGTTTCTGTAGAGGTCTTGGATTTTGTGGTAGATACGTTAACGCGTACCACATCTTGTTCAGCGTTGTAATCGGCCGGACTGGTCACATTGGTCTGCTTAGTCAGAATAACGATCCATTGTTTGGCACCGGGAATGGTCAATAAGCCGTATTTGCCAGCAGGGACTTTTTTCCCTCCTACGATCACTTCATCCGTGAAACTGATGGTGGTGGCACTGTTTGCACCGGTACGCCAAACTTGTCCGTAAGGCAACAAGTCGCCGTATACTTTACGTCCACGTACACCAGGACGCGAGTAAGAGAGTTCTATTGTGCCCAGACCAAAGTCCTGCCGCAGATTTTGCACCGGACTGGGAGCGGGCGTTTTCAATTGGGCTTCTGAAAGAATGCTGGCTGACAGGAACAAGCCTGCCAATAAAATACGCTTCATAATCGTGTTGATTTTAGAGCAGCAAAGTTAGCCCTAGAAATGTACCCGCAACTGCCCACGGCTTCCTGGTTTTCCAGGTTTCCAGTCAGGCCCCTCGACCAATAGCTTTTTGGCTGCGCCGTCGTAATAGGTGCCGCCCGACTCCTCCACACGAATTTCGGTAGGTCGTCCTTTGTCATCTACTTCAAAGGAAAGCAGAACCTCCCATCGGGTAACGGTATTGTTGGCCGTGGGGGCCACGGACTTGCGGCTGCCGTTGCCATATAAATAATCTTCATAGGCTGCCCAACCAGCTACCGGCTCAGGCTTGTCGGCCCGTTGAATGTCCATTTTAGAACGCTTCAACGACTTTTCTTTGGCAGTCAGGGTCATCGCTGTGGCCTGCCGACTGGTTGCCAGATCCAATTCCTTTTGGGCGACTTCAGCATTCACCTTGTCTAGGTCTTTGACGGTATTATCCGCCGATACAACCTCGATTTGCTTTGTTTCGGATGAGGCCGGGGGCTCTTCTGCTTTGACGATCAGATCTTCTTCAGGCTTATCGGATGACATTTCTCGGGTTTCCAATTGGACTTCTACAGGGCGAATAGTACGATCAGGTCGATATTGAACTGATTCGGATTGCTGGACGGGTGCAGGAGGCAAGGCCAGGGGTGTGGGGGGCTGGGTCGGACTAGA
>DFST01000145.1:0-3165 GCA_002378975.1 Chitinophagaceae bacterium UBA3430
CCTGTTCAAACCGGATTTCCCCTCGAATGGGTCGATCAACGGGCAAGGGATCGATCGTGTCGGTCAGGTGATCGTCGTTGTCGAGCACTTTGAACACCCGCTCACCCGCGATCACACCCATTTGCAACACGTTGAATTTATCCGCGATCATTCGAAGCGGACGAAACAATAGATTCAAACAAAGGATGAAGGAAATGACGACCCCTTGCTGACTTTGTTGCAGCGCCAGCGCCTCGCGGGAAGTCCACCAAACCACGGCGCCAATGGAGAGCGCCAGCACGATCTCGACTACCGGAAAGAAAACAGAGTAAGCGAAGATGGCTTGGATATTTGCTTGTCGATGTCGCTTGTTGATGACGTTGAATTGCTGCTGTTCGCGCTCCTCCGCCACAAAAGCCTGCACCAACGACATGCCCGTGAGGTGCTCCTGCACAAAGGCATTGAGATCGGCTACGGCGGTTCTAACTTTCTGGAATGATTTACGCGTGCTCTCCTTGAAAATGTACGTGGCAACCACCATGATCGGGAAAGGAATCAGGGCAATGAGGGTGAGTTGCCAATCGGTCCAGAACATGTAGGTGAGCACACAGGCGATGGAGAGCAGATCGGCCAAGATCGGAATGAGTCCGTCGGCGAATACATCGTTGATCGACTCCAGGTCATTGATGGTGCGGGTGGTGAGTGTGCCGATCGGGGTGCGATCGAATTGACGCAGATTCAGGTGCGTGACGTGATTGAATACACCCACCCGAAGATCACGCACCACGGCTTGGCCGAGCCAGGCCGTCAGGAATGAAAATCCAAATCGAATCGCGGTTTCCAACAACAAAAATCCGATCTGGATCACCGTTACCCAGATCAACAGATTTACCAAGTTCTGTGCGATGTACACATTGACTGTCTGTTGAATGAGCCAGGGTCGAATCGGTGTCAATAATGCCAGCAAGATGGCCAACACCAGGGATGTGTAAAAACGGCGACGGTACGGAAGTGCGTACCCGTAGAGACGGCGCAGCAGACTGAATTGAAGCCAAGTATTCGGCGTGTTGGACAAAGAGGTTGATTGAGCGGGCAAAACTAATTCTTGTCCATTTCTCTTTGATACGCCTTTATGAACAGGGCGCCTAAATTTTTGTAGGGCGGAATATAGTCATCGAATTCCTTCACATCAACCAGCTGATCCAATTCACGCCAGAAGGGAATCCAGTCAATGTCGTTGCCCTGGCGCATCTTTTCGGTGAGTAGCTGAAAAAAGGGGCGATTCACTTCCGTGGCCCCAATTTGCTTGGAGGCAATGATGTGCGCATCGGGCGCTTTTTCCAATACATCGTGGATCAGGTGATAGCCCCCGCAAGATCCCATGAATACAATGCGAGATTGGCTGGAAAGGCGGTCGATGGTGGCGGGTGCATAATAACTATGGCCGCGGTGGATCGTAATGGTCGGCAGCCAATTTTTATTGTATAAAAACTCGGTGAGGGCCGCCTGGGCTTTATCGTCATCGCCGGTTTCTTCGGGCAGCGGACGATTCGCATAAATGAAAACGGGCTTCCCTTTTACGGAACGGATCACCACCCATTGCGGATGCGCATCATCCAATTTCCAATTGGAGTTATTAAACATCCGAAGGAATCCGTTGAAGATATTCTTTCCGTCTACATCGCCGTAAAAGAAAACCTGAATGATGACTTGTCCGCTGTCATTCACCAATCTTTTATAGGGAACCTGATAAACAGGCGGGATGCCCAATTCACGGGTGAGATCTACTTTTTGTGTGCTGTCGGCCGATCGAAACAAGGTTTGCAAAATGCGATAAATGACTTGTCCTCGACGGTCTGCATTGGTTTGGTTGCGGGTCAGGTTGTATCCGGTCTGCGTCAACATCTGATCGGCCAATGGTTTCAAATGCTCGAGGATGCTGGCATAGGAATCGGCCACGTCCACCCCCTCTTCCAATCCTTGGGTGCGCTCCAGTCGACCCACGAATGCTTTCATCAAGACCTCGGAATCGGTGAGCTGTAGGCCATCTGCGGATGGAGGGAAGGAACGAAGGAAATCACCCAGCGTATTGTAGCCGGCTGCCATCTTGATGAATTTCCGATACCGGTCAAACTGCACTTGCATCAACAGGGAATCGCCTCGCTGACGGATTCGTTGCATCATAAGCGGATAGATCCCTTTCACAAAACTCGAAGTATAGATACTGCCGTCGGATGATACAGCGAGGTAATACAGTTCTTCGGCAGAGAGTTTTTGCAGCCGTGCGAATCGAACCTCCGCCCCTTCGTTGTGGAGTCCGTTGATGATGTGTACGAAATCCTCCAATGCTTTTTTCTCCAGGCGTTGCGTGAGCGCGGTGAACTCAAAAGCTGTATCACCGGCAATGGCGCGCGACCAATAATCGCGTTGGGTGCGAACCAGCAGTTGATAATAGCCAATGGTGTCTTCACGTACGGCATCGACGTCGCGGAAGCTGAGCTTGCCGCGAATGATCTGATCGAGGAAGGGAAAATATTGTTGTCCGTTCTTGCTGACTGCCATGGTGGCGATCACCTTCACGTACGTATCGCCATTGCTTCGGATGCGTGCACCCAACCGATCCCCCGCAGCGGCATAGTCATACAACGATCGAGGTTGTCGACGTGCGACCACAGCCAATAAACTATCGACCGAACCCACATCGGGAAATTGTTGGAGTTTGGGCAGGATGCGGGTCGGATGCGCCTGGCAATACTTGAGCACCAAGTCGTTTAGGGTAGCGGCATAGCCAGATAGCTGAGTGAATCGATCTGTTCCCAGCAGGGCCATGCCCCCTTCATAACTAAGCGGCAGAAAGGCGGAGCATATGGAGATGCCTTTCTTTTCGATCTCCAGCAATTGGGCAAAGGCGTTGATCAGGGCGATGCCTTCGGCCGGGGGAATGCCGGTCGACAAGGGCCATTGCAGTCGGTATTGACGAATGATGTATTCGAGTCCGAACAACTGACTCATCTTTTGGCGATGTTCGAGCGTGTTGTCGGTCTCGATGCGGTATTGAATCCAGTCGACCTGCCGGGTAAACGCGCGGGTCAACCAGTCGCGGGAGGCGGGATCGTGCAGCGGATCGAAGGAATCATCTGCGGTACCATCGGAGGAAAGGAGCTTGAGCTGTTCTTGATCGATGAG
>DFST01000145.1:3485-5810 GCA_002378975.1 Chitinophagaceae bacterium UBA3430
GGGGTTGGGTGGATGTCTGCCCAATTACCAACAGGGTATTCAATAAACAACCAAGGAACCAGATCCGACGAATCATGGTGCAAAGGTAGTTGGCAGTCGGGGGCGGGCGAAATGCAACAGCAGGAATATTAATTAATCATTAACTCCCCCCTCGTACCCGATAATCGGAGTAGGTTTGCGGAAAGAAACGCATGTCCACCCCGATCCGAAAAGTACTGGTTGCCGATGATGATCCGGATATCCTGGAGATCCTCCGCTACAACCTGGTGCAGGAGGGATACGAAGTGTTTACGGCCAAGGACGGCGATGAGGCGCTGGAAAAAGCAAAAAAGAATCTCCCCGATCTGATCGTACTGGACGTGATGATGCCCCGAAAAACCGGCGTCGAAGTTTGTCAGCTGCTTCGGGCACAGACGGCTTTTGAAAAGACCCTGATCATTTTTCTGACGGCCGTTAGCGACGATCTGGCGCAGATCAAAGGACTGGAAACGGGGGCCGACGATTACCTGACCAAGCCGTTGGGTCCGAAAGTATTCCTCAGCAGAATCCAGGCGCTGTTCCGTCGATTGCCGCAGAAAGAATCCGGGCGGCAATTGCGCTTTGGCCAGCTCGTCATCGATGCAGACCGTTTTGTGGTGGTGGTCGACGGACAAGAGACGAGTTTGGCGAAAAAGGAATTCGAATTACTCCTCCTATTGGCACAGAAACCTGGACGCGTGTTCTTGCGTCAAGAGATCATGAACCTGGTTTGGGGCAATGAGGTGATCGTGGGCGACCGAACCATCGATGTGCACATCCGCAAGATCCGCCAGAAGCTGGGCATCGACTGCATCACCACCGTCAAGGGCGTGGGCTACAAGTTCGAATGGAGCTGATCGGCATCCCGTAGTTTTGTTGCATGTTTTCCTTCCGCAATAGTTCTCCTCGACAGATCGCCTTGCTGACCGCTTTTTTATTGGCGATCCCTGAAACGTTGATCCTCTGGCTGGTCGAGCATAAGATCGGATGGGCCCTGATCTGTTTTGCAACTGTTTTCGTGATGAGTTATTTATTGATCTCCTTCATGCTGGATCGATTCGTGTATCGGCAGATCAAACTCATTTATAAATTCATCTACAAGACCAAGGCCACCAAACGCGAAGAGACCTATTACAAATACCTGATTCCCAAAAAGACCATCGAGGAAGTGGGTGTGGACGTAGAGAACTGGGCTGCCGAAAATGAAATGGAATTGGAATTACTCCGGCACAACGAACAGTTTCGTCGCGAGTTCTTGCAGAATCTCTCCCATGAGTTCAAGACCCCGGTATTTGCCATCCAAGGCTACGTCGATACATTATTAGATGGAGCGATGGAAGATCCGGCAACGGCCAAACGTTTTTTAGAACGCACCGCAAAAAATGTACACCGACTTACGCATTTGTTGACTGACCTGGATCAGATCGCCAAGTTGGAACGCGGAGAGATCGTGGTGACCAAGGAGCCATTTGTGATGCAAGAACTGATCCAAGAAGTTTTCGAGACGAAACTGACCAAGGCGGAGAAAAAACAGATCAGCTGTCGAATCAAAAAAGAGTCGGAATCGCCCGTACTCGTTTTTGCCGATAAGGAAAAGATTCGTCAGGTACTCACGAATCTAATCTCCAATGCGATCAAGTATGGCAAACAAGGGGGCGAGGTCGTGGCCAGTGTTTACAAGACAGACGGGAAGCGGATCCTCATCGAGATCACCGATGACGGAGTGGGCATTCCGGAAGCGGAACTACCGCGCGTGTTCGAGCGTTTCTATCGGACCGAAGCCGGGCGCAGCATGGACCTGACCGGCAGTGGCTTGGGACTGTCAATTTGCAAACACATCCTCGAAGCGCATGGACAAAGCATTCACGTGCGGAGTACGGAAAATATTGGAACCACATTTGGATTCACACTCGAATCCAAGCCAGATTAAACAAATCCGATTTAATCAGAACATAAGATTTCGGTAGCATTCCGATAACCTAGACGGGAGAATTTAGACAAACTCCCGGCCATGAATTATCGAGAAGCAGAGATCGTTGTACTTTCTGACCTCCACTTGGGCACCTATGGTTGCCATGCTAAGGAAATCGTTCAGTATCTCCGCCACATTCGTCCCAAATGGTTGATCTTGAATGGCGACATCATCGATGGATGGCAATTCAGCAAACGTTATTTCCCTGCCAGTCACCTTCAAGTGATCAAGGAGATCCTGAATTTGACGGAACATGGTACCCGCGTGGTATACATCACCGGCAATCACGATGAAATGCTTCGCCGATATAGTGGCTGGCAGCTCAGTCATTTTCA
>DFST01000145.1:6145-9430 GCA_002378975.1 Chitinophagaceae bacterium UBA3430
GGAGATGTATTCGATGCCACCACCAAAGGAAGCGCCAAGTTCATTGCCAAGTTGGGGGGCATTGGTTACGATTGGTTGATTCTGCTGAATCGACTGATCAATTGGTTTCTGATCCGACTCAACCGACCTAAGATGAGTTTGAGCAAAAAGATCAAGAACGGCGTTAAAAAAGCCGTGTCTTGGATCGACAATTTCGAGCAGACCGCTGCCGAGCTGGCCATTGAAAAAGGATACGACTACGTGATCTGTGGACACATCCATCAACCTCAACACCGGGTGATCGAAACGGAAAAAGGGAAAGTCACTTACTTGAACAGCGGTGATTGGATCGAAAACTTGACCTCCCTGGAGTACACACAACTGGGTTGGAATATTTACCACTATCAAGAATCCGATTTTGCCACCGCTCCCCTTGTCCCCATTCGTTCCATGAATACAGTCGTGGACGTGATCACCAATGAGGTGGCGATGCATATTCATTCTTTACAGCCTGTATCATGAAAATTTTATACGCAGTTCAGGCAACCGGCAATGGACACGTAAGTCGTGCTCAAACACTCCTCCCCTTTTTGGAACTATATGGCCAGGTGGATGTTTTCTTGAGCGGCTCCAATTGCAACTTGGCCTTTGAAGGTCCGGTTCGGCATCGGAGCCAAGGCGTCAGCTTGTTTTATAACAACAAGGGCGGATTGAGTTATTGGCAAATGCTTCGGCGGATAAAACCAGCACAGGTTATTCGTGATGCGAAATCGCTGCCGGTGCTCGATTACGATTTGGTGATCAACGATTTTGATTTCATCACGTCGTTGGCCTGTTCCATGCGCGGTGTACCCTCGGTTCATTTCGGCCATCAAGCCAGTTTTCAATACGCCCAGACTCCCCGCCCCGAAAAAAAATCCTGGCACGGAGAATGGTTACTCCGTCACTTTGTGGGTGCTAGCCATCATGTCGGACTTCACTTTGAATCCTATCATCCCCATGTTTTCATCCCCATCATCAAACCAGAGATCATTCAAGCTACACCGACCCGTGCCGGGCACATCACCGTCTATCTGCCTGCCCATCAGGATGCCTTCTTAGAATCCCTATTCACCTCTTTGCCGGGTACTCGATTTGAAGTTTTCTCCAAAACCACCCAAGTGGCCCACAAAAAGGCTAATGTGTTATTTCTACCCATTGATCGGAAACGTTTTGATGAGAGCTTGATCCACTCCGACGGAATCATATGCGGGGCGGGTTTTGAAACGCCGGCAGAGGCGATCCATTTGGGTAAGAAAGTAATGGCTATCCCCATTCAAGGACAGTACGAGCAGCAATGCAATGCCGCTGCACTGCAGTTGATGGGGGTCCGCTGCCTGAGTAGACTTACCGAACTGGAGCGGCCTGCCCTATGGAATTGGTTGCAACAAGGAGAATATGTAAAACGGGATTATTCAAATGGGATCACACCGGTTCTCCGAAAAGTGATGAGTCTGGGAAAAAAAGATTCGAGTACGCAAGGTGGCCTGATCGCCCCACCCGACCGAACAGCCATCTTCAGCGTTTGATCGACGAATCCAACTGATCTTGAAGGTGTCGGATCAAGCCGTCGGCCAAGCCGATCTTCGGAACATAGATCTCCTCGATCTCGGCCCATTTCAGGATGTAATTATAGATCAATAAGGCGGGTACGATCACGTCGGCGCGATCGCGTTTGAGCCTATAGCGATGCATTCGCTCCTCGACCGACAAGGCTTCCAATTCCTTGTGCATATCCCGGATGACCTGCTGAGTCAGGATCTTACTGGACTTTTCATTCGCGAGAGAGACCAATTTATTGATGTTACCTCCAGAACCGATCGCCGTAACATTTTTATACTCTTTACCGAACTCGCGCAGAAATTTCTTCATCTCCTGCCAAACCGAATCATCGAGGTGCGCTGTCAGGAATCGGATCGTCCCTACATTGAATGACCGCTGAAACACCACTTCCGATCGGTGATAAAAAGTAAGTTCGGTGCTTCCACCCCCCACATCGATGTATAGATAGCTTTGATTGGGATCTAGGATTTCAGCCACGTGATTCTCGTAAATGATCTCTGCCTCCAACTCGCCGGAAATGACATCTATCCCGATGCCGGTCTGCTGCCGAATTTCCTTGATGATCTCCTTGGCATTTTCCGCATCCCGCATGGCACTGGTCGCGCAGGCAATGTAATGATCCACTTCATGGATGCGGATCAATTGCGCGAATGCTTCCATCGTTTCCAGCAACATTCGTTTGCGGCGGTTGCCGATCAAACCCTTTTCGAAAACATCGAATCCCAGCCGAAGGGGAATGCGCAGGAAATTGAGTCGATCGACCCGAGAATCTTTACCGATCCGGGTCACTTCACAGATCAACAAGCGGGCGGCATTGCTGCCAATGTCGATGGCCGCCAGGATCACTTATTTGGTTTTTGCACGTAAGAAAACATAGGTCTGCTCTTGCGAACGGATCTTTTTGCGACCGGCTTGTACATACCGATTCGAAAGACCGGGGTCCAAAATACGGGCCTTTTGATTATCGACCAACTGGATGCGAATGATGTCGATCAACTCTTGCTTGATGCGCTCATCGTATACCGGAACGGCCACTTCGACCCGATGATCCAGGTTGCGGACCATCCAATCGGCACTGCTCAAATAAACCAACGGATTACCTCCACGGGCAAAAATCATTACCCGTGCATGTTCCAGATACTGGTCAACAATGCTGATGCCATGCACCGATTGCTCCACGGAATCCGTTTTGATCCGCTGACAAAAGATGCCGCGGATGATCAAATGAACCTGAACACCCACCTTGGCAGCTTTGTAGAGTGCCTCCACCAAGGTCAGGTCACTGAGCGAATTCAGCTTGATTATGATCTCCGCGGGTTTGCCTTTGCGGGCAGCACGTATCTCCTCTTCAATGTGATGCAGGATCTTACGGCGCATGTTGGTCGGCGCTACCAGTAAATGGCGAAGATTGCGAATGGGTGTTAGGCCACGCGACCAATTCTGTAAATACGTAAACACCTGTTCCACTTCCTGCATAAGTACTGGGGAGGCCGTAAGCAAACAATGATCGGCATAAACATTGGACGTCTTCTCATTCAGGTTGCCCGTACTGATGAACCCGTAGCTGATCATTTTTTTACCCTGAAGTTTCTGAATCGTGCAGATCTTGGCATGTACTTTTTTGTGAGGCAATCCGACCAGCACCTGAATGCCCTCTTCTTCCATGAGGGATTTCCATTCGAGGTTGGCCTCTTCATCGAAACG
>DFST01000145.1:9802-11333 GCA_002378975.1 Chitinophagaceae bacterium UBA3430
AAGGCATTGATGACCTTGGAATTGGAAGCCAATCGGTAGGCGGTGATGTGAATGGAACGTACATCATCGTCCATGGCAGCCTCCCGCAGCAAATCAATAATTGGCTCAAAACTGTGATACGGGAAGTGTAACATCACATCCCGCTCTCGAATCACGTCTGAAACCAGCTGATTTTTTTTGAAAGCCGGGTGTCGGAATGGAGCCGGACGTTTGATGGCACTGGGCAGCACCCGCGGAAAATCGATGAAATGCCGGAAGTTGTGTATGTGTCCGCCCGGAATGATGCTGCTTTTTCGTGTCAATTTGAGTTTGTCGATCAGGTATTGCAACAGACCGGCATTCATCGTGCGCTCATACACAAATCGGACCGGTTTGCCTCGACGTCGACTTTTCAATCCCTTTTGTAGCTTTTCCACCAGATTCAATCCTACCTCCTGATCCATGTCGATCTCGGCATCCTTGGTGATCTTAAATACGCTGGCTTCGAATTGGTCGTATTTGGTATGCGTAAAGATCACCGGCAGGTTGAACCGAATCACATCCTCAAGGAGCATGATGGCATGCGTGCCGGGCTTAGAGGGCAATTGAATGAAACGCCCCACGGATTTAGCGGGTATCTCGATCAGGGAGAACTTTTCCTGGTAAGCATCTTTTTTATTCCGCATCACGATACCGAGGTACAAACTCTTGTCACGCAGATACGGGAATTGCGGAATGTTTTCGATCATCAAGGGGATGATATAAGGACGCACCACCTCGTCGAAATAATGTCGGACAAATGCGCGCTGTTCGGCATTCAGCTTTTTCTCGTCGATCAGATAAACCCCTTCCTTGTGTAATTGCCTATAAATACCCTCCCAGATCCGATTGAATTCATTCTGTTGTTTCAGGACCGTCCGCTGGATCTCATCCAATACCTGTTGGGGAGATTCAATGAAATCAATGGATGCTTTTTTGCGCTGACGGGTAAGCTCAACCATGCGCTTCAAGGTGGCCACCCGCACACGGAAGAATTCATCCATATTGTTGGAGAAGATGCCGAGAAAACGGATCCGGTCCTGCAGTGGAACGGCCGGATCATTGGCTTCTTGCAGTACACGAGCATTGAAGCTCAGCCAACTGATGTCGCGGGCTAGGTGTTTGGGTTTCATGGCAAGTTGTAAAGGTATAAACAACATCGCCTCCGGGTGGAGGCGATGCATCGTTTATCAGTAGAAGTTTTATTAGAATTTCGTCCAACCTTTCCACCAGGTTGAGTTTGGCCCAGCGGGCGCAATTCCTCCTCGGAAGGTGATTGTCTTATCGAAATACGTGTCTCCGTTGAACTTGGGATCGGTAAAGCCGCCACCGGTCAGGATCTTGGCATTGCCGTTGGATCCACCGAAAGGTGTGGGATCGGGAGAAGCATAGTTAAAAGGCTGAATCAACTTGGCATCTGCTGTATTAACCAGAAGATCGTTGTTGTAGAAAGGACTGGTGAACCAAGTAGCAAAGGCAGCATCGTTGGTGATGGTGACACCAGCCGCACCGG
>DFST01000145.1:11689-18800 GCA_002378975.1 Chitinophagaceae bacterium UBA3430
CTGTCTTCCACGTTCAAGGCAACGGAAGAACCGGTTGTACCATCCAGCTCCACGCCTACCGGCCAACCCATAATGATAGAGTTGAAAATAGAGATGGCCGTATTGCGGCGAATGTGTGTACCTCCACGGAACAGACTGTTGCCAACATTGGTCAGAGTTGCACGCGGGCCGATCGCAGTAATGTTGCTGAAGATAGCTGACGTTTTCGGCGTAGCGGTCGTTCCACCGGAGTTATTGTCGCTTTCGAATGCCTCCGAACGAGAAATGTCGGCTAACAAGGAGTCGCGAATGATCAGTCCAAACTGAATCTTTCCACTGAATCCGTTATCGGTATCAAAATCATCGTCCAATGTTTTGTAAGCGATCAGGTATTTACAGTTCACCGAACCACCAAACCACTCATAGGCATCGTCTTTTGCATATGACACCTGTACATTTTCGATGGTCGTTCCATTTCCTACACAGGCCATGGTCAAACTATTGATCTCTTTGTCGGGCTGATAAGCATATCCGCCATATTCAATGCGTACAAATCTCAGTGTACCGGAGTTGTCGGCAGCATCGGTACCACCGGCCAATCCATCGCCATTTGCATTATCAACACCGCCTTCCACTTGCAGGGTGTTGGCAGCTCCGTTGAAACTGGTATTGACGGGGGCTTTCCCACAGATCACAATACCGCCCCAATCACCCGATTGCGGATTGGGCGAAGCGGAAGTAAATACGATGGGATCGGTAGGCAATCCGTTCGCCTGCAGCTTGGCGCCGCGGGTGATGATCAACGCAGCTACGTCGGTACCACTGTATGAACCCTTGATAACCGTGCCGGGTTCAATGGTCATGGTCGCGTTATTGACCATGTACACCAGTCCTTTAAGAATGTATGTATTTTGTTTTTTCAGCACGGTATCGGCACCGATGCGGCCCTGCAGGGTGATCGTCTGTCCGGTGGTTCCACTTCCACTACCGCCGCTGTTCACGATCACGACTTGGATCTCTCCGTCTGATTCAATTTTGCGGCAACCGCTCCAAGCCAAAGTAGCCAGCGCTGTCAAAAGAAATAAGGACTGTTTCATGATTGGGTGTTTAACTGATAAAAGTTATTAAAAGGTATAATTGAAGGTTAAGCTGAAGGTCGTGCCGGTACGGCGAGTGAATCGATAGGCATCTTGTGTTTTTTGGAAGGAAACCTTTTCGCCTACGTTTTGATAGAAGTATTGGGTGGCATTCAGAAGGTCGGACACATTGAATCGGAATTCACCTTTCTTCTTCAGCACTTTCTTGCTCATTTGAAAATCGATCAGATTACGAGGCGCCTCGAGGATGTCGGGAGATCCGGAACCGGCACTGATGTCTCCGACGAGATAGATACGCTCACCAATTCGGTTGTACAGGATGGTAGCGGTCAATCCTGCTTTTTCAAGATCATACAGCAACCCCAGATTGATCATATAGGGCGACTGACCCTGCAGCGTACGATCAATGCCCAACGCAGCATCTTTTACCTCACTCTTAATCAGTGAGCCATTCGCCTGAAAGGTGAAATTCTTCAAGGCATCAACCACATCCAATTTCTTGCGGAATTCCGCTTCAACGCCATAGGCTGTTGCATTTTTGGCATTTTGATAGCTAAAGGTGCTGGAACCACCGATTCCTTCGTTGAAGAGTTGCTCGATGGGGTTTTCAAATTTTTTATAGAAAGCACCGATCGTCAACACTTCCCCTGCCCGCGGATACAATTCGTAGCGCAAGTCCAGGTTCGCGATCTTGGTTCGTTTCAACAGCGGATTTCCTTGTACCGAGGCATTCAGTTCGAAATCATATAAGTTCAAGAAAGCCAGCTCACGCAACTCGGGACGGATGACGGTTTGGGAAGCAGACAGACGCACGTTGGTTTTTGTGGTCGCTTTCCAAGTTGCATTGATGCCGGGCAGAAAATCCAGCACTTTGGAATAGGTGTGGCGGGGATCCCACGTTTTTACGCTGCCCACCAATTGATCGTAATGCTCAACACGCAGTCCCCAAACAACGCGAAGTTTCTTGGTGAACTGATTGTCGAACTGTAAAAATCCACCGTTGAGAATGGTGTTGGCCATGTATCGGAAGGTGCGGCCCTTGATGGCATCAAATCCAAAGAGGTTATCGGTGCCATTTCCAAAATGAATCGGATCGAATACGCGGTCGGCTGGCAGCAAACGAAGTCCGGGGTTATCGATCGACAAGTAATTGGCAAATAATTTTGCATCGTACAAACGATCCTTGATCTGAAGCATGTAGCCTCCTTTCACCGTTTGCTTTTGACCGAGCCAGTCAAAGGCATAGCTCAGGTCTCCGCCTCCGGTATAGATGTAATCGCTGAGATTCTGATAGATCCTACTTCCACTTTGCTGAGACAGCACATTGGAGATCAGCAAACGATAGGGGTCTTGAGAACCCAGTGGTCTGGAATAGGCGATGCGGCGTTGATCGGGAATGTATCCGTCTAGAATGGTAAAGGATCCATACCAACGAAACTTGAGCGGATTGGTCAGAGTATGATCCCCTTGCAACTGCGTAGTAAAAAAGGTATTCTGCTTGAACGTAAGATCCGAGCCCTGAAGCTCTTCGTCGCGATTGAACTCGTCTCCTTCCCGTTGGGTAACGGAGTTGCTCGAATTGACATTCAACAACGATTTCAAGGAGATCCGGTTGCGACTGTTGAGTTGCAAGGCTAAACTTCCAATGGCACCCACAGAAACTTCTTGTTGATATCGAGTATCGTCAAAATTGGAGTTAATGGTAGCAATGTCGTTGGAGATCGAGTTTGAGCGATTCAGGAGCAAAACCCGACGATTGGTTTTATTATAATTGACCCCCAGAATTCCACCCAACCGTTTACCGAAAACATCGGTTGAAAAGCTACCACTGGTTTGAAAAGAGACGTTGTAGGGGGCGGTTCCGGCAACCGGCGCCCAGGCATTGCGCATTTGTTTACCGATCGCCGTTTTGGTAGCCTGCGAGGAGGTATCGAAAGTGGATTTGCGGGTATAACCAACTGGCAGTGATCGGGTGCCATCGTCAATGCCCAACCAGTCCAACTTTCCACCCGGGTCGCGATAAAAGGTTTGTCCCACAGTTTGGGAATTCATTCCCGACCCCACTTGAATGTTAAAAGAATTGGTCGAAGGGATGTCTTTGGTATTCACCTGAATTAGCCCACCGGCCCACTCACCCGGGTACTCCGGAACGAAAGCCTTGTTGATGATCAAGTTATCGATCATGTTGGCGGGAATCAGATCAAAGGAGAACGTTTTTCGGTCGGGCTCGGTACTGGTGAGGAGGATGCCGTTAAGCATGGCCTGGTTGTATCGATCGGCCAATCCGCGGATCACGATGAATTTTCCTTCTTGCACACTGGCACCGGGCGTGCGTTTCAACACTTCACCGGTGTTGCGATCGGGCGAGCGGCGGATGGTCTCTGCAGCGATCACCGAAGCGACTGTATTGGTATTACGCTGAAAAGTGATCAAGGCATTCACCGATTCTTTTCGGGCCGTAGAGCCTTTGGACGTGATGGTAACCCCTTCCGATACCTTCTCGAGGATCTCCAATACTATGTTCAGTTCATTCAACTGACCCGCTTTTACTTCCACTTCATCCACCGACTTGGGCTGATAACCGACCGCTGATAGGTTCAGGACATATTTTTGACCTGCCGTTAAATTCAATACGAATCGTCCTTCAAAATCGGTGATGGCACCGGTGTTGGCCCCTTGAATCTTTATGGAGACTCCACTCAAGGGTTCATTCTTCGAATTGGTGATCTTACCCGAAAGACGGGCTGTTTGGGCCGACGCCACAACAGATACTAAAAGCAAAAAAGAAGTGAAGAATATTCGTACCAGTTTACACATAACCCATTCGTTTGCGCAAAAATGAGTGACACCTGTTACCGCCACATTAATCCCGGGTTAAGCAATGGTTACCCGATTGTTACGGGAATGTTACGTGAGACTCGGAGACCTGCCGGGCAAGTGGAAAGAATCCACTTTTACTACCAATTGATAATCAACACCTTAAGCGCATATCTTCGACATTAAGAAATCATTAATTATTAAAGAGTTGCCCGGCCCATGTACGGTACCCGGTACATTTGTCCGACTAAATTATTTGCGATGTCAGCCATGCAATCCATCCTGAAAATTTTCATGCCCAAAAACCTCGTATTCTACGAGCTTTTTGAAAAAGTGGCAGCTAATTTATTGATCATGGGCGGGCAGCTTAAACAAGTGGTGGCCGAACCCGATTTCGATAAGCGGGCCGCCATCATTGCCCAAGTGGAGGATATGGAACATGCCAACGACGACCTGACCCATCAGCTGTTTACGGAACTGGGGCGCAACTTCATCACCCCGTTCGATCGGGAAGACATTCACTACTTGGCCACGGCCATGGACGACATCGCCGATTATATTTATTCTTCCGCCAAGAAGATCAATTTCTATCGCGTAAACCCGAACGATACGGGGATTCACAAATTCGCGGAACTGATTGAGCAGGGGTGTCATCATGTTCACACGGCAGTGATCGGATTGCGCGATATGAAGAACATGCGTGCCATCACGGAATCGCTGGTTCGGATCAACAGCATCGAGAACCAGGCCGACGATGTATTCGACATGAGCATTGAACGCTTATTTGCCCTCGAAGAAGATGCCAAGGAGGTGATTAAAAAACGAGAGATCTATCAGGTGCTGGAGATTGCCACCGATAAGTGCGAAGATGTAGCCAATGTGATCGAGTCCATCCTCATCAAATACGCTTAAGCGCCATGACCACCCTGCTCATCGCCATCATCGTCCTGGCGCTGTTATTCGACTACATCAACGGTTTTCACGATGCAGCGAATTCCATTGCTACCGTTGTTTCCACCAAAGTACTCACCCCTTTTCAGGCGGTTCTTTGGGCGGCCATCTTCAACTCCGTTGCATTCTTCATATTCAAAGACCATGGTGTGGCTGATACCGTTGCCAAAACGGTAAAGCCTGCTGAGATCCAAACCAGTAGCATGTTGTGGGTCATCCTCTCCGGATTGATCGCTGCGATTCTTTGGAATCTCCTCACCTGGTGGTACGGAATCCCCTCCTCTTCCTCCCATACCCTGATTGGCGGATTTGCAGGAGCAGCCATTGCCGCGGGTGGCTGGAATGCCGTCAACTCACCCATCATCCTCAAAACCGCCAGCTTTATCGTGCTGGCTCCGCTGGTCGGCATGATCATGGCCTTCCTGATGTCTCTTTGGTTCCTGAACTCCTTTAAAAAAGACTGGAGCGCCAAGGTTCTACCGATCGCCATTTTACTGGTCGTTTTCTTTTTTCTGCGTCAGAATTTAGAATTTGATCGATCGGTCATCAGCAAACGAATCGATTATGATGCTTATTGGTTGCAGGTATTGTTCTACGCAAAGAACTTCAAGTGGATTCTGCTGGCTTTCATCCTGACCATCATGGCCATCTTCTCTCTTTACCTAAATACCCTCAACACCCACAAGGCAAACCAATGGTTCAAGCGCCTGCAGCTGGTCTCCTCCGCTGCGTTCAGCATCGGACATGGTGGCAACGACGCCCAAAAAGTGATGGGGATCATCACCGCTGCCTTGATCGCCGGTGGCAGCATTCAGGAATTTCATGAAATGCCAAATTGGGTTCCCATCGCCTGCTACCTCGCCATCGGCTTAGGGACTATGAGTGGCGGCTGGAAGATTGTCAAAACCATGGGCACCAAGATTACCAAGGTGACACCATTCGAAGGCGTGGCTGCCGAAACGGCCGGGGCCCTTACTTTGTTCATAACTGAAGCATTGAAAATTCCCGTTTCCACCACACACACCATCACCGGTTCCATCATGGGCGTAGGGGCCACCAAACGTCTGTCGGCCGTGCGCTGGGGCGTGACCTTGAACCTGATCTGGGCCTGGATCCTCACCATTCCCATCAGTGCCTTACTGGCCGGCGGCATCTATGCACTGACCCGTTTGTTCTGATCGCACCAGCATTGCAATTATTGACCGATTTTTGCCGGACTCCCACTATGCCTAAAATACTCGTCACCGGCGGAAGCGGCTACATCGGCTCACACACCATTGTCGATCTCCTCGAGCAGGGATACGAGGTCATTTCCATCGACAACCACAGCCGCTCCGATGCCCGCATGCTGCTGGGCATCGAATCCATCACCGGAAAAAAGATCCCGCATTACGAGATAGATCTTTGCTCCTTGGATGACACGGAGGCCGTATTTGAAGAGCATCCCGACATCGAAGGCGTCATTCATTTCGCCGCCTACAAAGCCGTGGGCGAATCGGTCGAACAACCCCTGCTCTATTTCGAGAACAACATCCAATCGCTGGTGAACTTGCTGCGTTGCGTACAAGACCATCAGATCCCCCATTTTGTTTTCTCCTCCTCCTGCACGGTATACGGCGAACCGGAATCCATCCCCGTTACCGAAGAAACGACGCTACGTCCCGCTGCCTCACCCTACGGACTCACCAAACAGATCGGCGAACAACTCGTAGACACATTCGTGAAAGCCTCACCGTGTTCTGCATTGTTGTTGCGCTATTTCAATCCAGCCGGAGCCCATCCGTCCGGACAGATCGGCGAATTGCCGATCGGCAAACCGCAGAACCTAGTTCCGGCCATCACGCAAAGCGCCCAAGGAATCATCGATCGCCTCACGGTACACGGCACCGACTACCCTACTCGCGATGGATCCTGCTTGCGCGATTTCATTCACGTCTGCGATCTGGCCCGGGCTCATACCCAAGCCTTGCAGTACCTGCAACGTCAATCAACACCCCATCAATGCGAAGCGATCAACCTCGGAAGTAGCGATGGCATCACGGTGCTGGAAGCGATTCACGCCTTTGAAGAGGCAACCGATCAAAAACTGGATTGGATCGCCGGACCCCGTCGACCCGGCGATGTGATGGCGATCTATGCCAACAACGAAAAGGCCCAAAGCAAACTAGGCTGGTCGGCCCGATACAACATCCAAGACATCATGGCTACGGCCTGGAATTGGGAATGCCGCTACCGAAACGGCGAGACCGTCCTCTCCCAGTAACCCT
>DFST01000145.1:19091-19253 GCA_002378975.1 Chitinophagaceae bacterium UBA3430
GCGAGACCGTCCTCTCCCTGTAACCCTTGTTTTCCACGGAATCGAGAACTTTTCCTCATGCGTTTTTTCACGCATCGAATGAAACTACTTTTGTCGCAACAAACACCCCATGCTCAAAGACATTGCATCGACCGGCAGTAAAGACACCCGAAGCGGATTTGG
>DFST01000137.1:0-6591 GCA_002378975.1 Chitinophagaceae bacterium UBA3430
TGGTTATCAAGATCCCGGATACAAAAAATACGGAGCCAGAAAAAATGAGCCGGCAACGCCCGCATTCTATTGCACACCAACGTTTGCCCTGCTGCCCGCTTTCAGCCGCCCCCATGGCCACGACGCCGTTCATCCCGGAAAAGACGAATTGGTTTGGCTAACGAAACAGGATCACCTTGATCCCTTGCACTAAGCTTTTCGCTGCAACCGCTGTGCATCTAAAAAGTAGATCAACCGAATGGTCAGCTCATGCCCATGGCGCAGGTTGAAACTATCGAACAGGTTGTTGAAGTACGGCTTGCGGGTGCTAGAAATCGGCAAGCGCTCCGTTTCATCCAACCAATTCTTGTACCCCACGATCAATCGACTGCCCAGCCGATAATCCCAGGTCAGAAAAGCATCCACATTAAATAGATTCACATTGTTGTCTTGGCCGGCCACAAAGCCATACGGCAATAAATCACCCCGGGCATCTACCCGATGAAAGGAGGCATATTTCACTTCGTTCCAGTAATGACGCATGCGGACCGACAGATTCAATCGATAAGCAAAATGGTAGATACCGGTGAGCAGACTGGTCACTTCCTGATTGCGTCGAAAGCCAACGATGGGGCCCCCATCCACATCCCGCAAAAAGGCATAGCCCAGCTGATTCGTTTCTACTTTGGAATCGGACTGAAGCTGCATCGTAAATCGATTGTTGAATCGATACCGAAATCCGGAACCAACTTGATGATAGCGATTGTCAAACAGGGGGGCCTGCGCCCAAGTGGCATTGAAATTCCAATAGAGTTTTTTTCTACTGTCGCTGCTGCCCCGCAAATCGATGTAATAATTACTGGGCAATCGGAGGGCACGACCGGGCGTTCGCAATTCAAAATAATCATTGACCCAACCGGGTGTCCAACCCGCGGTTATATTGGCATCCCAGAAATTTTTAAACCACCAGAATCCGGTAGCCGCCAGCTCGAAAGAAGTAAATTTCTTGGGATTATAGAGGTACTGCAATTTGGGTTGAATCCAATAACTGAATGTATTGAAATGTTTGGTAGGCCGTTGTTCGCGGTAGGCCAATTCACCACTGAAGGTGATCTCATTCGGCGCCCGAAGAAATCCCAGATCATTCGGATCGTAGGTATCCGATTCGATGTTCGCCATCAGTTCGTACTGCCAGAGTCCGCTGATTTTAGCCCAATTCAAATTACCGGCCCAACCGGATTTATCGGAACGATCCCAGATCTGGCTATATCGAAAACTGGAGCGAAGAACGTGCGCATTTTTTTTATCGAATAAGGCCAGATCGATCGCCGAAACGTTGGCATCGCGCGCCGATCCGTTGCGAATTACATTGGTATTCGTGAACGTGAGCGATGAACGATTGGCCAAGGCCTGATCCAATACCAGAATGTTGTAATTGGCAAGCGGCTCCGTGAGTATGCTCGTATCCCGACCATTTAACCGATTTCTCAGCTTGGCACGCATGGGGGCTGTGACTGCGTTGAAAAAACCAATGCCTAATTTATTGGGATCGCGCCCCGAAAACTTCACGGCATTGTACAGTTGTGTCCGGTTCGGATTGTGTCGGATCTCCCATTCCGGATTCGCTTGGGCAAACGCGCTCACAGCGTAATAATCATGCGGGGTGGCACCCACCCGACGAGAATAAAACAAGCGCGACTTAGTAAACAGTTCGGTGCCTTCGGTGAAGAAAGGTCGGTTCTCCTGGAATTGCACTTCGTAAGGCGTGAGGTTATTGACCACATTGTCGGAGATCACTTGTCCAAAGTCGGGGATCAAGGTCGCATCCAAAGTGAAGCTCTCATTTACCCCGTATTTAATGTCCATCCCCCCATTGCGAACCGCATCGGTTTCAAATCCGTTGGGGACGGGTGTACGCGCAAATCCAGCCGAAACGTAAGGTGATAAACTCAACCGAAGCGGGGGCTGAATGTGCTCTAATCCGCTAAGAAGTCCAAACTGATTGGCAAAGCCATCGAGTTGCGGATCGATGGGATTCCAAAAACTGCGCTCGTTGTTGCGGCGGGTAAAGCGAAGGGCTTGCAACCCCCAGTCCTGCACATCCAATTTGGAAAAACGCAACGCACTGTACGGAATCTTCATTTCAACCGTCCATCCTCGATCGTGGATCCGAACGCGACTGTCCCAGACCGCGTCCCAAGACTTGTCGCCGTACTGACCAAATCCACCCGTAAAGGCAGGCGTGATCCGCGCATCGGTCTGCACGTTCACCGGCGTCACTCCAAACTGAAATCCGTTTTGTAGGTCGTGATAGGTATCAAAGAAGATGGAGAAAAAATCCACATCGGCCTGCCCTTCGGCATCGCGCGGTGTGAATTGCTTCCGGATCATCTTCGGATCATCGGAAAGCTCGGCCCCCACATAAATTGCCTCATCGTCGTATACAATGCGTACCGTAGCTGCGGAAGGAGCCGGCTTCCCGTAATTCGGAAAGACCTGCACGAAATCCGTCATCACGGAGGTCAACTGCCAGGCTGAATCGCTGAGTATACCATCCAACTTGGGGCCCTTCTGTACACGAACCGCAGCCGCGCGCTTTGAAACGGATTGGCCTTGCAGTCCGATCTGACTACTCAAAAACAAAAGGGAAAAGAACAAGATTCGCATCGAATCACAAAAATAAAATAAAAAAGCAGGCGAAGCCTGCTTGTAAAAGACAATATCGGTGGGACTTATTTAATTGAATCGCTTCTTCAACGAACTCACTTGTTGCTGCAACCCATTGACCACATTGGCCAGTTGATTCATGTCCCAGCGGTTCTGCGCCGGCGGACGGGAAATGACCATCTGCGCCTGCCACATCTCAATCACCTCTTCGGTGTTCACCGTGTATGGATGAAAGGCCGGATTGTCGCTGACCAAAGTCAGCTTGTTTTTTTGACGACCGTTTTTCTGGATTCGCTTGTATACAATTCCCTCGTTGCGGGAAATCACGATGCAAGGCGTATTGTTCCCTACATCTTCCATGTCATTCACTTTCTCCCCGACGATGACCGAGCCACTGGGTGTTGGCAACATGGAATCACCGATGATCTCAAAGGCCCGGTAATTGCCCCCAGACAACATAGGCAGCGTGAATGTGTTCAATTCATCCACGAATTCCGGATCGGCATAACCGGCTAAATACCCCGCAGCCGCTTTTACCGGCACAAACGGAATTTCAGTACGCGTACCGGCCAGTTTCAAAGCGCGCCGCTTCGATAAATACGTTGCTTTTTGTTCGCTGAGATCTTTGCGTAGCAGATCGTCCAGCGTCAACCTGAAAAGATCGCCCACCTGCTCGAGTACGTCGATGCGGGGCTCGGCACGTTCCTCTTCATAGGCACCAAGTAAGGAACGCTTGATGTTGAGTTTATTGGCGAATTCCTCCTGCGTCCAGCCGCGGAGCTTTCGCAAATACCGTAGATTTTGATTCGCGTAGGCCATGGTAAAACCTAATTTATTTAGTGCAATCTGCTAAATATTTTAGAATTGTCCAAAAGATTTTTTTGAAGCCCCTCAGAAACCACCCGGGTGCGATAAATTTGAAGTCCATGAAAAAACGTATGACTCGTTCCAAGGCCACCTCCAAAAAACCGGTCATCCTGATCACCAACGACGATGGCATTACCGCCCCCGGCATCCGCAATCTCATCGAAGCGGTGCAGGACCTGGGCCGTATCGTGGTCGTTGCCCCTGACAAACCTCAATCGGGCATGGGACATGCCATCACCGTCGGACATCTACTCCGCTTGCATAAGTCCACGCTCTACGGCGACATAGAAGCCTATTCCTGCACGGGCACGCCCGCTGATTGTGTGAAGCTGGCCGTTGACAAGGTGCTGCATAAAAAACCGGACCTCTGTTTGTCCGGTATCAACCACGGAGGCAATCACAGCATCAACGTGATCTACTCCGGCACCATGTCGGCCGCCGTGGAAGCCGCCATTGAAAGCATTCCCGCTGTCGGCTTCTCCTTACTTGATTTCAGTATCGAAGCCGATTTTACTGCGGCGCGCCACTACGCGCGCGAAATGGTACAGCACATGCTGTCGACCAAACTGGATCCGCATACCGTTTTCAATGTGAACATTCCCGCTAAACCGCTAGAAACATTGAAAGGGCTTCGACTCTGCCGGCAAGCCTATGCCAAATACGAAGAAGATTTTGTGGAGCGCAAAGACCCCTACGGGAAACCGTATTACTGGCTCACCGGTAAATTCGTCAACCACGACAAAGGAAAAGACACCGATGTTTGGGCACTGGAACACAATTATGTGAGTGTAGTTCCCGTTCAATATGACCTCACCCGGCACGAACAACTCAAAAGCCTGAAAAAATCCTGGAAACTATGATCTGGAAAAAAGACAACCTGCGCCTGGGACTCGCCTTGGGAATGCTGGGTCCGATTCTCGGACTCGCCCTGATCTGGCAATTCAAATTCAATGAGATGCCCTTTGCCGAATTCCTGGAACTATTCATGTCGAACAACCGATTGATCACCTCCATTGGCTCCCTCAGTCTGCTGACCAATGCGGTACTTTTCACGATCTACATCAACACCGAACGCGACGAGACCGCCAAAGGGATTTTCATTTCCACCGTTATCTACGGCATCGGCATTTTGATCCTGAAAATCTTCAACTGATCTTTTGAAATATTATCTCATCGCCGGCGAAGCTTCGGGCGACCTGCATGGCCGCCACCTCATCCGTGCGCTTCGTCAACAAGATCCACTCGCCCAGATCCATTGCTGGGGAGGCGATGGCATGCAAGCCGAAGGCGCTACCCTGGTGAAGCATTTTCGCGATCTCGCGTTCATGGGATTTTTCGAAGTGCTCCGCAACCTTCCCACCATCCTGCGCAATCTTCGATTTTGCAAGAACGACATCGAATCGTTCAACCCCGATGTGGTCGTCCTCATCGATTATCCCGGTTTCAATTTGCGCATCGCTGAGTGGGCCAAGCGCGCCGGATATAAAGTCGTGTATTACATCTCCCCACAAGTTTGGGCTTGGAAAGCGAATCGAGTCAAAGCGATGAAGGAATGCATCGATCGCTTACTCGTGATCCTGCCCTTCGAGGATGAATACTATCGCAAACACTGGAACTGGGAAGTAGATTATGTGGGTCACCCCCTGGCGCAGATCACCGCCGAAAAATTAGCGAATCATCCGAATATCAATCGGCCCACTCAAAAAGTAGCCTTGCTTCCCGGCAGCCGCAAACAAGAGATCCAAAAAAAATTACCGGTGATGCTTTCGGTAAGCCGATACTTTCCGGATCACACATTCGTAGTGGCCGCTGCACCCGGACTCGAGCTTTCTTTCTACGAACCATTTCTCAGCGCCTATCCCAATGTGCAGATGCGACAAGGGCACACGTATGATATCTTACTGGACTCGGATGCTGCGTTAGTAACCAGCGGTACCGCTACCCTTGAAACCGCCCTGTTGGGTATTCCCGAAGCGGTTTGCTATAAAGGCAATGCGATCAGCTATCAGATCGCCAAACGCCTGATCAAGATCCCGTTTATCTCGTTGGTGAATCTGATCCTCAACAAACTCGTCGTGCGTGAGTTCATTCAGGACGAAATGAACGAAGCGAATCTTACCCAAGAATTAAAGGAATTGCTGACAAATCAGGAAAGAAGAAGTCAGATGCTGGAAGACTTTCAGCAACTGCGCACGATGCTGGAAGCAGGTGGATCCGCCTCTGAAAATGCAGCCCGCATCATCGTCCGGGAATTAGCGAAGTAATTTGATCGCCAAAATCACCAAGCAAAGCAGGAAGATCAGTATGCTGATCCGATTGATGCCATGCATGTATCCGATCCAGGCACTGGCCGGACGGTTGGGATCCTTTTTTCGCAGGTATAGATACTCGGCCAATTGCTTGAATACGCTCATAGTCCAAACATAACAACGCAAGTTGCCGTTGGTTTACCCTATCTTTGTGTTTCTTCCGTTAGCGCGCGTTGCGTTATACAGGCCGTTCCTGTTCACTCGTACAGCATAATTGAAGGCGGATAATGGATCTCTGATCGCCTTATCACATTTTTTACTTAATTTTTTTTAACGTGAGTTTTCAACCCCTGGGGCTGATCGAACCGATCTTACAAGCCCTCCAACAACAAGGATACACCCATCCTACCCCCATTCAGGAAAAAGCCATTCCGGCCATCCTACAACAACGTGACCTACTCGGTTGCGCCCAAACCGGTACCGGTAAAACCGCTGCCTTCGTATTGCCCGTTCTGCAACTCATGCAGGTCGAACCCCCGGTAGCGGCCAAACGCCCGCCGATTCGTACCCTGATTCTGACACCAACCCGCGAACTGGCTCTCCAGATTGGCGAGAACATCGCTGCTTACGGTGCCAACCTGCCACTCAAACACCTAGTGATTTTCGGTGGCGTCGGACAAAACCCCCAAGTAGAGGCCCTGCGTCGCGGCATCGACATATTGGTGGCTACACCCGGACGATTACTCGACCTGATGCAACAAGGATTCGTTCATTTAAGCGACGTCCGCTATTTTATTTTGGATGAAGCCGACCGTATGCTCGACATGGG
>DFST01000137.1:6922-7455 GCA_002378975.1 Chitinophagaceae bacterium UBA3430
TTCATCCACGATGTACGCAAGGTGATCGCCAAACTGCCCGCCAAACGGCAAACACTTTTCTTCTCGGCTACCATGCCGCCGGAGATTCAGAGCTTATCGGCTGATCTGCTCACCGATCCGGTCAAAGTGGAAGTAACACCTGTTTCCTCCACCGCCGAGATGATCCAGCAACACGTGTACCACACAAATCGGAATAGCAAAAAAGACCTGTTGATCCATTTGCTCCAGGATGCCAATATCAAATCGGTATTGGTGTTCACGCAAATGAAATACGCAGCGAATCGCCTATGCGAACAATTGAGCAAATCCGGAATCCGTGCGGAAGCCATACATGGTACCAAATCGCAGTCGGCGCGCGTACAAGCCTTGGAGAATTTCAAGAATCGTCGCACCCGCGTACTCGTGGCCACCGACATTGCGGCCCGTGGTATCGACATCGATGAATTGAGTCACGTCGTGAATTACGACTTGCCGAATATTCCGGAGACCTATGTACATCGCATTGGTCGTACCGGACGAGCCGGCGCCAGCGG
>DFST01000173.1:0-396 GCA_002378975.1 Chitinophagaceae bacterium UBA3430
TCGATCGCCCTCGTGCCCGTTGAAAAAGAAAAAACAGAACGTTCAACCATACCCGCTACAACCGCGCAAATAGTAATACCAGGCTGGAATGAATCGGGCACTTTGATTGAGCAAAAAGCAAAAAAATCGAGCCCGCAACCAGACAAAGATTATTTGTGGCTGGCCTCCAAATCTGGAGCGCCAATTCGAATTCATACGCGGTGGTCGGATTTGTCGTGCTGCATAAGTGGTGAAATACAAGCAGCTGACTGTCAGCTGCAACAGCAACAATGGCATCGGGAGATTGAAGCCAGTAATTTGGGCTTTCAGGCCGACCCCCTACTGGGACTGATCGAATTATTAGACAACGCAGCGAATCCTTCCACCATTTCGCCAATTTTGTGGCCATGAGCAAAT
>DFST01000173.1:817-11950 GCA_002378975.1 Chitinophagaceae bacterium UBA3430
GGCAATGATCGCATTGTCGGATTGATGCATGAGGCCCGCATGCAATTCTTTCAATCGTTTGGCTACACCGAGATGAACCTGGCAGGGATCGGATTGATCCTACGCGACTTGTCGGTGGTGCTAAAAAAAGAAATGTTCTATGGTGATGTTTTGCAGTTCGAAATTGCTGTGCACGACTGGACATCAACGGGCTTCACGATCGATTATCGGGTAAGTCGAACGGATGCCGGAGAAAAGGTCATCACTGCCCTAGCCCATACCACCATGGTGTGTTTTGACTACGAGCTGCGAAAACCAGTGCGGATACCGGAAGCCGTATTGCAACATCGATTTCTACGAAACTGATTCCGCATTCCAAATGCGCCAACTGGCCTCTGCTTGCAAAACAAGCATCTCCTCCCCATTCTTGATCGTCGCGCCCCGAGCCGCTCCCATGCCTAAGAATCGGGACTTGGCCGGATTGTAGACCAGATCGTACAACAAATGTTCCGACCCGATTGCCTCGTAGGGAATGGCGGGATATTCTTCGATGTTTGGATAAGTGCCCAACGGGGTAGTTTGTATGATCAATCGAGCACCCCGCACCACTTCGACCGAGAGATCCGAATACGTTAGATCGACCCCCTGGCCGGCTTTTCTTCCCACGATGCGATAGGGAATGTGTAATTGATTCAACACAAAACAAACAGCCTCTGCTGCCCCACCATGACCCAGAATCAATGCTTGGTCGTGATGGGGACGAAGTAATGGTTGGAGGCTCTCCGAAAATCCGATGACATCGGTATTGAAACCGACCAACTTGCCAGCTTGGAGATGTATACAATTGCAAGCATCCAAGCCCGCAGGCAGATGGGTTTCATCCAGAAAAGGCAGAATGGATTTTTTGTACGGGATGGTGACGTTCAACCCAACCAAACCATCGATCGCTCGTACCCAATCTAAAAATCCGTTCAGATCTGGAAGCGGATAAAGATTGTATTGGTGGTCGAACAGTCCAAGTGTTCGAAACTTCTCAGTGAAATATTGACCCGAGAATGAGTGCGTAAGCGGCTGGCCGATGAGTCCGAAGACCCGCATCAGGATTCTTTTTTATCCAGGTAGAAATCAAAGGTGTCTCCGCGAAGTCCGATACGCATGGCTTCCAAGGGAATCACTTCCGTTGGCGCAATGTTGCCCAAGTTTACGTTGCATCCCAACAACTCAATGAAATAAAGTTGCTGTGCTTTTTGAGGTGCTTCCCACATGATGCGCTCCCCTGGGATCTGGGTCAGGATCTCCTGTACCAATCCTTCCCGCACTTCCCCGCTTCCACGGTAAATCCCCACATTGCCTGCTTCTCGCGCCTCGGCGATCACGTAGGTCGATCCGGCAGAAAGTTCAGCACGCATTAGTTCGATCCATTTATAGGGCGGAATGATGTGCGCGGCATCTTTGCTGCCCACCTCACTGAGCACAGTACCGTGTTTGGTGAGCTTTTCGATGTAGCCGCATTTTTCAGCATGCGGTATAGTGATGGAACCATCACTGACTTCCATGAAGGAAACGCCGAATTCCTTACAGATGCTGATGTAGTCTTCGAATTGATTGCGAATCAAAAAAGCTTCAAAAAGTGTCCCTCCAAAATAGACCGGCATATCATGAGACCGATACACTTCCAGTTTTTGGGTCAGGTTGGGCGTGACGTAAGAGGTCCCAAAGCCCAATTTCACCATATCGACGTGGGGGCTAGAAACACTGAGAAAATTACGAGCCTCCTCGACGCTCAGCCCTTTGTCCATCACCATGGTGATCCCCGATTGACGCGGTTTGATAAATCGGTCGGGCATTTGTGTGAGGTTGAAATTCATGGTTGGCTATTTGGTGCCCAAAATTACAAAAGATAGGTCAACCTAGAAGGAACGGCGCCGTTTAAATCGAGCAAGCAGATCGACCAGTGCCGGATGCTGCAAGGCCTCTGGGAAAACTTCCATGAACCGCTTTAACTGTTTGGGGGCAGCCTCCATGGCCTGCTCCAGCAAGCGCAAGCCGTTCATCGTTTGACCAGAAGCAAAACAGGCCGCTGATTGGTAAAAAAGAAAGACAGGCTTCTCTCCGGTCGCCAACCATGCATGGCGTGCTTGTACTTCCGCCTCAGTGTGCGCACCGGCTGCGAACAGACATTGAATCAAGGCATCCCAACTGGCTGCTGTCTTGGGGCGGGCTTTGACAACAATGGCAAGATGATCAATTGCTTGCTGCCACTGACCTAAGCGAGTATGGCATTCACCCGCCAATCGATTGTAATCGGGCTGACTGGGAAAAAGCTTCATCGCTGCATCCAGCTGCCGAATGGCGCGTTCCCATTGTCCCTCTGTATGATAAGTAGTTGCGATCTTATAGTGCAATCGGCTGTCTTCAGGACGAAGATGTACAGCCTTTCGATAATGACTTCTTGCCTGAGCGGGTTGTTTCAAACGCTCGTAACAAAAACCCATGGCTTCAAAGATCACATCTTCGGGCTTGGTGAGTTCCGTTACGCGCTCCAATGCTTCGAGTGCCTCTTTGTAACGGCGCAACCGGATCAGGGCATCGCCCATATTCCGGTAGGCATAATCGAATTTTTCCTCTATGGCAATGGCGTACTGATAGGCATCGATGGCTTTTTCATAAAGCTTCAGGCCTTGATACGCCGCGCCCAAATTGAACCAAGCCAACTCCGAGTACGGATGATCCTCCAAGATTTCCATATGCAAACGGATCCCTTCTTCATTGCGGCCGGTGAAGTCGGTCCAAAAACACACTTTATACAAAGCTTCTTCATTGGTCGGCTCCGCGATCAATACCTCGCGAATGCATTCAAATACCCGCTCATATTCTTCGTAATCGTCAAACACATCCGCCATCTCGAAGAGCAATTCAATGCGTTCCTCCCCTTCAAACAGTTCCAGGGATTCATCCCGAACCAGCACGGCCTCTTCGGGTCGTTCTAGGGCAAGAAAGATCTCAGTTTTCAGTATGTATAGATTGATATCGCGGTGGTCCAAAAGCTTCGCTTCATCCAATATGCTATTTGCCTCTCGAAAACGACGAAGCAAAATGAGGACATCCGCCATTTTGATCTTGAGCATCGCCGAGTACGGAAACCGGTCAACGGCCCATTGTGCCGCCTCTAGGGCCTGGTCAAAAGCCTCTTGGTCCTGAAAATGCAGGATGATTCGCTCGAAGGAATCCTCTTCTAGATACCCCCGACCGCTTCCCTGCTTCAATTGCTCATAGAGATGAAGCAGATCCTGCAAATTGTCCCTATCTTCTGAATATTGCTCTCCCATACCTTTCTCACCTTAAATTCCTGAATTTCAAGCACTGATCTTAGCCGAAATATCCCCAGCTGTGCATAAACCCGGACTTAGACGGCAAAATTCCTGTTTTTCGGCCGCATCACCCAGTTTCGCCATACTAAGACGGGGGAAGAATTCGTTTTTTAGCTATACTTTTGCATTATGCGCATGCGGACATTGATTTTGACTTCTACCCTGCTGCTGACTTTGTTCAGTGGTGTGGTTGCTTATGCAACCTTGGGAGAAGGACGTCGCAAAGCCATCAAACGCAAGTCACAGCTCCGCTTTTCCAACCGAATGGAAAATACACCCGGCACTTTTTCCTTGAAATCAGGCTATCAGTTTCGTGGCAGTCAAGTCATCAACGAACCCACAAAGACCTCGATCCGTGTCAATACGGTGGTCTCGATGCAAAAGGGAAATCAGGTATACACCATGCCGCTGAAAAAAGAAGTTTGGATTGACCGGGTCAAATTGACAGTGGGCAATCAGTCGCTTCGCCCTCAGTGATCCGTCGATCATTGCTTACGTCCGCCTTTACTTTCTTCGTAGGTCATCACCCGATATCCGGATGTAGGAAGTTCGAATTGTTGGTGGGGCACTGGATCAAAATTGATGGAGGTAGCCGTATAAGTTAACTCGCCCTTCCCCAGTTTGGCCTGATACTCCAATGCCAATCCCGGTAGATTTCGATTCAAGTATTGAAACTCATGATTTATCGGAAGCAAGGCCCGGGTAAAGAAAACGGTGTATGTATTGCCATCCTTCCAGGTACCGATCGCTTGCTCACACGTATACCCAGCAATTTGTTTGCTGATGCCGGTAAATTGATACCGGACGCTGTCATAGGTCTTGTTGGATGTTTTCCATTCCTCGGGGGTCATACGGATCAAATAACGCTGCTCACCATACTCTTTGATCACGGTTGCCTCGCCCGTTTTTGAATCAACCACAGTGGATTGATGGCCCAGGGCACTTTTCAGATCAGAACGGCTCAAATTTCCTTTCAAGTAAACCAGGTTAAGAGCACCATCCATCAGATCAGCAGCCCGGGGTTCGGTATTGGATGTACGGATGGAAACCGAATACGTGATGGTCGCCTCGGAGAGACGACGAGGGCTAGTGCTTACTTGGGCACCCAGCTCAAAAACGCTGCACAAAACAACCAACAAGCCAATGAGTGCGAAACGCATATCCATTTTTTTTGTTAGATGCCAGCGATCGACAGAGGGTTGCACCAAAATTATTTGCCGCTTTTCCGCTCGCTCAATCGCTTCTGTTGGTCCTGGGCTTGCTCCAAACGCTCTTGCCATTTGGATTTGGTCTTTGGTTTTTTCCGATTCAGTTCAATTTGTGCCAAGATCTTATCGTGATCAATGATGTAACGCTGTATTATGAACTGTAATCCCAATGTCATCAAGTTGGAAACGGTGTAATACCAAGTCAAACCAGCAGGCAATTGATTGAAGAAGAACAACAGAAATACCGGGAAGATGTAAGGCATGTACTTCAACATTGGATTGTCCTGATCCGGTGTCATGCTCATGCTGTACCAAGAAATCAAGAAACTGGTTGCAGCAGCCAATACGTTGAATAAGCTGAGGTGGCTGCCCAGTAAGGGAATGGAAAAACCAAAATTAATGGGCGCGTCATAGGTCGACAGATCATGTGCCCATAAGAACGAGGCGCCCCGAAGCGTCACTTCGGAATTGAAAAAACTAAACAACGCAAAGAAGATGGGGATTTGCAACAAGGCGGGTATACATCCACCCAGCGGATTTACACCTGCTTCGCGGAATAATTTCATTTGTTCCATGCTCATGCCCTGACGGTCGTCTCCAAATTTCTCCTTGAGTTTGGCGATCTCCGGACGCAGGGCTTTCATTTTGGCACCGCTCAAATAACTGGTGTAGGTTAACGGAGAGATGAGCAATCGAATGAACAACGTCAACAACAAAATCGCCAACCCCAAATTGGCGCCGGATAGTCCACGAAAAAACTCATAAATGGGTAAAATGACATAACGATTGAGTGGGCGAACGAACGCATAAACACCCTGGCCCAAGTTGACAATATTTTCCAGACCGAGGTCATATTTTTTCAGTGTATGAAAGTCGGAGGGACCGTAATAATATTGCAATTCCGCAACACCCTGGTTATTCAGCGGCAGCAACATGCCCGCCGTAGCCTGGGCCACATTGGTGGTGCTGGTATCCGTCCAGGCAATTTCCCCTTTGGAAAATTTCGTAGGCGCAATCAGGGCCCCCAGGAAGAAACGTTGACGTATGCCAATCCACTCCACGGAACCCTCCCATTTGCGATCCGAGCTTTGTCCGATGGTGTGATAATCGAATTCACCGTTCTCTATATAACCAACTTGAGTATTTTGTTTTTCAAAGGTGAGGTCCTGTTCTTGTTTGAGTGCCGTGTAATCCCATTGGGTGCGCAAGGTGCGGTCGTCAACCAACCGCTCCACCCCATTTACCGAGATCGACTGGCTGATCAAGTAACCTTCCGCCGGCAGCTGGAAACGATGGTCAATGTAGGTGGTGGCATCGGTTCCGGTCAACCGAAAACGGATGAAGGAGATGCCATCAGCCGTACGACCAGAGTCTAAAAATGCAAAATGCAAAGCGTCCGTCATGGCCGTGCGGTCGGCTCCGGTTTTAACCGGATAGGTCAACCCATCCTGCGCAGCACCGCCCAGGCGAACCCATTGGCTATCTGATCCGCGATAATCTTTTAACTGAATCTGATTGATGTGACCACCCCGGGTGGTGAATTGCACCTTGATTTGTTTGTTCTCCAGAGTGAACAATTGAGCCGTGCTGTCGGTCGACGGTTTGAAAGAACCGGCTTGTACCAGTCGCTCAACGGAATCGGCAAGTATTGAATCTCGTACCAGTTTCTTCGAATCGACGGCCGGGGCCTGTGCAGCTGCCAGCGAATCCCGCACGAATTGCTCCCGGGCCTGGCGTTGACGGACCTCCGATTGCTCGGTATTCAGTATATAGAAATAGCCAAAAAAGAGCAGGGCCAACAGCACGAAACCGATCACGGTATTGCGGTCAAAATTCATAGCAATGATTTAGGAGGCGTCAAAGATAAGAAAGCGCTCATGACTCCGCCTCCACACCCTGCGGGTGCGTATTTGAAACGAGACGCTGTTGCTCCAACGCGGCTTTGATGAAATGTACAAAAATGGGATGCGGATTTTCCACCGTGCTTTTCAGCTCCGGATGGTACTGCACCCCGATGAAGAAAGGATGACCTTTCAATTCGATGACCTCGACCAAACCACTGTCCGGATTCAGGCCACTGGCCATCATTCCGGCCTGTTCAAAGGCGGCTAGATACTGGTTATTGAATTCCCAACGATGCCGATGTCTTTCCGAAATGGCAGACGTACCATAGATGCGTTCAGCTAGGCTACCCGATTTCAATGAGCAGGGATAAGCACCCAGTCGCATAGTGCCTCCCTTGGCCTGTAACTTTTTTTGACCTTCCATCAAATCAATGACCGGGTCGGGCGTTTGTGCGTCCATCTCGGTAGAGTGTGCCTTGGGATGATGAAGTACATGACGGGCAAACTCGATGGCAGCCATCTGCATACCCAAACAGATTCCAAAGAAGGGCAGTCCATTTTCTCGCGCATAGCGAACCGCCTCGATCTTCCCTTCAACGCCTCGATGGCCAAATCCGGGAGCTACCAACAATCCATCCAGTCCACTTAGCTGCGCGGCAACATTCGCCGGCGTAATGTGCTCACTGTGCAAATTCACTACCTGCACCTCCACTTCTTGCACAGCACCGGCATGCACAAAAGCTTCCAAGATCGACTTGTAGGCATCTTGCAATTCAATGTATTTTCCAATGAGGCCAATGGAAACCGTGTGCTTGGGATTCTTCAATTTGACCAGAAAGTCATTCCATTTCGACAGGTCGGGTTCTTGTTTGCTTTTCAGATTCAGTTTTTTCATGACGATGGTATCCAATCCTTCCCGCATCATCATCAGGGGAACTTCGTAGATCGTCTCCGCATCGGCTGATTCAATGACTGCTTCCTGACGAACGTTGCAGAACAAGGCGATCTTTCGGCGCAATTCCTGAGACAATGACCGCTCCGTACGACAAACGATTACGTCGGGATGCACCCCTTCTTGACTGAGCATGCGCACACTGTGTTGCGTAGGCTTTGTCTTCAATTCCTTGGCTGCACGCAAATACGGGATCAAGGTCAAATGCACCACCATGGTATCTTCCTCGGGTAATTCCCATTGCAATTGACGCACAGATTCAACAAAAGGCAAGCTTTCAATATCGCCCACCGTACCGCCAATCTCCGTGATCACTGCATCGTAATTTCCACTTTCCCCCAACAAACGCATTCGGCGCTTGATCTCATCGGTAATGTGCGGTACGACTTGTACCGTCTTTCCCAAATAAGCCCCCTGACGCTCTTGTTCGATGACCGTCTGATAGATTCGTCCCGTTGTTACGTTGTTGGCCTGGGAGGTAAAGATGTTCAGGAATCGTTCGTAGTGCCCCAAATCAAGATCGGTTTCCGCCCCGTCTTCGGTTACGTAACACTCCCCATGCTCATAGGGGTTGAGGGTACCCGGATCTACGTTGATGTAGGGATCGAATTTCTGGATGGTCACCCGCAATCCACGGGCTTGCATGAGTTTTGCCAAGGAGGCAGCAACAATTCCTTTACCCAATGAGGAGGTTACACCCCCGGTTACAAAAATATACTTGGCCATGTTGCGTTAGTTTCAAATGAAATCTTGGGCAAGCAGGCTTACCAAAGACGAGTGACCAGCGGAAAGAATGGGAAAAATCCGAGAGGTCGTGTAAAGGTAGCTGAAAAAAGGGGTCGAGAGAAATGAAGTCGATTGCTGTGGAAAATCAGTGACCAAAAACCATGTACGGTTGAACTAATTCATCAAATATCCTTGCACATAATCCGTCACCCCTTCCTCTAAACTAAAAAAGGCACGATCGTAGCCGACCGATCTAAGTTTTTGCATCGGCGCTTGGGTATAATACTGGTAGGTTTCCCGCAGATCTTGCGGCATATCGATGTATTGAATGTTGACGGGGCGACCCATGGCCGTAAACACGGCTCGGATTAGGTCATTAAAGGAACGGGCCTGCCCCGAACCCAGATTATAAACGTCCGACTTGGGCTGGGTGCAGATCAACCACTCCACCACGCGGACGATGTCCTTGACGTATACAAAATCTCGTTTTTGCTCGCCATCGGCCACCCCCGATTGATGCGATCGAAACAAGCGAACTACTCCTTGATCGAGGATCTGATGGTAACCATGAAATACCATACTGGCCATGCGGCCTTTGTGCGCCTCCCGATATCCATAAACATTAAAAAACTTCAACCCATACCAGTGCGGAGGGCGATCGGTTTGAGCCAATGCCCACTGATCGAACTGATGCTTGGACAACCCATATGGATTCAACGGCTGCAATTGATCCAACAAGGATTCATCATCGGCATACCCCTGCGCGCCGGCTCCATAGGTCGCGGCCGAGGAAGCGTAGATCAAGGGCACCTTATTTTTGGAACAGTACGACCAAATGGCTTTGGAATAATTCAGGTTCAGCCGCTCATGAACAGCATAATCGAACTCCGTCGTATCGGTACGAGCCCCCAGGTGGATCACCCAATCGACCAAAACCTCACCGGCATTCAATTGCTCAATCAACTCTTCGCGGTGTATGCAGGTTATGTGCTGCAGATCGGACCAGTTCGGCTGCTTGTCGGAACGCGAGAAATCGTCAACCAGAATCAACTTGACGTCCGAGGTAGCCTGCATGGCATGAGCCAAATGCCCTCCAATAAAACCGGCAGCACCCGTGATCAATATGGTTGGGCGAACAGTGTCCATGTGGTGTTTTATAAGCTAGACTCCTTGGACATTAACTGACCGATCGCGGATTCATGCAATGCTTTCCAATCACCGATCACTCCCCAAGATTCGCCGCCCACAAATACTTCCCCTGGCGTAACGACGCCAATGGCTTCACAAGGGAATGCCCCAACAGCTTGCAAGAATTGTGCCTGTTGATCGATCGACACGGAAACCACCACACGGCTTTGCGATTCACCGAACAAAAATGCATCGGGTCGAATTTCATTGGCCAGCTGAATGGAAAATCCAAGCCCATTCGGGAAAGCCGATTCACACAGGGTTTGGAACAATCCGCCTTCACTCACATCGTGTGCGGAATGGATCTGCTTGTTGGCAATCAGCAGCTGAATCAGTTGCTGGAGTTGGTATTCGGTGTCCAGATCAAAGGCCGGCGCGGGCGAATGTTCGATCTGGTGATAATGCGCCAAATATTGAGAAGAGCCAAGGTCGTTGGTAGCAGGACCAAGCAGATACAACAGCGAATCCACTTGTTTGAAATCCAGGGTCATGCGCTCATCCAACGACTGGAGCAATCCAACCATTCCAATCGTAGGGGTTGGATATACCGGACCATCGGGGTTCTGGTTATAAAAACTAACATTGCCGCCGGTGACCGGTGTGTCAAATTTCCGACAAGCCTCCCCCATTCCTTGCACTGCCTGTACAAATTGATAGTAAACCTCCGGATCGTAGGGATTACCAAAATTCAGGCAATTGGTCACGCCGAGCGGCATGCCCCCGCTGCAAACGATGTTTCGGGCGGCCTCGCTGACGGCAATCATCGCTCCTTTGTACGGATCGGCATAAACGTATCGACTGTTGCAATCAGTCGTAATGGCCAAGGCCTTTTCGGTAGGCTTGATGAGGACGATGGCAGCATCGGAAGGCGCATTGGTGCTGGCATTGGCGGCGCCCACCATGCTGTCGTACTGATGATAAACCCATTGCTTGGATGCCAAGGTGGGTCGCGTAATTAAGAATGAAGCAACGGCTCGCAGATCAGTTGGGATGGAAACAGCATTCGGATCGAATGCCCGGATCTTATCCAAATAAGCCGGCTCTCGGTAACTACGCTCGTATTGGGGCGCTCCTCCTCCTAAAACCAACAACTCAGCTGGAAGCTGGGCGTCCAATTGACCATTCATATAGAAGCTAAGCAAGCCATCATCCGTTACTTCCCCGATGACCGAACAAGGCAGATCCCACTTTTCGAAAATGGCCGCGATCTCCTGTTCTCTTCCTTTCTGCGCCACCAACAGCATCCGTTCCTGACTCTCACTGAGCAACAATTCCCAGGTCTTCATGTTGGCTTGTCGCGTAGGTACTTTATCGAGATCGATGCGCATGCCCACGCCCCCTTTGGCGCTCATTTCAGCCGTGGAGCAAATGATCCCGGCCGCTCCCATGTCCTGCATACCAACCACCGCACCGGTTTGTATCACTTCCAAACAAGCTTCCAATAGTTTTTTCTCTTGAAAGGGATCCCCCACTTGTACGGCTGGTAATTCTTGCACACTTTCTGCGGTGATGTCCGCAGAAGCAAACGAAGCCCCACCGATACCATCTTTTCCAGTAGCACTACCTACGAACAGCACGGGATTGCCCAATCCTTCCGCGGTTGCAGAAACTGTTTTTCCTGCCGCTACGATGCCCACACTCATGGCGTTCACCAAGGGGTTGGTATGATAGCAACGATCGAAATAGATTTCGCCTCCCACCGTGGGTACGCCGAAACAATTTCCATAATGTCCAATGCCATGAACCACGCCCGCCAACAAATGCTGAGTCTTGGCATCTTCTAGGTTTCCAAAGCGAAGGGAGTTTAGGGAAGCGATTGGCCGAGCACCCATGGTGAAAATATCCCGGTGAATACCTCCCACCCC
>DFST01000101.1:0-1055 GCA_002378975.1 Chitinophagaceae bacterium UBA3430
TAGAGAGTAGAGAGTAGAGAGTACAGTTGAGAGACCTCAACTCTTATCCCTCTACCCTCTACAATTCCTTAATTTCATACAATAAACACATTTCCATGTACCGCACCTCGTTTCTCTACTTGGTCATACTCCTGAGTATGAATTGCGTAAACGCTCAATCCATTACGTTGCCTCGAAACGCAGACAAATGGCAGATCGTATCGGCCTTTTTTGAGGGCAAATATCTTTCTGCCAAGCAGGTTTATTTACTGGGAGCCAAGCACGGGGACTTGTCGGAGGAGTCTTTTCTATGGGTGGATACGATCTTTCGGTATAAGTCGGGCGATAAAGAGTACCAGCATGTGATTTGTATCAAATCACAAAAAGCGAATGAGTGTGTTAGTTGTCAGGTGGCCGTTTCGCAGATCCGATTGGTGTGGAATGCAACGAAAAGCAGTTGGGTGGCCGATTTTTTCATTGAAGATCAATTTGAGTCGGGATCGAATGGACAACCGGGCGCCTTTGCACTGTTGCCACTGACCAACACCGAATTTGCCTTGGCCGTGGAGGATGATTTCACCAAGGATGGGGTGATGAGTACTTGGTATTATTTGTATTCCAGAAACAGTCAGTTATTAGAGATCAAATTGGTGGAAGACAACAGCGGTGCCGGCGTGGAGGAGGGGAGTGTGTATAGTTTTCAGGCGGGTATCCAGGTCGATCGACCTCGGGGGATTTTGACGATTCAGCGTTATGGAACTCAACTCCAGACAGACCTCAATGGGAAGAAGTCTGTTCAGCCGGTCAAAGAAATCTTACGGTATTTGTACAAGGATGGAAGTTTGATCAAACTTTGATTTGCCGTTCGAATCGACATCAATCGCAACAATGCTCAATACAACTGGATGAATACGTGTAAAGAATGCAGGTGGACGGAGACGTATTTGTTTTCTTTTGTCAATCAGTAACATAAAAAAACCACCATAACAGCTGTTACAGTGGTTTTCGTGACCTCGTCAGGATTCAAACCTGAAACCTTCTGAGCCGTAATCAGATGCGCTATTCAGTTGCGCCAC
>DFST01000101.1:1309-7987 GCA_002378975.1 Chitinophagaceae bacterium UBA3430
TCCGTAGTCAGATGCTCTATTCAATTGAGCTACGAAGCCATTCCCAAAATGGGAGAACAAAAATAAGACAATTTTGGTCAAAAAAAAAGCCCCTCGTTGGGGCCTTTTAAAACACGGTGCGATTTATCGCCGATTCAGCTTACTCAGTAGTCGCAGAATTTCGAGATATAACCAGATTAGGGTCACCAGCAACCCGAAGGCGCTGTACCATTCCATGTATTTGGGGGCCTGCATTTCAGCGCCTTTTTCGATCATGTCAAAGTTGAGGAGCAGGTTCAGGGAGGCCAATATGATCACAAATACGGAGAAGCCAATGCCCACCCAGCCCGACTCTTGCGTGAAGCTGCCAATATTGGCACCAAAATAACTGGCGACCCATTGGATCAAGTAAAATAGCGCCAAAGCAGCTGTGGCAACGATTACGATCTGTCTGAAACGTTGGGTTACTGGAATGATTCGGAATCGATAAACTAGGAACATCAGTCCGGCTACCAGCATGGTCAACGCCACGGCTTGCATCGGAAGGCCGGGATATACTTCATTCAAATAGGCAGAAATGGAACCCAAGAATAGTCCTTGCAAAACGGCATAAGCCGGGGCCAAGAAGGCCGACCAGGACATTTTAAACATCATGACTAGGGCCATGACCATTCCGCCGAAAACACCCACCATCATGAAAGGAACGGGGTCGGAGCCTTTGTTGAATTGATCCCAGGCAAATAAGGTAGACGCGATCAAAAGGGCCATCAGGATCCCAAATTTATTCAGGGTTCCGGTCAAGGTCATCGCTTCTCCTTGGTAGGAGCCGGCGATCGACTGCTCAAACGTTTTTTCCTTGAGGGTCGGATTGCTGGAGTCAAAAATTGCCATGTGAGGTTTATTTAGATGATTAAGTTAGGTAAATATCAATAATCCCAACGGACAAATGCTTCCATGGCCGCATAGTGCGTCAGTCCAAGATCTGCGTACAACTTAGCCGTGTTGGCATTGCGCTCTTCCGCTCGTTGCCAGAATTCACGGGCATCGGTGCCTTGGAAGGGAACCATGTCTTTTTGCGACTGGTGTATAAAGATCCCGTGGCGTTTGCGAATGACTTGGTCGGGACTCATCGGAATCGCCATCTGGATCTCATCGATGCTCCATTCTTGCCAGGCCCCTTTATACAGCCAAAGCCAACAATCCTGCACCCAAGCATCGCCTTCATCTTTGATCTGTTTTAAGGCCTCAAGTACTGCGTGAAAACAGACGATGTGGGTGCCATGCGGATCAGCGAAATCGCCAGCACAATAAACCTGTTGTGGTTTGAGTTGACGAAGCAGCTCTTTGGTGAGTTGAACGTCTTTTTTGCTGAGGGGTTTCTTTTCGATGGTACCAGTCTCATAAAAAGGCAGGTCCATGAAATGAATATTCTTATCCGGTATTCCCACGTAACGACAGGTGGCACTGGCTTCGCCGCGACGGATCAGTCCTTTGATGGCACGGATCGTTTTGGTGTCGGTTTGATTCGATTTTTTTCGAGCCAGGAATCGGCGAGCTTCTTGTAAGATTTCGGTCGATTTTTTATTGTTGATTCCGGCGATGGCCTCAAAGCCAACTGCAAAATCCAGATAGCGGGTCACAAACTCATCGGTGACGGCAATGTTGCCACTGGTTTGGTAGGCTACATGTACATCATGCCCCTGGTCGTGCAGGCGTTGGAAGGTGCCACCCATGCTGATGATGTCGTCATCAGGGTGGGGGGAGAAGATTACGACGCGTTTGGGGAAAGGTTCCGATCGTTCCGGGTGGCCGGGCAAGTTGGCATTGGGTTTGCCACCAGGCCATCCGGTGATCGAGTCGCGCAGCAGGTAATAGACTTGTAAGTTGACCTCATAGGCATCGCCTTTTTCAACCAGCAAATCTCCCAGGCCATGCTCATTGTAATCGCTGTTGGTCAAGCTGAGTACTGGTTTCTCTAAGGAGAGGGCCAGATTGACCACCGCTTTTTTCATCATTTGCGGGGTCCATTCACAGTCGCCCGTTAACCAAGGCGATTTAAATCGGGTTAGTTCAGCAGCCGCTGCGATGTCGCATACGAACGTAACATCGTCGTGGTTCTGCAACAAAGAGGCGGGTACTTGTTCCGTGTCGTCTTTCTCAACGGCTTTTTGAATGACGGGTGCTTTGCTGCCACCCCAGGCCATCAGCAATACGCGCTTGGCTTGGAGAATGGTCTGTATGCCCATTGTCACGGCTAGTCGAGGAACTTGAGCGATGTTGGTAAATTCATACGCATTGGCCAGTCGGGTCGAATGATCCAGATTGACCAGTCGGGTTTTGCTGTAAATGCCCGAACCGGGTTCATTGAATCCGATGTGTCCGTTGTTGCCTACGCCGAGGATTTGCAGATCGATGCCGCCAGCGGCCTTGATGGAGCGCTCATACTGTTTGCAATGCTCTTTGACCGATTCCTTGGGAATATCACCAGAGGGGATGTGAATGTTCTTCGGATTGATGTCGATGTGGTCGAAGAGCTGGCTGTGCATAAAGCGGTGATAGCTTTGCAGGGCCGTGGGCTCGATGGGGTAGTACTCATCGAGATTGAAGGTGATCACATTCTTGAAGCTGAGTTTTTCTTCCCGATGCAATCGCACCAGCTCGGCGTACAATGTTTTGGGGGTGGAACCGGTCGCCAGACCGAGTACGACTTTTTTCTTTTCTTTTTGCCGTTGGCGAATTAATTGAGCGATCTGCTGAGCAACCCAGCGGGAGCCATCTTGCTGATTGGGAACGATCTTAACTGGGATTCTCTCGAGGCTATCGGTCAACTTGTGGGGTAATGACATCCGAAAAAGTTGAATCCCAAATATACTGAACAAAACTCAACTTGCTCAACTAGCTTAACTGTTCTTTTACTCCACTTCAATTTCGTCAACAAACAACCAGGCTTTGTTGCCGGCTCCGGCATTGCCGGCCGGAATCGTTCCAGCATTCTTGATCAGCACCTTGATGTAGCGCGCTGCGGTTGGCGGCAAACTGAATTTCAGTAGATCTACACGTTTCCGGTCGTCTGTTTTGATCTCGGCAGCCGCTTCTATGGATGTAAAATCCGTTCCATTTTGACTGATCGAGATCGTGGCGCCAGCAGGCGGATGGATCCAGCTGGATTTCTGTTCGAACGTGTGGATCATCACAGACTGAAACGATTGGCTACTGCCTAAGTCGATAACAGCTTCGCAATTGGTGCCACTAAAACCCAGAAATTCTTTACTGCTGGCCAATCCTTTTTCATTCTGAACGCCGTTGACCAACGTGAACGACCCATCGCCTCCATACTGCTTGGAAGGTGGGTTGGTCAGCTGAATGTTCTTTCCCGTGGCTTTATTCAGGAAGAAGTTTTGACGAAGCACCCGATTCGCTCCTTGTACTTTGGTGGATGCGGAGGCGCGTGTGTTGGCGGTGATGGATTGCGGTGATTTGTACGGCCAGATGGTATCCCAATTGTTGTAGTTGATGTAGATCGGTTCCTTGAATTTACTTTCCACTTTCCACTGTACCCCTTTTTGATCCGGGGCAGGGAGCACACTGCTTCGGAGGTCAAAGAATCCCGGACAATAATTGATTTTCATCTCCTCGTACCGCTTCAACTGATTTAGGAAGCGCTTCTCAAAAAAGTCCCAGGATTGAAATTTCTTGGGCGTCCAGAGAATCTCGCTAAGGGCAGATATTCGGGGGAAGACCATGTACTCGACCTTTTTGGTATTGGGCATGTACTCGGTCCATACATTGGCCTGAGCACCCAAGATGTATTGCTGTTGCTCGGTGTTCAGCTCCTTGGGCAATGGGTCGTAGGCATATACCTTCTCGATCGGATTGTAGCCGCCAATATTGACAGAATCTTCATTCTCACGTTGCCCATGATCGAAGTACAACGGAGTGCCCGGTGTCATGATCACCTGGTGTTTTTGCTTGGCTGCCTCAATGCCACCTGCTTCGCCCCGCCAGCTCATTACGAGTGCATTGGGTGCCAATCCGCCTTCCAGGATCTCATCCCAGCCGATCATCTGCTTGCCCTTGCTATTCAGGTATTTTTCGATGCGTTGTATGAAATAACTCTGCAGCTCGTGTTCATCTTTTAGTTGGAGGTCAACCCGGCGTTGCTGGCATTTCGGACATTTTTTCCAGTGTGCCTTGGGGCATTCATCGCCACCGATGTGAAAGTAGGAAGAGGGGAATAAGGGTAGAACCTCATCAATGACATCTTGCAGGAACGTGAACGTGGAGTCGTTCCCGGCGCAGAACACATCATCGAATACGCCCCAAGTTTCTTGTACAATTTTGATGCGGCCGTTTTTCATTTCTTCCTTGCTGCGGTCGGAGAGCGGACTATTGGGAATCGCTGAAGGCAGTTTTGGGAAACAACTCAGCTGCGGATAAGCAGCAATGGCGGCACTGCTGTGGCCAGGCATTTCGATCTCTGGGATCACTTCGATGTAGCGGGCGGTGGCATAGCGGACCACCTCTTTGATTTCCTCCTGCGTATAAAAACCGCCGTAAGGTTGTTGCGTATTGGATTGTCCGGGATAACGACCTACAATGGTGCCGTTGCGCCAAGCACCTAGGCGGGTAAGCTCGGGGTATTTTTTGATTTCGATGCGCCAGCCTTGATCTTCGGTCAGATGCCAATGAAACCGATTCAGCTTGTGATAGGCCAGCCAGTCGATGTATTGCTTGATGAAGGAAACCGGGAAGAAATGTCGTCCTACATCTAAATGCAATCCGCGGTACTGAAAACGAGGCTGATCGTAGATCATTAGATATGGAACTTGTCGAGACTTCGATTTCTTTTCATTGACCAATTGAAACAAGGTCTGCAGTCCGTTGAACAACAGTTCAGGGGTGTTGCCTCTCAGTTGAATGCCTGCAGCATTTACTTCGAGTCGGTAGAAATAATCTTTGGGCGTATTTGGTTGTGGGCCTGTTAGTCCGATCGTGATGGTCGTCGCTGGCTCGGTGGCATTGGCTATTTGCATGCCATATCGGGCTTTCAATTCCGGTATGAGGTAAGAAAGAATAAATCCGCTGTCAACCTTGGGCAAGGCAATTTGAAAACGGACCTTGGGTTGAAGGGGCAGTTGGCCATTGGATAAGACAACCTGACTGGGATAGGGGATTAGGTCGAGCTCAGGTAGTTGGGTGGGCGTGGAGTCTGGGGCGGCAGGGATTTTTACAGCTTGCTGATTTTTTGTAGAGCCAGCCTTGGTTGCTGGGTTTGTACCGGTACTGGTTCCGGTCGAAGAAAATGCATTGCTTCTATTGCTGTTTCCAGTTGTGTTCCTGCTGGGCGTTGCCGTCAGGCCAGGTTTTGGCTGTGCCAGTGCGGTCAAGGAAATTCCGAGCAAAGCAAAAAAAAGGATCGTTCTCATACGCGATTTTGTATCGCTAAATGTACAACTATCCCGACTGACCCATCAATCTTCCAATACGCCGAATTTTCCGGTGTTGAAATCCTGAATGGCCTGCTCGATCTCCGACCATTGGTTCATCAGAAATGGACCATAGGCGGCGATGGGTTCGTTGATGGGTTCACCCGACAACACCAGGATCACCGCATCCTGTTCGGCACTTATTTGTATCTGTTCGCCATCTTGCTGAAATAAAATAAAGTGATCGGCGGGTGCTTTTTCTGAATTCACGATTGCGCTGCCTTCTATGATCAGCAGCGCCGTATTGTAGGCAGCTGGCAGATTGAGTGTCAGATTGGTGCCGGCTTTCAATTTCAGGTTGTACATCTCGATGGGTGTGAAAGTGTGGGCGGGTCCCTTTGTTCCCTGAAAATTACCCGCGATCACTTCCACCACTCCTTGTTCGTTGGGCAATCTGTGTTTTCCCATGTTTTCGTGCGTGATCTCTTGGTAGGCGGGTGGATCCATTTTGTGTTTGGCCGGTAGATTCACCCAGATCTGTACCATTTGGAAGGGGCCACCCTGCTTGCTGAAACTTTCTTCGTGGTATTCTTTATGCAAGAGGCCGGAGGCGGCCGTCATCCATTGCACATCGCCCTCCCCAATGATGCCATGATGCCCAGCGGAGTCGTGGTGTGCAATCCTTCCTTTGTAAGCGATGGTCACGGTTTCGAAACCACGATGCGGATGTACACCTACGCCTCGGGGTGTATCAGTCGGCGAGAACTCGACCAGGGACGCGTAATCCAGCATAAAAAATGGACTCATTCGATGCTTGCCCAATCTGCCATCGCCCGGTAGAAATCCGTGTACGCGAAAACCATCTCCAACCATATGAGGCGGAGGCGGTGCGATGATTCGTTCAATGGATTTGATTGTCATATAAAAATTTTAAGCTTTTGTGGGATTGTCTATGATTCGTTCGCAGAGCCAAAGAAATTCATTGAGAAATTGATCGATGTTATTTTTAAAGGATTCATCGATCAATACACCTGACTCATCCATTTTTTTATCTACGGCCGGTACCAATAAAAATTGCGGGGCGGCAATGCCAAATAAAGCTGGTACCAACAACAACAACTGTTGAGCGGCCCGCATGCCACCCATGGCGCCGGGGGAGGCGGTCGCCAATCCAAATGGTTTCCGGTTTCGTTTCGGAAAATGATCCAATAAGTTCTTCAAGGCCGGCGAATAACTGCCGTTGTACTCGGGAGTTACCAACAAATAAGCATCG
>DFST01000052.1 GCA_002378975.1 Chitinophagaceae bacterium UBA3430
GGGGTGACAGTTGGGATAGTAGCGGTGAATTTATCAGCGCGGAAGGTTCCGGTACGAGGAGCCGCTGCGCCACTCAAAGCAGTAGTTGAAACCGAGTCAATAACGGTGTTGGTAAAATTAGCCGTGCTATTGGAACCCGTACCGCCATTAAGTGCGGCGATCAGGTTCATGGTCTGGCCATTGGGAGCCTTGAGGTTCATGACAAGATCCCCTACCCAGGTATGCGTCATGTTGAATTTGATCGCAACGTTGGTTACAACAACCCCGGCCGGAATACCGGAAACGGCAACTGCATTGGTGACCCCGGTTGTATTGTTATCCGTCACAGTCAGCGGCAGACCGGCAGATGCGGCAAATACGCCGGTAACCGGAGCGGAAACGGAATTGGTGATGGTTAGCGCTTGAATGGTTCCATTGCAAATGGAAGCCGATGCAGGAAGAACCACCGGAGCTGGCGGATTAACGGTTAAGGTAGCCGGCTGGCTATAATCCAACGCAGCACAAGCACCACTTAACAGTGCGCGGTATTGATATCCGTTGTAAGAAGCGAGTACGTTGGTAAGTGTGATCGTGTTGGTGGTAGCACCGGCATAAATGCCTCCGTTGACAAGGTCTTGCCAAGGGGAAGAAGCATTCACACGGAACTGCCATCCGTAAACAGGCGCTGAACCATTGGCCGTAACCGCGAACGTAGCATTGCCCCCACAGGTAATGCTGCTGCTGGCAGGTTGTGTGGCATAGGTTACCGGCACACAAACTTGAATATTGACCGTGTAATCTTCCACTTGTCCGTAGGTAGAAGTTCCGCAAGGAGCGCTGTTGCCGCCCAAGGAAGAATCGTGCATACGTACACGCATGCGGGTATTGCCTTGCAGGGCCGTAGCCGGAATGGTGATATTTCCGATGTGCGGACCGGCACTTAGTCCGGAAGTATACACCAACTCACCCGGATCGGAGAAATTGCCATTCTGGTTGAAGTCGATCCAAACAAAAGATTGGTCAGGGCTGAATCCACCAGCCAAGTTGATAGTGATCGGAGATGTCGCGCCCAGATAAGCGGGCGTGCTTACGGTCAAGAAATTCTCGTAACCGGCTGTAGAGGTTGAGCTGTTATCAATCTGGTTGTAACGCACCCGAGCGATTTTCTCAAACGAAGTACTGGTTGCACCGGCAGCGCAATAACAGTTGATAGGCAGATTCATTCCTACTTGAATTGCTGTAGAGGTTCCTGTATTTCCGGAGCAAGTCACGTTGCAACGATAGAAAGTTGCGTTGGACTGCGTGGCGATGTACGTACTTCCGGTGGCCCCAACAATAGTTGACCAAGGACCGGCTGCTGAACTGGCCGACTGCCATTGGTAGGTCAAACCAGAGAAAGGCAATGCATTTTGCAAGGACAGCGTGAAACCGGTACCAGGGCAAGCAGCCGTTACAGAACTAACTGTATTTCCTGGTGCTGGAGTACCAGAGCAAGCAGCAGCGGTAACAAAACCCACACTTCCCATGAAACCACGGGGTGTGTTGGCGGGAGGAGTACCTGTGGAGATATCACCTGCATACCCGATGCTGGTTCCAGTGACTACATCACAACCGCCTCCGGAGAATGTATATGTACCTGCAGCGATGGTGCTATAACGCAAACAACCCGTTGCCGAGCCGGCATTGGCAGCCTGAACGGCAATGCCGTAGGTCGCGCCTGCAGGAACTAGTAATGTAAGTCCACTCATGAATGGCTGGGTGGTGGCGCTAGCTGTGTTGGCAACCCCGGTGATGGTAGCGGATCCAAACTGTGTCCAACCGTTGGCCGAGGAGATCGCTCCCGGTGCACCATTGATTGCTGAAGGATTGAAGAATGCCTTTACATCTACACCACCCGAGGTGGATACGATACTGGCAATGTCCGTAATCATCACCGCCGAAGCATTGTTGTTGCGGAAATTAAACGTGACCAATCCAAATCCGTTGTTGTTGGTAAAACCGGAAGTGGCGATGGTCGTTTGGGCGCCCACGTTAATAAACGTAAGGAGGCCAATTACCACCAGGAACAATGGGCGAAGCAGGGTTTTGATGAATTGCATTTCGCTGAATTTATTAAAATGACAGGATGCCGACTTGAAGGTCGGTGGTTGAAAAAATGCCAATAATGTTGGATGGGGGAACGTAGAGTTTCCTCATTCAGCTGATTTTGGTTCGGGTAAAAATAACCTTTTCAGGTAAAAAAAAATGCCCAGCGGGCATTTTTTTATCTAGCTAAATCACTGATCACCATTTGTCCACCTCGTCGCCAATTCCAGGCTCCTCCGGCGCGGGATCGGTGGGCTGGGCACCCATTGTACCAATCGATCCTCCCTCCTCTTCAGAAAACTCTTCCCGGTTGAAGGCGTCAAAATCAAAATCGGGCATCAATTCGGTCTTTACGTAGTCCACCGCCTCGCCCAAAGCCTTGACAAATTTGTTGAAATCCTCCTTGTACAGAAAGATCTTATGGCGATCGTAACCATTGTCATCGAATCGTTTACGGCTTTCTGTGATGGTCAGGAAGTAATCATTGCCCCGGGTGGCCCGAACATCAAAGAAATAGGTGCGGCGCTTCCCTGCCCGAAGCCGCTTGCTGTAAATGCTGTCGGCTTTACGCTCGTTATTCTCGTACGACACGTTCTCGTTCATTTGGTTAAGAATTGAACCCAAATATAAATTTATTTTCAAAACCACCAAATTTGAGCAATTGACTGGCAATCAAGGCTTCATGGCAATCAATGGCCCCGCGCAGCCGCCTGGGCTGATGCATATTGTGTGGCAAATCGTCCGCCTGCCGAAATCAATTCCGCCACCGTACCCTGCTCAACGATTTCTCCCCCCTCCAGCCAGATCACCCGATCGAATCGAAAATTCATGGGAACGCGGTGTGTGATCAAAATCCATCCACTGCCGCCGGCCATGGATTCCATGGACTGAAGGATCCAATTTTCCGTTTGCACATCCAACGCACTCAAGCAATCGTCCAGCACATAAAAACTGGCTGGCTTCAACAAAGCTCGCCCCAAGGCCAGCCGTTGCTTTTGTCCGCCACTCAGAGTCACCCCCCGCTCCCCAACCAGGGTCTGATATCCATCTGCAAACCGAGCCACCTCTTCATGCAGACTCACCGCCTGGGAAATACGAATGAGCTCCTCCTTAGTAGCAGATGAATGACCAAATCGCAAATTGGACTCAATGGTATCGCTGAACAAAAAAGAATCTTGAGGAACCAACGAGAGGTGCTTGCGCAAGGACGAAATCGCCAACGTTTTCACCGGCTGCCCATTGATCAAAATACCTCCCCGGGTCGGGTCGTACATGCGCATCAATAATTGTGCGAAAGTCGATTTTCCGCTGCCGGTCGATCCCATGATCAAGACCCGCTCGCCGGCACTAATTCGAATATTCCACTGCTTCGCTGCCTGCACACCCGAATCCGGATAAACGAAATCAATGCCTTGAAATTCGATGGATTCGATCTGCGCCAAATTCGCCCGGCCGGAATCATCGATCGAAGCCCGCTGCTGCAACAATTCGTCGATCCGCAATTGGGAAGCGGCGGCTCGTTGCGTGAGGCTGGCCGTCAACCCGATTGCACTGACCGGGAAAGTCAGCATGTTGATATATAAAATAAACTCAACTAGGGTATTCAATCCAATGCCCCCACCCTGGATCACATACAAGCCACCCATCAAAATGGTCAGCAGTGTACTGATCCCAATGAGAAGCGAGATTGAGGGAAAATACAAAGACTCCACTTTGGCCAATCCCAAAGCCGCACAGCGATACGATTCGGCTTGTTCGGCAAACCAACGCCCCATGGATCTTTCCTGCACAAATGATTTTACAACCCGAATGCCACTGTACGTCTCCTGCGCCTGCACCGTCAGTTGTGAGAGCGATGCTTGCGCTTGCTCACTCATTCGATTGATGCGGTCGTTGACGCGGTACATAATTATCGCCAGTAGCGGCAGCGGACTCAACACATACAAGGTCAGGGTTGGCTCACGTCGATACATCGACACAACACAGAATAAAATGATGGTAAACAAATTACAAAAATACATCAAGGCGGGACCGGTGAACATCCGCACTCGAGCCACATCTTCGGAGATCCGGTTCATGAGATCGCCGGTGCGGTGACGTTTGTAAAAGGCCAAATCCATTTTTTGAAAATGCGCATAGATGTCTGTTTTCTGCGCGTATTCAATGTGTCGGCTCATCACGATCAGGGTCTGCCGCATGAGGAACAA
>DFST01000068.1:0-2848 GCA_002378975.1 Chitinophagaceae bacterium UBA3430
GGAAGCAGTTGTTCGTAACGACATCCTTCGATATCGGATCCTTTGAGTCGATGCAGGACCGTCCAAGGAACGATCTTGTCTTTTTCGGTGTAGGCATCAAAGTCGCCTTCTTTCCCTTCTTCTTTGAAATGTTTTCCCAAGAGATTTTCTGCCAATACAACGTGGATATGTTGATGGGTATAGGGATTGATTGTCTTCACCAACACATAGTCGATGTTGGCGCCCACGGTGAGTCCCAGGTTCGAAGGCAAGGTCCACGGTGTGGTGGTCCAGGCCAGGAAGAAACAGTCCTTACCGCCCGATTTATCGAAGAGGAATTCAGATCGTTCGTTGCGGATGGCTTGAAACATGGCTACCACCGAGGTGTCTTTCACATCCTTGTAGGTGCCGGGTTGATTGAGCTCGTGTGAGCTGAGTCCGGTACCGGCTGCCGGTGAGTAGGGCTGTATGCTGACGCTTTGATAGAGCAGTCCTTTTTTATAGAGTTCGCTGAGCAACCACCAAAGGGTTTCGATGTAGGAATTCTCGAACGTGATGTAGGGATGTTGGAGATCGACCCAGTATCCCATTTGCGTGGTGATCTGATCCCATTTGTCTTTGTACCGCAGTACCGCCTCGCGGCATTTGCGGTTGTATTCCTCGACGGAGATCTTGACGCCAATGTCTTCTTTGGTGATGCCGAGTTCTTTTTCGACACCGAGTTCAATGGGAAGTCCGTGCGTATCCCAGCCCCCTTTGCGTTTCACCTGAAATCCGCGCATGGTTTGATAGCGACAGACCAGATCCTTCAGGGTGCGGGAGATGACGTGGTGGATACCGGGCATCCCGTTGGCGCTGGGCGGACCTTCATAGAACACAAAAGCAGGCGCGCCTTCGCGGTGCGCAATGCTCTGCTCAAAGGTTTGGGCTGTTTTCCAACGGTCCAGTACCTCTTTTTCCAGGGCGGGCAGGTTCAGTCCGGTAAACTCTCGATAAGCAGCGGCCATAGCGGGATTTAGGCGGCGAAAATACGGAATAGAGTAGAGAGTAGAGGGTTGAGGAGTTGAGGGTTGATGTTACAAGTTTGTGGTTGAGACTCAACAACAAACCTTAAACCAGGAACCTCAACTCCTCTACTCCCATCCTTCAACTACATCTTCGAGTACCGAAAATGAAAGAATCGCTGATCCCGGGTCTTGATGCTATCAGCCGAAGAAGCCGAGGGCGTAGTGCCTCCGCGGTAGTAATTCAGGATTTCCACTTTCGCGCGTTGGCCATTGGCCGTGCGGATCACCAGGGTGCGTCCGGGGATAGGGGTCAGGAGGTTGGTCGGACCATCATAGGTATACCAGGCCTTGCCCGACCCGCGGGTGATGGCATAGGAGATCGGATGATTGTCGACCCGGAAAGTAGAATCGGTCGGCACCGAAGTAAGCGACTCAAAGGTTCCGTTGTATACGAAAGCGCCGCCGCCGCCCGGTCCGCTGGTCGCGTTGTTCACCCGCAGGATCGTACCGGCAAACGCCAGATCCCACCGGGTTGAATTCGAATCGGCATTGGAAATCCATTGACCGGTTTCCAGACTGAAGAAGCTATACCGACCGGCGCCAATCGGCTGGCCTTGAGCCGTCGTTCCAACAATGGTATCACCCGGCAGATTGCGAACGGTAATAATGTTGCCACTAGTGGAAACTGAATATGCACGTTGATCGACCACAGGCGTAGGCTTATCTTTTTCACAGGCGGCGAAAACGAAAAGAAAGCTCAGGAGGAGGAGGGGAAACTTGGTATTCATAGTTTATAGTTTGAAGTTTAGAGTTAGATAGAGATTGCGCCCGGGAAAATTGGGCAGGTAGATGATATCTTGGTAGTTCAGCAGATTCTCGATGCCAGCTTGGAGTTGTAGGTTTTTGCGAAGGGGCAGTCCGCCGGAAAGATTTATCTGTACAAACCCATTGGCAAATTCGTCCTGTACATCGTGTACGCCATTGCCGTTGCTGTTGGCCACCGTCCATCGACTCCGATAGAGACAGCGCAAGAAAATAAAGCGTGTTTCGCTGGGCTGATAGGTCAATTTGAATTGCGCCTGGTGCTTACTGCGATTGGGCAATCCGACGTATTCATTTTTATTCATCACCCGACTCGTTCCATCGCTGGAACGCGTGTATTCCAATCCTTTTTTGATCCGCGCCCACTCATCTTTATCGCCGGTGCGCAACCACTGATACCCCCCACTCAACTGCCAAGTTGTTTTTAGCTGCCAACGAAATTCGGTTTCAACACCCTGTGTAAAGGCGCGTTTGACATTTAGGTAACTGAAGATTTGCGATCCATCGATGCGGGTTGCTACCTGACGAACATCAATCAGGGAACGGATGTCGTTGCGAAATCCGTTTATGCGAATGTGCACCGTTTGTGAAGGTCGATACTCCGCACCGAGGTTCATGCCCGTAGAAAATTCAGGGCTTAATTCAGTCAATCGGTCGAACTCAGGTTTGAGTTCAGCGATCTGTCCGATGCGATTCAATTCCCTGATGATTCGGATCGCATCCTGTGTGCCGTATACCGAATAGCCGCCGGCGGCATTATTCGTGAAATTCAAATAGAGCTGCCGAAAGTCGGGGGCCTTGAATCCTTGTCCCACCGAGGCATTGAACGACCATTGATCATTCGGTTTGAACCGGATCGCCCATTTGGGGGTGAAGGCCGCAGCAAATTGCTGGTTGTCGTCGTAACGCATACCCGCGACGGAGATCCACTGGGCATTCAATCGCCATTCCCATTGTGCGAATGCATAGGCTACACGATTTTGTTTCCGACTTGATAAGGCATCGTACCGGGTGGAGCGGGCTTGGTCGGATTGATAGCC
>DFST01000068.1:3249-5031 GCA_002378975.1 Chitinophagaceae bacterium UBA3430
TCTTGTTCAAATCGATCGAGGTAGCTGCTATCCGGTTTTTGGATGAAGTTCAATTGCTGATCGCCCACGTAGCGCGTGAAATAGCCGCGGGTATGGAGGCGTATGTGCTCCGTAGGGCGAATCGTGAGTGTGGGTTGCAGATTGAGCTCGTGATTTTGTTCACGGCCGTAGGAGTCGATCACTTGTCCGTTGTTGCGCACCGAAAACTCTTGTTGGATGCGATCTTGGTTGGCGCGAAATAACAAGCGGAATTCGGCTTTACTCCCCAAGGCACGCTGAAGCGTGGTTTGGTGGGTTAGGCGTCTTATGGGACGAGGCACGCGATCGGTCGAGAAAGGCCGAAAGCTGATGCCATCGGAAAACAACAGATCATTCGATTGACGAAGCTTCCATTTTCCGAGCTGATAGCCAGCCTGTAGATTCAGATCGAGTTGCTGAAAACTAGTCGAGGCGAATGGAAGAGCCCATCCTTGATCGGGATTGCCAACCCCATAACGCAATGAAGCTTCGAGACTGCGTGTGCCCGGATTTTCAGTGATCAGGTTGATGACACCGGCCATGGCTTCGGAGCCGTAGAGACTGGACGAAGGGCCTTTGACGATCTCGATGCGTTTGATGCCGGCAACGGCGATGCGATTCAGATCAAGAATGCCCGAGGTTCTTCCGACCAACGGTTGTCCGTCGACTAGGATGAGCGTATGTTCCGGATTGAGTCCTTGCATTTGCACCCCGACTCCAAATCCGCTGGTGATAAATAGACCGCTTTGTTCTTGCAGGATATCGCGCAGTCGGAGTGAACCGGCCTGTTGAATCTGTTGACGCTGAATGAGGGTTACCGGAACAGCTACATTGCCCAGCCGGCGTTCTTGCCGCGTAGCCGTGATCACTACTTCGTCCATCGAACGCAACGAATCGAGTTGCGCGCTGGAAGCAACCGTGCTGAAAACAAGTACGAAAAGAAATAGGAAGTGGCGCATCGGGCCGCGAAATTCCAGCCTTAGCTGAAAACGATTATCACGGCATTGTCATACGAAGGGAGATAGAAGGAAAATGACTGGGAAATGACAGAAGAGTTGAATGTTGAGGGTTGAGTGTTGAGGTTTAGAGTTGAATGTTTATCGTTGAAATTAAACATAAAACCAAAAACGTGAAACCTCAACCCCCATCTTCTAAACCCTTACTGCGTGACAACAATTCCGCTGGCGAGGATGCGCATCTCTTTTTTGGCCTCTTTGATGGCATCGATCTCTGCTTGAGATTTTTTGGCGTCTTCGGCATAATGCTTTTGTTCAGCCACGGAAACGGTCTTCAGGGTTGCTTCGCCATTGATGACCACTTGCTTACCGATGGCGGCAACGGGAAGGAAAAATCCGTAATCTTTCATTTTCACTGTGGCGGTTTCGCCGTTGGCAAGTTCCAGCGTCAGCCAGCAGCCTTTTTTGGCGCAAACATCTACCACTTTCGCCGTGATTTGTACTTGAGGGAATTCAGAGCCCCCCATTAGTTTCTTAGCAACATCATTGACGTTGAGGGCTTCTTCCACCTTGAACTTGGAACCGTAACTATCGCCCACTTTGGCATCCCCGGCAGGGGGCTGTGCTTGGGCCAGCAAGAAAGAACCGATTGTCAAAGCGAGGGTAAAAATCCGTTTCATATTGTAGAAGTTTTAGCTTGAAAATGTGAGGACAAAGATACGACCGTCGATTAAATAAATCCCCGGCAACTACGGGCGCCACATCGACAAGGCAGCTTACCCTCGTGGTGGGTTTCGCCATAATCACA
>DFST01000068.1:5423-8552 GCA_002378975.1 Chitinophagaceae bacterium UBA3430
CGCAGGTCGTTGGGGTTGGCAGATGCATTCAAGGCCAGGTCATCGTCGAGCTCAACGAGGTTGATCACTTTTTTATCACGGATCAGTTTGCGGGCGGCGCGCATGGTCACAATCACTCCACCCAGATCACCGATCTTTTGTCGGGCAGGAATGGTAGCGATCGCATAGGCCCCTTTACCGGCAATGCGGCTTTTGGCCACACGGACCGGATGCAAGATTCGATAAGGAGGTGTAACAATCAATCCTTGTGTTTTTTCAGTTGAAAGGTGCGCGAGAGGTTGAAACCCATACGGATCTCTCCTTTGCCCCATTGTCCGGTGGTTTCCGTGATGAAGGCACGTTCGTTCATACCGGTCGCATTAGAAACGTGCAATTGAAATACGTGACCGCCGGTTTCAATGTCGATCCCCACCGAGAGCGGATTGTAATAACCGGTGGGCAATCCGTCCAGCACATGCGTATAATCCCAGGTCAGGGCCATTCGTTTGTTAAGTTTGAGTCGACCTCCGACGCCGATACCGATGATGTCATTCGGATCGGTTTGTAGTTGCACCAGGTTCTTGTGCACCACGGTGGGTGTTAGCTGCAGGGTGAAGCTTTCATTGAATTTGCGACCAATGATGGCCGAGAAATAATAGGCCATTCGAGAGGTGAAATAATTGGTGCGGGTGGGATCAGCCCAGGGAAGTCCGTCGATGGTCGCGGCACCAACGAAGGCCACGGTGACGGGAAAGCTGCCGGGGCCGGTCGACTGACGAAGCGGTGCATACTTGACAAAAGCATCCACTTCTTTTTTGAAGGTGCTTCGGCCAATGCCGGCCATCAGATTGTGTCGGATCCCAAAATCAAATCCCATGCGCATGGAGGCTTGATCCAGTCCGAAGAAATTCTTGTATCCCTGATCGAGGGTTCCGAAGCGATGCAGGATCCGAAAATCCATGGTGCCCGGATTGAGAAATTCCATTGAATGGGCGTTGATCACACGACTGGATTTGAACGCGGCTTTGACATACTCTTTCTGCGGCTTGTCCTCGCCGAGAAGTCCGAGCAAATCATCTTGGGCGTGGGCCAACTGAGAAAACAATACGCCTGCAAGCAGGATGGAGCCGATGCGAATTTGCATGGATTTTATTTAAGAGGTTCGAGTCCGCAATTGATGATGATCTTGGCGGTTTTGGATACTTTGTCCGACACCACACCCGGAACATTTACTTTATAATCGCTCAACAACACGGAGAAGCTGGCGGTGGCGGTGATTTTTCCTTTCGAAACGTTGATCTTACCGGCAGTTTCCACGTCGCGGGTTTCGCCATGCAGCGTCAATTTCCCTTTAACGGTAGCCGGATAGCTGCCGTCCTTGTCCAACGCGATTGAAGCCATATTGGAAATATTGCCCGCGAATTTGGCCTCGGGGAATTTCGTACTCTCCACATAGTTTTCGTTGAAGTGCTCCTGCATGAGGGCGCGCTCAAAGGTGAAGGCCTTCATCGCCGCCTTGAATTGAATGTTGCCATTGGCCGCATCGATTACGCAAGTAACGGTTCGATTATCGGCCGTGATGTTTTCCGGCGATCCGGGTGACGTGGCATCAAAGCTGATGGAGCCATTTTTGGTGAAATACTTTTGAGCCGACACAAATTGACTCAGCGCTATCAAAACGAACGAAAGGAACAACGTCTTTTTCATGTATACAATTTAATATTTGGAGATTGATTATTTGATGAGGCAACAACGATTGAGGATGAGGTCGGATCCCAGTCCCATGTCATCCGCACTATACTGAACACACAGGCCGCGAACACGCACCATCGATCCGGTTTTTAGGGTAGCGACTTGTTGAGTATACAGGCTGTCGATCACACAACGTACGGCCGACATCGACTCTTCGGCACCCAATACCACGGTATAGAATCCCTTATCATCTTGTTCAAGGGCTTTGATGGGCCCGCCGATCTCCAGTACTTTTTCCAGGTATTGTTGATTGGCTTTCGTCAGATCTGTTTCAAACGCTTGCAGCACTTCGGTGTTAGAGAGGCTAAACGCCGCTTTCACATCGGCCATTTCGGGATTGCGCCGGTTGTATTCGGAATAGGCATAATATCCGCCTGCGGCACCCAATACGAGTACTGCCACCAATACGATCATAAAGTTCTTGCTACGAAACATAAACGTTGAATTAGTTGTTGGGGGCGCCGGCCGTTACCCATTTTTGAACGACGGCGATGTTGCAAGCACTGAGTTTGGTGCCGCCTTTCGGCATCGGTGAGAAACCGGAGGTATGCGTGATGGTTCCAATCAGTTTTCCATTGGTGACCAGGGCTTTATCGGCGGTGTAATTACCCATCGCGATCCCGCCGGATGGAGTACCCCCGCTGTGACATCCATAACAATTGGTTTGTAGAATGGGCACCACTTTGGCCGTGTAGGAGATCGTGCCGGTGCTATCGGTGCAGGGCAACGCAGCGCCATAAAGCAAATCTTCTTTGTCGTAATAACAAGCGGAGAGAAAAACCAATCCGCCGATCAACAGCCATGCATAACGATTTTGAAACATGCTCATTAATTATTTAAGGCACCGGCTTGGATCCAGCGTTGCACTTGGCGGATCTCACAGGTTGATAATTTGGCACTGTTCTTGGGCATGGGCGAGTAACCGGCCGAGTGATTGATCGAACCAAACAATTTACCGTTGAGGGCAACCGTCTGGGTGGATGCGTAGTCGGAAAGATTTATACCCCCTCCCAAACTGCCCGCGTTGTGACAGCCGACACATTTTGTATCCAACAACGGCTTTACCGCGGCGGCGTAGGTGAATGAATTGGTATCGCAACGATTCAGGCATTGGTTGTTCTTGGCCCCTTGATTGATCCATTTTTGGATCAAGGCTTTTTGCGCGGTGGTGAATGCGGGCATGGGCGGCGGCGGCATGCGTTCGTTGTCGGTCCGAATGATTACTTTATACAGCTTACTATCGGCCGCATCGCCTGCTTTTACTTCCTCCATGATGTTGGCGTAATCGGTCATGCGTATGCCGTCGGCATGCGTTGCATTATCGTGACAACCACTCATGGCGCAATTGGAATTGAGCAAGGGCTGAATATCATTCACAAAATAAACCGAGTCCGAACT
>DFST01000118.1:0-4934 GCA_002378975.1 Chitinophagaceae bacterium UBA3430
GTGATGCTGAAATTGGGCGGATACATCCTGCCGGAGAATGTACCGGCCAATGAATTTCTGAATCTTGAAGGAGACAAGATGAGCACCAGTCGCAACTGGAAGCTCGACATGCGCGATTACATCGTGGATTTCGTGAAGCAGGAAAATGGAGGCGGACAAGCCGTGGACATGTTGCGCTATTACTTAACGCAGATCGCTCCGGAGACCAAAGACAGTGAATTTACCTGGAAAGGTTTTCAAGACGCCGTCAACAGTGAACTGGTGGCTGTCTTCGGCAATTTTGTCAACCGCACATGGGTGCTGATGCACAAACTCTGCAAAGGGAAGGTGCCTCCACTTCATCCCGGTCTGTTGGACGATTACGACCGCGCATTGATCGAACAAATCCAACAAACGACCCAAGGGGTTTCGGAAAAACTGGAACTATATCAATTCCGTGATGCCTTGTTTGCCATCATCGACCTGGCTCGTCATGGCAATCAATACATGCAGCGCAAAGAACCGTGGATCGTGGCCAAGCGACTGGAATCAAATCCGGAAGACCAAGCCCTGATCGACAATTGCCTGCATCTCTGCTTGCAACTAACTGCTAATCTCTCCATCCTCATTAATCCGTTTCTCCCCAATACCACCCGCACCCTTTGCCATATGATGAAGGTGGTTGACCGGATGTTGGAGTGGCCCAATGCCGGGCGGATCGACCTGTTGAAAGTGGGCTACTCCCTGCGGGAGCCTCAACTCCTGTTTCGTAAGATCGAAGACACGGAGATCGAAATACAATTGGAAAAACTCAAGCGAAACCTTATGACCGCTGAAACGTCTTCAACCGCACCTATACCACCGGAACAACCGGCGGCCAAACCAAGCATTCAGTTCGACGATTTTGCCAAGATCGAATTGAAAGTAGGCACCATCGTAGCTGCGGAGAAAGTGGAGAAAGCGGATAAACTGTTGAAATTGTCGATCGACCTGGGAACGGAGACCCGTACCATTGTAAGCGGCATTGCCTTGCATTTTTCACCCGAGGATGTGGTGGGCAAACAAGTGACCGTCGTCACCAACCTGGCCCCCCGTAAGATGCGCGGCATCGAAAGCAACGGCATGGTGCTGATGGCCGAGGACAAATCCGGCAAGTTGCATTTTGTCAACCCCGACACGCTGATTGATGCGGGTTCGGGCGTGAGCTAAGGACTATTCTTCTTCGCTAACTTCGTAGGGAACGGAAACGATCCGTCCCCGCTATGCAAACTCGTCTTATCAAACAAATAGCCGTTTTGGGAAGCGGCGTTATGGGTTCCCGCATTGCCTGCCACTTCGCCGGTGCCGGCTTTCCGGTATTGTTGTTGGATCTTCTTCCCAAAGACCTTCCAGATAACGCGAAACCCGATCAACGAAATCGAATTGCCCGGGAAGCTTTGCAAGCTGCCATCAAATCAAACCCCTCTCCGGTCTATGATGGAACAGTGGTCAATAAGATCAAAGTCGGCAACTTCACTGATGACCTTCAAAAGATCGAACAGTGCGATTGGGTGATCGAGGTGGTGGTGGAACGATTGGATATCAAACAACAATTATTCGCTGAAGTAGAGAAGTATAGAAAATTAGGCACAATCATCAGCTCCAATACCTCGGGCATTCCGATCAGCCAAATGACGGCAGGTCGAAGCGACGATTTCAAAAAACATTTTTGCGGCACGCATTTTTTTAACCCCCCGCGTTACCTGCGATTGTTGGAGATCATTCCCACCCCTGATACCGACCGAACAGTGGTGGAATTTCTGATGGACTTTGGAGATCGCTTTTTGGGCAAAACAACCGTACTCTGCAAAGACACACCGGCCTTCATTGCCAACCGCATCGGGGTGTTTGGCATGATGGCCATCATGCAAGTACAAGCGAAGATGGGCTTGTCGGTCGATGAAATCGATGCGTTAACCGGACCGATCATCGGTCGGCCGCGCTCCGCCACATTTCGAACCGCCGATGTAGTGGGATTGGATACTTTGGTGCGCGTTGCTAAAGGTGTGGCGGATAATTGTCCGAACGACGAAGCCCGCGACCAATTCAACATCCCTTCCTGGTTGGATCAAATGGTTGCCAAAAACTGGCTAGGCGATAAAACCGGTCAAGGCTTCTTTAAAAAAACAAAAACGGCTAGCGGAGAAAAAGAAATCCGCACGTTGAACTTGCATACGCTGGAATATGAACCACGTCGCAAACCGAAGTTTGCCAGTGTGGAGGCCGCCAAACAGGTCGACGCGTTGACCGAACGATTGAAGATGTTGGTCAGTGCCCCGGATAAAGCCGGTGAATTCTATAAACATTTTCATTACGGACTATTTGCCTACGTTTCTCACCGCATTCCGGAGATCAGTGATGAACTCTATCGAGTTGACGATGCCTTGATGGCCGGATTCGGCTGGGAGATCGGCGCCTTTGAAAGTTGGGATGTACTCGGTGTGCAACGAACCGTGGAAGCCATGGAAAAAGCCGGTCATGTGGTAGCGGATTGGGTGAAAGAGATGCTGGCCGCCGGCATCAAGTCCTTTTACAAATTAGAACAAGGAAAACGTTACTGCTACGATCCAGCAACACGCTCCTATCAAGCACTACCCGGTGGAGATGCCTACCTCATGCCCAGTCATCGTAGCGAGCAGACCGTTTGGAAGAACAACAGTTGCCGATTGGTCGATTTGGGCGATTCCGTACTTGGTTTGCACTGGAATACCAAGATGGGCAGCATTGGGGGCGATGTGTTGAGTGGGATTCAAACAGCAGTAGACAAGGCTGAACAAGGCGGCAAAGCACTGGTGATCGCCAATGAAGGATTGAATTTCTCCGTAGGTGCCAATGTGGGCATGATCTTTATGCTCGCCATTGAGCAGGAATATGATGAATTGGATTTAGCCATTCGATTTTTTCAAAACACCATGATGCGGGTGCGCTATTCCGCTACGCCCGTGATCGTAGCGCCGCATGGCATGACGCTGGGTGGCGCCTGTGAATTGAATTTGCATGCAGATGGATGTTGCCCGGCGGCGGAGACCTATACCGGCTTGGTTGAATTGGGGGTTGGAGTTATTCCCGGCGGCGGTGGTACCAAGGAATTCGTGTTGCGTGCTTCAGACGAAATGCATCCCGATGAACCGGAAACCATCACCTTGAAAAATCGATTTCTCAGTATCGCAACGGCCAAAGTGGCCACCTCCGCACACGAAGGATTTAATCTGGGCATTTATCGAAAAGGACAGGACCGAATTGTGATGAATCAAAACCGACGGGTATCGGAGGCGAAGAGCCTGGCTCTATATCAATTGGAACAAGGCTATGTCGCTCCTACCCCACGCAGTGACATTCGGGTATTGGGACGTTCCGCACTCGGTGCTTTGTACGCGGGTATTCATGGCATGCGCACAGCCGGTTATGCCACCGAACACGATTCGGTAGTAGCAAAAAAACTGGCCTATGTGATGTGCGGAGGTGATCTCAGCGAACCCACACTGGTTAGCGAGCAATATTTACTTGATCTGGAAAGAGAAGCCTTCCTGTCGCTTTGCGGTGAAAAGAAAACGCTGGAGCGAATTCAAAGTGTTTTAAAAGGAGGAAAGCCTGTTCGGAACTGATCTATTTTTTCAACAGATCGTTCAGCGCTTCTTCAATGCGGGGAAATTGAAATGAAAATCCCGCTTGCTGGATTTTCGCGACCGACATCGTTGTGCTTTTCAATACTTCGATGCTCATCTCTCCCAAGATCAACTGTAGGAAAAAAGCGGGGACGGGTACCGGTATGAAAGGTCTTCGATAGGCGCGTGATAATACACGCATCAGGGATCGATTTGAAACTGGATTCGGAGCGGCGGCATTATAGATTCCGGAAACAGACTCATTGAGCAACGTCCATTCGATGAGGCGCGTTAGATCATCCAGGTGTATCCAGCTAATGACTTGTTTCCCATTTCCCAGTATGGGTGATATGCCTAAACGAACCGGCTTGATGAATTCAGCCAAGGCCCCTCCGCTTGTACTCAGCACAATCCCGATTCGCAATTGAATCAAGCGAATGCCCATCGAGGATAGCGGTTGTAAACTCTGTTCCCACGACTGACAAGTGCTTCCCAAAAAATCAGAGTGCGCCGGATCCGTCTCTACGAAAGGATTTGGATTTGGAATCAGGGGATCCGCCCCGTACCAACCCTGGGCGGAGGCACCCAACACGGCCTTCACCCGATTGGGTATTTTTTTTAGTGACTCCACCAAGAACTCGCCGGAACGTACCCGGCTTTCCAGGATTTCTTGCTTTCTGTTGACCGTCCATCTTTTCTCGGCCACATTGGCCCCAGCCAGATGAACGATGTAATCGGCCGTGCGAATCGCCGTTTCATCGAGCTGATTTTGGGAAGGATCCCAACTTTTATACTGGATCAAGGGATGATCGGATCGTCGGGCTCGACGGGTGAGAATGACGACCTCGTGCCCGGATTGGATCAACTGCTTTGTGAGTGCGGAGCCCACCATTCCGGTGCCACCGGTGATTAAGAAATTTGCCATGCTAACGTTAAAACGAGATTTGGATCATAATGTTCACCTGTATTTTCTGCTACCTTAGCCGCCGTGTCGGCCATTCTGCAAATAAACAACATCCGCAAGTCATACAGTTCGGTTCGGGCACTGAACGACGTCAGCCTCACCGTACCCACCGGATCGGTCTATGGAATACTAGGTCCAAATGGAAGTGGCAAAACCACCCTGCTGGGCATATTGATGTCGGTATTGCGTCCACAAAGCGGTCAATTCGATTGGTTCGACGGACAGCACGGAGATGCCTATCGAAAACAAATCGGCTGCTTGCTCGAGACTCCGAATTTTTATCAATACTTGTCGGCTGAAGAGAATTTACGCATCACGGTCTCGATCAGTGATCGGGGTGATGAGTC
>DFST01000118.1:5291-13884 GCA_002378975.1 Chitinophagaceae bacterium UBA3430
TTTGGAACCTATAGCTTGGGCATGAAACAACGGCTGGCCATCGGAGCAGCACTTCTAGGAAATCCAAGCGTGTTGGTATTGGATGAACCGACCAATGGGTTAGACCCGGTAGGGATTGCCGAGATCCGTCAATTGATCAAAGATCTTCACCTGGCGGGGCACACGATCCTGATCGCCAGTCACCTCTTAGATGAAGTTGAAAAAGTTTGTACACACGTGGCCATCTTGAAAAAAGGAATTGTATTGGCCGATGGTCCAGTATCGGATGTAATGATGGATGAAGATGTGGTGGAGATGAATGCGACCGATGTACACGCGTTGAAAACATTTTTAGAGGCTCAAGGCATCGCGACTGAAAACGATACCGAGCTGGGGCTGATTCGAGCTCGCTTTCCAACGGGAACAGCTAAGCTGGATGTACTGAATCAAACCTGCATGGAACGAGGCATCGTGCTTACGCATCTCGTGCTTCGCCGAAAAAAATTAGAAACGCGCTTTTTTGAATTGACCAATGCCTAGTCATGAAGTGGACGAATCTCCTATATACCGAATGGCTGAAAGTTCGCCGCTACTGGGCCTTCTGGGGAATTTTGTTTTTGGTACTGATTGCTTATCCCGGCATTACCTATTTATTTTATTCCGGTTACCAAGATATTCGCAGCACCAACCGGCAATTGGAGGTGCTCTTGAAATTTGCCATAGGTTCTCCCTTCGCATTTCCGGAAGCTTGGCACACGTTAGCCTATGTCGCTTCCTTTCTGGTCTTTATTCCCGGCGTTTTGGTGATCATGTTGATCAGCAATGAATATCAATACCGAACGCAACGGCAGAATATATTAGATGGGTGGAGTCGACCTCAATTTCTATGGGCCAAGATGCTTGACATTGGCGCCCTGAGTCTGATCCTTACGTTGGCATATACCTTGGTGGTGCTGGTCACTGGTTGGGTCAGTCCCGACATCGCGCTCGCTGGGATCGGCGTGAAGTCTTATTTCATTGGCCTGTTTGCACTCATTACTTTCAATCAGCTTACGATCGCTTTCCTGTTTGGTTTCTTATTCAAGCGAGCATTTCTAGCCTTGGGATTTTTTATGTTCTATTATATTTTCCCAGAAAACGTTCTGATCCAACTTTCCCGCTGGCGCTGGCACACGAATAATTGGTATCATTTCCTTCCACTGGAAGCTTCCGACCGCATGATTCCGCCACCTCCTTATTTGGCACGCATCACCAACCCGACCGATTATCAAAGCATGATGGATTCCATCCCCATGCACGTAGGATTGTCTATCTGTTATACGGTGATCATTTGGGGTTTTTGCTTTTGGCTCTTAAAACGGCGTGACCTCTCCTAAAAAAAATCCTCCCGCCGAAGCGGGAGGAACAACTAAAAACAGGGTCCTTTCGGACCGGCTACAGAAACAATCGATCAGTCCGGTCGCTTCCCATCCAGGAACGTATTGATGGTGCTGAGCTGGACTTGGTTCTTATCATCCGAGCGAACTTCGTAGCTACTATAAAAGTTCTCTACGGTGTGTGTATTATTATAGAGCTCCATATTCCGGCGGATATAGGCCGGCACGGTCTCGAACTCATTATTGGAATCAGCCGCGTTGAAGTTGAAGGATAGGCTCCGCAGCTTTTGCAGGCGCTCAGTGGCCCGACGCTGCTGCTCTGCTTCCTCATCCAATTCAACAAAGGTCGACGTGGTCATTTCCGAAGCGGATGTCTCCAATACAGGCAAGGGCTCCGGCATGTCTTCGTCGATGTGTTCAACCAGATGCATTTGCAATTCCAATAGCTCTTCTTCTTCCTTGATTACCGGTTTTTGCTCAACAACCGGCATGGGTTGATGCAGGGTTGGAATCGTCTCCTCCACGGAGATTACCGGCGTTACGGGTGTTACCGGCGTTGAGTAGGAAGTACTGGCATAGATGTTAGCGGGCCGCGACAAATAACCACCCGAAGCAATCGATGCATGGGCGGTGGGTTCTGCAAAAGCCTGCATGAATACCGCATCGGTTTGTTGCACCGCTTGCAAAGAAAGTGGTGCAGATTCCATGTACTCCTCTTGCCCCAACTGCCAATGAACTATAGGCGCTTCCGTTTCTTGGATCGCTGGTTCCACCGCTTTTACTTCTTCCTCCACAACCAAAACTGGCATCAGATATTCTGGTGTTTCAGCGATGGGCTCTACCGGTTCCATGACCAAGGCAGTTTCTGCGATCGCCTCCGGAATCGATGGTGCTACCGACTGAGCTACGGGCTCAACTACTGGTGTAACCTCGGGCTGACCAAGCACCATAACGATCTTCTCATCGCTTGGTTTTTCAGCGCGAACAACCGGCTTGGTGAAAGATTCGGGATGATCGATGCCTGAAGCGATGACCGTAATCGCCAGTTTATCGCCCAACGTTACATCGTAACCCAATCCCATGATTACATCGGTATCCTCTCCGGCCTGCTGGGTCAGGAACTGCTGAATAACCTCTACTTCATCCATCGTATGCTCAAACTCGCCGGGTGCAGACGTGATGTTGATCAGCAACCACTTGGCGCCGCGGATGTTGCTGTCGTTGAGCAAAGGTGAATTCAGCGCATGTTCGATGGCATGCAGTGCCCGATCTTCTCCGGCAGCTTCAGCGTTGCCAAGAATGGCGCGGTTTCCATTGCGCATCACCGTACATACATCGGCGAAGTCAACATTGATCTGTCCGGTGCTATTGATCACATCGGTAATGCACCGAGCAGCGGTAGCCAAAACATTGTCCGCCTTCTCAAACGCCTCACGCATTTTGAGGTTGCCGTATTGATGACGGAGCTTGTCGTTGTTGATCACAATGAGTGTATCAACGTAGGGCTGTAAATTCTTGATACCTTCTTCGGCTTGTTGCAAACGCTTCTTGCCTTCGTAAGAGAAAGGGGTCGTTACGATCCCCACCGTGAGAATACCGAGGTTGCGGCAGATCTGAGCGATGATCGGGGCACCACCGGTGCCGGTACCACCACCCATTCCGGCGGTAATAAAGGCCATTTTGGTGTTCACTTCAAGGATGCGCTTGATCTCTTCGAGCGACTCTTCAGTTGCCAACCGTCCGATGTCGGGATTGGCTCCGGCGCCCAGACCTTGGGTCAGGTGTGGACCGAGTTGGATCCGATTCGGAATTGGACTTTCACTCAACGCTTGTGCATCCGTATTGCAAATGATAAAGTTGACACCCTCGATCTGTTGATTGAACATGTAATTCGCTGCGTTACCGCCGCCGCCGCCGACGCCGATGACCTTCAGGATCGAGGATTTTTCTTTAGGCAAATCAAAATGAATCATATGGGTTGTTTTTCGGGGACTAGTCCCGTTGGGTTAGTAAGGGTTGTCTTGAATTATCGTCCATTGAATTTGGAGTCCTCTTCCTCATGGAACAACTCGATGATGCGATCCCGGAATTTATCCCAGAATCCGCTGAGTCCGGCTCTTCGCATGGCATCCACCGACTCGGGAATGGCATCTTTTTCAGCCAGCTCCTTCTCGGTAGATTTAAGCGCTTCCGGCACTTCCACCTGCAGATAATTCTGTTCGAATTCCTTCCGGTTGTGCTCGAAATCGTCGTAGCCTTTTAAGATCAACCCAATGCACGTCGAGTAGGTGGGTTTCGACAGATCATCGATGTGTCCGATGGCTAAATGTTCATTGGGCAACCCAATTCGAGCGTTTAGTCCGGTCACGTATTCCGTAAGCTGGATCAGATGCTTCAATTGAGAACCACCACCGGTGAGTACCACACCGCCATTCAGGGCTTTGTTGTCCAGGCCAACTTGTTTGAGGTGATAGGTCACAAAATCCAGAATCTCGCTCATGCGTGCCTGAATGATGTTGGCCAGATTTTTTACACTGATCTCCTTGGGTGGCATTCCACGTAGTCCAGGGATTGTGATGAAGGCATTTGATTTTGCTTCGTTGGCCAATGCCGAACCAAATTGAACTTTCATCTGCTCAGCTTGCGACTTGAGTACGCCCAATCCGGTTTTGATGTCGTTGGTGATGTTGTCTCCGGCGAAGGGAATAACGGCCGTGTGCTTGAGGATTCCTTCGTAGAAAACGGCTAGATCGGTCGTACCACCACCGATGTCTACGATGGCCACACCGGCTTCCATGTCTTCTTGTGCCATAACGGCTGCTGCAGAGGCCAAAGGTTGTAGCACCAGATCTTTGGTTAACAGATCAGCCTTCTCCACACTTCGGTTGATGTTACGGATCGCGTTCTTGTCGCCCGTGATGATGTGGAAGTTGGCGCCGATCTTGACACCGCCATATCCGATCGGGTTGGCGATGTTGGGATGATTGTCGACCGTGAATTCCTGCGGAATCACATCAATGATCTGATCCCCGGCAGGGATGTAGGTCTTGTACTGATCGGCAATCAGTTGATCGATCTCCGCTTGAATGATCTCCTCTTCGGTGCGCTGGCGTACAATGTCGCCGCGTGTTTGGAGACTTTTAATGTGGTGACCGGCAATGCCGACATAGACCTCCTTGACGCGGAGGGCTGGGTTGGAGGCCAGGCAATTTTCCATGGCCGTCCGGATCGCTTTGATGGTCTCGTCGATGTTGAGTACCTGGCCGTGCTTCACTCCATTGGAGTTGGCGCGACCAAACCCGAGGATCTCGAGTTTGCCGTACTCATTTTTTCTTCCGGCGATCACCGCGATCTTGGTGGTCCCGATGTCGAGACCGACAATGATGGGTTTTTCCTGATTCATAATCGTTGTTTTTAGTTGTTGTTTATGTAGCGCGTTTAATGGGTTTCGATGTTGTATTCGTTGAATCGGCTTGGAGTCCGGCCTGGATCAAGGCATTCACTTGCTGACGCACCCGAACGGAATCGGGTAAAACAATGCTGCGCGTGCGACTGGCTACCACCTGGCCTTGATAACGGACATCGATGCGCGCATATCGATCCAGCCCTTGTGGCCGTAAAACTTGCTGATAAAATACCCAGAGCCGATGGAATTGGGCAGCTGGGTCTTCGGCAGATCCAAACTGTACCCGATGATTTCCGGCTACCGGCACCAGCTCGAACATTCCTTTTTCATCGATATCGAACTGACCGACTTGGGCTGACCAAAATGAATCGAGCTGAATGTATTGAGCGAGGGCAACAATGCGTTTGGCCTGCAGGCTATCGGGTTGTCCTTTGGCGGATACATGCAGGCCGTTGAAAACTGGACACTCGATTGCCACTTGATCCGACAAAGGCAAGACCTGCGCATTGCTATCGAGATAGAAGCTCTGTCCGTTACGGGCAAATACACGCGCGATGGGCACTTGTTCCTTCAAGCGAACATGCAAAACAGACTGGTTATCGAAATACAGTTGAGCATCAGAAACTCCAGTGAAATGACGAATGGAATCCTCGATGCGCTGCAACGGGAATCGGTCCAATTGCTGACCAATAATGGATCCGCCGGCGCGCAAACGAATCACTTGCTCCACTTGTAACTTCTTCACAAATACAAACGAATCACCATCCATTCGAACGATCTCATAGCCGAGGCAGGTAGCCCGACCTTGCTTATTCCATGCAGCATTGAGCAGATACCCCATGGACGTAGCAATGCCGACCCAAAACAGGACGAACAGGAATTTTTTTATGGTGAACCGACGGCTCATGCGCGTAACAATCGTTTACAGATGGAAGGATAGAGTTGGTCAATATCGCCGGCCCCAGCAGTCACTAGGATCTGAGGTGTTGCTAATGACTGATGCCAATGCCCAGCTACCCAATCAACCAAGGCATCTTTTTGGATCACGGAAAACCCGTCGGGATGTTTGGCCGAACGCAGCATTTCAGACGCAACCCCTTCAATGGGCAATTCCCGAGCCGGATAGATCGGCAATAAGACAGATTCATCGGCCAACGACAGCACCTCGCCGAATGCACTTGCCAAATCACGGGTCCGTGTATAGAGATGTGGTTGGAATACCAAAGACAGTCGGTGATCGGGATACAGATCACGAACTCCTTGAATCAACGCGTGTAATTCATCGGGATGATGTGCATAATCATCGATCCAGATATGATGCGCGTCACTGTACAAACATTCGAATCGACGCTTGACCCCTTGGAAAGTGGCTAATCCTTCCCGAATCGATTCGGGTGTAATGCCCAACGCATGGGCAACAGCTGCCGCACCAACGGCATTCTCGACATTGTGCAATCCACCTACCTGAAGTTGACAGTTGGATATGGAGCCAACAGGGGTATGCAAATCAAACCGATATCCACCCTCGAATCGCACCAGCGACTGTACATGAAAATCAGCCTGAGGATCGTTCAAGGAATAACTAAGCCGGTTGGGCGCTTTCAGTTCAGTAGCTCGTTTCAAGTCTTGTTTATAAATCAACGTGCCTTGTTCGGAGATCAATCGAGTGAAATCGATGTATGCCTCTTCCATGGCTTCAAGCGTACCGTAGATATCCAAGTGATCCGCATCCATGGCCGTGATCAGGGCCAGGTCGGGATGCAATCGCAGGAAGCTCCTGTCGTACTCATCGGCTTCGATGACGGAAACATTGCGCTCCGAAGACCAAGTGTTGGTGGCATAATTCACCGAAATCCCACCTAGGAATGCCTGACAGCCGTATCCACTGTGCCGAAGCAAATGCGCGATCAATGTAGAGGTAGTGGTTTTGCCATGCGTACCCGCTACACAAATGTTGTAACTACCTTCTGTGAGTGACTGAAGCAGTTCACTTCGCTTACGCATGGGAACACCCGATGCTTGGCAATGTTGGAAGATGGCCAGATCCCCGGGCACCGCGGGCGTATACACCACCAATTGCATGTTCGTTGGAACCTGAGCCGGATCATCTGTATAATGCACCATCATGCCCGCTTGCTGCAATGAACGCGTCAGATCGGATTCATTTTTATCATATCCAGCGATCTGATAACCTGCCCCATGCAGGTAACGAGCCAACGCGCTCATACCGATGCCTCCGATCCCAATGAAATAAATGGGACCGGCTTGCTTCCCGACTAGCGGGAAAACAAATGGTTGATCTCGGTTTGGCGTAGTTCTCACGTTACTTAATTCGATTTATTCAAACACTCCAGAATGGAACTCGCTACGCGTTGATCCGCATTGCGAATAGCCATTCCAGAAATCTGATGACTCATTTTTTCACATCGGCTGGCATCTGCATTCAGCTCCAACACCCTGTTGATGAGTGTTGACCCGGCTTCTGCATCCCGAACTAGAATCGCAGCACCGGCATTTACCAGTTGCTGCGCATTGACTGCCTGATGATCCTCTGCGGCCAAGGGGAAAGGCACTAGGATCGCAGGCTTACCCACCACTTGCAACTCAGCAATACTCATCGCGCCGGCACGGGCCACAACGATGTCCGCAACTGCGTAAGCCATCGGCATATCCTGAATGAAGGGAAGTCGGATCACGCATTGACTCTTGTCGGAAGGAATGACAGACAGAGACGTATCTGATTTTCCGGTTTGCCAGATGATCTGCAATCCCGCTTCCGTCAATCGTTGCCATCCGTTATTGAGTGCTTGATTAATGGAACGTGCACCCAAACTGCCGCCGATCACCAACAAGGTTCTTTTTGCCGGATCCAATCCAAAGGAGCGTAGGGCATCTGCGCGATTGGTATGGGTGGCGGCAATTGATGGACGAACCGGATTTCCAGTATGGATCATACGATCGGCCGGGAAGAATTTCTCCATACCACTCATACCAGTGAAGATGCGTGTGGCTCGTTTGCCCAACCACTGATTGCTTTTTCCGGCGTATGAGTTCGACTCATGCAAGAAGGTTGGGATGCCTTGTGATTGGGCATAGCGAAGTACCGGGTAACTGGAATAGCCTCCTACTCCGATCACGGCGGTTGGACGGAACGCGTGGAATATCGAACGAACCTGCCAGAAGCTGCGGATCAATTTGATGGGCAGTGACAGATTCTTAATCCAGTTTTTGCGATCCAGGCCAACGATGTCCAATCCCACGATCGCATACCCGGCTTGAGGGATCTTTTCCATTTCCATCTTTCCCTTGGCGCCGATGAACTGAAAAACAGAATCCGGCTTCAGTGAACGCAAGGCATCTGCAATGGCCAATGCCGGGAAAATATGTCCCCCGGTACCTCCTCCTGCTATGATGAAACGATGAGTCATGCGGGTTGTGGTTCGGGATTGTTTGTTGATTCAGATTTATCGTTCGATCCTTCTTGTTGTTCAACGTGACGAGCCACGCTCAGAATGATGCCGATTGACAGGCAGGTGAAGATGAAGCTAGTTCCGCCCATGCTCACCAGCGGCAAGGTCACGCCGGTAACCGGAAACAGATTTACGGTTACCGCCATATTTGCCATTGCCTGAATGGCGAGTGTGAAGCTGAGTCCCAATGCCAGAAAAGCACCGAATGCATATGGGCAACGCTTAAAAATTCGAATGCAGCGATAAAGAAAGACCAGATAAACAAACAAGATGAACGCGCCCCCTATCAATCCATACTCCTCGATGATGATTGCATAGATAAAATCGTTGTAGGCCTGCGGAAGAAAATCGCGGGTGGTGCT
>DFST01000062.1:0-191 GCA_002378975.1 Chitinophagaceae bacterium UBA3430
GAAGCCCTGTCGGCTGGTAAGCGCGTTTTGGCAGAAGGGGCCCAGGGGAGCATGTTGGACATTGATTTTGGAACCTTCCCCTTCGTTACATCCTCCAACACCATATCGGCCGGGGTTTGCAGCGGATTGGGTATTGCCCCGCAGCGAATCCGCGAGGTATTCGGGGTAACCAAAGCCTATTGCACCCGTGT
>DFST01000062.1:464-15192 GCA_002378975.1 Chitinophagaceae bacterium UBA3430
TGGGCATCACCAAAGCCTATTGCACCCGTGTGGGTGGTGGCCCCTTTCCCACGGAGCTTCACGACGAGATCGGGGATACGTTGCGTCGGATCGGCAGCGAGTTCGGTGCAACTACGGGCCGTCCACGCCGGTGCGGATGGATCGATCTGGTGGCACTCAAATATGCCTGTATGCTGAATGGAGTAACGGCATTGGTTATGACCAAAGCGGATGTACTCGATACGTTTGAGACCCTCCAAGCATGCACGGCGTATGTGTTGAATGGCCAAGAGGTAGACCGCATGCCCTTTCAGTTGAATATGGAATCCCTTGTTCCGGTCTATCGTTCCTTCCCAGGTTGGCAAGTAGCTATTCCGGAGATGCGGGCGGCTGACCAACTTCCGGCCACCATGCAATCGTACATACAATACATCGAGCAATATGTGGGCGTGCCTGTTCGCTACGTATCCAATGGCCCAGGTCGGGATCAGTTGATCAAACGGCCCTGAGTAGAAAACTAAAAAATCCCTGCAAAAAATTTGGCGGATTTACAGGAACGCAGAAAATTTACATAGAGAATCATTTTGTATGCTGATGCAATCAACTTCAATCGAGAAAACGAATTTTGCCTGGCACGTGTCAAGCGAGGGGATCCTGACGCCGCTAGCTGCCAAAAAATCCAAGTCAGCTGACGAGGAAGAAGATGAACCCGAGCAGGAGGACGAATGGGAGAAAACCGACGAAGAGGATAGTTGGGATCCCGACTTCGACGAATTCGATGTACCCAAATCCCGTACAGCCAAGTCTGGTGGTAAAAAAGAAGAGGAAGACCTCAATTTCGAAGAGGAAGAGGATCTTGGACTTTTTGAAGACGAAGCCTTTGGTGATGAAGGCGGATCCGACGACGATTTCTAATCCCATACATGCTTCAATCCGACTACGACCTACATGAATTGCCTGCGGGTCGTACGCAACTTTTGCATTGGGCCCAACAGCACGAGGTGTTTTGTTGGCTCGAAGGGACTCCGTCCGTTGACCAGGACTATACGTTTCCAACTTTATTAGCCTTGGGGGTTCGTCGGTCCTTTGAATTGACGCCCGCCATCTCTCTTGCTTCCTTGGATGAATTTTTATCGCCTACGGAGATCGGATACGTTGTTCAGATCGGATACGGATTGAAAGATCGCTTGGAGCGTCTCTCCACCCGTCATTCGGACCCTATCGGATTTCCAGCTCTGTATCTTTTTGAACCATTAATCTTAATCCGTTTTACCGGCCAGCATCACGTTTCCATCCAAGCAACGGATCCGAATGCGGTTTGGCAGGCGATTCGATCGGTAGTCATCGAACCGGTAACCAATCCCATCCCGAAAGTCGACTTTCGGGCTCGATCGGATCGGGAGGAATATTTAGCGCATCTGAAATCGGTGCAGGCGCATATTCGTCGGGGTGATTGTTACGAGTTGAACTATTGCCAAGAATTTTTTGCAACTGATATACGCATCGACCCGGTGCAAGTTTATCTAGCGATGCAAGCGCTGGCGCAAGCGCCGTTTTCCAGTCTCTACCGCCAGGGCGATCGATGGCTGATTGGTGCCAGTCCGGAGCGTTTTTTACTTCGACGCGGAGATCGGATCGAATCGATGCCCATGAAAGGAACGGCCCCACGCGATGCCGATCCGGTGTTGGACGAGGCGCGGGCCACATCGTTGATGCAAAGTGAGAAGGATCGATCGGAGAATATCATGGTGGTTGATCTGGTGCGCAACGACCTGTCCCGAGTGGCAGAGCGGGGGAGTGTGCAGGTTGAGTCGCTTTGTGCGTTGCGCAGCTTCCCGCAAGTACATCAATTGGTTTCGACGGTTTCTTGTCGGCTCAAACCCGGCCAGTCGTTTCGACAGATCCTGGAGGCTTGTTTCCCGATGGGGTCGATGACCGGGGCGCCGAAGATTCGGGTAATGGAATTGACCGACCGGTACGAGACGAGCGCACGTGGATTGTATTCAGGTTCCATCGGATTCATGGAGCCCAATGGAAACTTTGATCTAAATGTGGTGATCCGCAGTTTGCAATACCAATCGGCACAGCAATATCTATCGTACCACGTGGGTTCGGGAATTACGGTGTACAGCGATCCGTCAATAGAATGGGAAGAGTGCCTATGGAAGGCCCGAGCGATCCGAAGGGTATTCTCTGGCGAGCGGGTGTAGGATCAGGATTTGGTTGCGTCGTTGGCGCTTTCCTCGATCTCTTTTTTCACGTTGGTCTTGGCGTCGTTGAATTCACGCACACCACGACCCAGCCCGCGCATCAATTCAGGGATTTTCTTACCTCCGAACATCAGCAAAACGATGACTAAGATGATGATGATCTCATTGGTGCCCAACATGCCGAGTAAACTATTCTGTACCATAGTGAGTGATTATGGATCAAAGATAGCAACAAGTCTTGACCTGCCCGACAAATAAAAAACCCCGAACAAGTCGGGGTTGAATTTTTTTAGGTCGAATGTATTATCCGGCAACCGCCATGCGCTTCTCGCGGATACGGGCGCTTTTACCACTACGCTTACGCTGATAGAAGAGCTTCGCACGACGTACGTTACCGGTCTTATTCACCTGGATCGATTCGATGTTGGGGGAGAAGAAGGGGAACACACGCTCAACACCAATGCCGTCAGAGATTTTACGTACGGTGAAAGTAGCTGTGGCACCTTGTCCTTGTTTCTTGATCACGTCTCCTTTGAACGACTGGATACGCTCTTTGGATCCTTCGATGATCTTATAGTTGACGGTAACGCTGTCGCCTGCCTTGAAGGAAGGGAAAGTCTTGTTACCGGTCATTTGCTCGTGGATGTACATTACCGCGTTCATGATTTCTCTTTTTAGGGGAGGGCAAAGGTAAGGGATGTGGAGGAATTTCAGAAATCAATCGCTTAAAAAAACCCCGACCGGAGGTCGGGGCAAATCCTTGAGATTGAACGGATTCTCGTTTATCGGGCGACGTTCACCGCTCTTTTTTCGCGGATCACGGTCACTTTGATCTGGCCGGGGAAGGTCATTTCCGTCTGGATCTTTTGGGCGATCTCGAAGGAAAGACGATCCGACTCCTGATCGCTGACCTTGTCGGCCTCTACGATCACGCGGAGTTCACGGCCTGCCTGGATGGCATAGGCCTTCTCCACACCGGTATAATTCATGGCCAGGTTTTCCAGGTCTTTGATCCGTTGAATGTATTGTTGCATGATCTCTCTGCGGGCACCGGGCCGTGCACCGCTGATGGCATCACAAGCCTGAATGATGGGAGAGATCACAAAGAGCATTTCGGCTTCATCGTGGTGGGCCGCGATGGCGTTCACGACCGCCGGGTTTTCTCCGTATTTCTCAGCGATTTTCGCACCGAGCAAGGCGTGGCTCAATTCACTTTCTTCATCCGGAACCTTTCCGATATCGTGCAAGAGTCCCGCGCGTTTGGCCAGTTTGGGATTGAGGCCCAACTCAGCAGCCATGGTGGCACAGAGGTTCGCGGTTTCGCGGCTGTGCATGAGCAGATTCTGTCCGTATGAAGAACGGAAACGCATCCGTCCGACCATGCGGATCAATTCTTTGTGCAGACCGTGGATACCCAGTTCGATCACGGTACGCTCACCGATCTCCATCACTTGTTCCTCAATCTGGCGACGGGTCTTTTCTACCACTTCTTCAATGCGAGCCGGGTGGATGCGGCCATCGGCCACCAGTCGTTGCAAACTCAGGCGGGCGATCTCACGACGTAGCGGATCGAAGCTCGACAGGAGAATGGCCTCAGGGGTATCGTCTACGATCAGGTCCACCCCGGTGGCTGCTTCAATGGCACGGATGTTTCGTCCCTCGCGCCCAATGATCTGTCCTTTGATCTCGTCGCTTTCCAGGTGGAAAACGGTGATGGTATTTTCAATGGCTTGCTCGGCGGCAGTTCGTTGAATGGTCTGAATAATGATCTTGCGCGCTTCTTTGCCGGCTTTTTGCTTGGCTTCCTCAATGATCTCTTGCTGAATCACCAGCGCACGGGTTTCTGCCTCTTGTTTCAGGCTTTCCACCAGTTGATTGCGGGCTTCTTCGGCAGACAGGTTGGCGATCTTTTCCAGACGGCGAACATGCTCTTCCTGCTTCTTATCAAGTTCAGCACGGCGTTGATTTACTACTTCGATCTGACGGTTCAGATTTTCTTTGATGGCGTCATTGTCCTTGACTTGTTTGTCAAGATTGCCCTCTTTTTGACTGATGGATTGCTCTTTTTGACGGATCCGATTCTCGGTTTCGTTGAGCTTCTTGTTCTTGTCGAGCATCTCCCGCTCGTGCGCAGCCTTCAATTGCACGAAACGTTCTTTCGCCTCCACTTCTTTTTCTTTCTTGACGGTCTCGGCGCGGAGTTCGGCTTCTTTCAGGATGGTTTCGGCCTTGATTTCGGCCTCTTCCATTTTCTTTTGCGTGTTACGGGCGAAAAGGATCTTTCCCAGGCCAAGGCCCACTGCCAGGGCTGCGCCACCAATGATGGCCAGTAATATATTCGGGTCCATGAATGCGGTCGTTTAAGGGGTGCACAAAACTTATTTTCTAGTAACCGATTGATATTCAATTTCTTGACAAGCTACTTCTCGGTCAATTCACAAATTTACGATTTCGGGGTGAATGCGGAAAATCTGACTATGGATGCTATCTTGGTAGCTCAATTCAATTATATGCCTCGTTTTTTAACCTGTTGCCTTTTGTTTCTCGCTGCTACTGCCTCTGCGCAAACCCAATCGAGGCCTTTTACCCTAAACGGTCAGCTCCGTGGACCTGATACCTTCATCGGCAAGATCTTGATTCAATATCGGGGTGAGCAGGGCTGGAAAATGGACAGTGCAACGGTTCGTGAAGGTTTGTTCAGTTTTACCGGCAAGGTTGCCGAGCCAACCATGGCCCGATTGATGATGCGGCCCAAACGAGCCGATGCCAAAAACATCATTGAATCTGTTTTTCTGATGCCCGGTACGCAACGAGTCCGGATGCAATCAAATGGCAAAAACATGCGCGTGTTTGGATCCGATGCGCACCGCGCCTACCGAAAACTCAAAAAGAAATCAGCCCCGTACGATAAACAATACGAGTCGTTGATCGAGCAATATCAAGCCTATGGCAAAGCCAAGGAAAAAGAAAAGCAAGCAGCCGTTGAAGCGCAACTCGATTCGATCGATGAAGTACGTAAGCAAAAAGTATACCGGACTTTTTTAGTTGAAACACCCAATACGCCGATCTCTCCCTATGTGCTGCAAGAATATGCAGGATGGGACATCGATCCCCGACAGATCGAACCTTTGTACAATGCCTTGGCTCCGTACGAAAAACAGTATCCCTCCATGCAGGAGATGAAACAAAGCATCGATATGGCCAAACTCACCCAAATCGGTGCCCCGGCCATGGAATTTGTACAAAATGACACCCTCGACAAGCCGGTTGCGTTGTCGTCCTTCCGCGGTAAATATTTATTGATCGATTTCTGGGCCAGTTGGTGCGGACCCTGCCGAGCCGAAAACCCCAATGTGGTTAAGGCATTCCAAAAGTTCCAGTCCAAGAACTTTCATATCCTCGGGGTTTCACTTGATCGAGCCGGACAAAAAGACAAATGGATGAAGGCCATCCACGACGACGGACTTACCTGGACACAGGTCAGCGACCTCAAATTCTGGAACAACACCGTGGCGGTACAATACGGGATAAGGGCCATTCCACAGAATCTGCTACTCGATCCCAATGGGATCATTGTCGGGAAAAACCTGCGCGGAGAAAAATTGATGAGTACGTTGGAAGGAATGTTGAAGTAGTAGAGAGAAGAGGGTAGAGAGATAAGTTCGTAGACCCTCTACACGCTACCCGCTTCTATCAGCATTTCGTCGAGCATGGATTCGATTCTGCCCATGCGAATTTCCAGTTCTTCATTTTCGATCCCCGCTGCTTGCTGGGCGATCTGCTCAGTGGCGAACCAAATCACAACCATGGCGATGTAATCCTGTATATCCTTGCCTGCGAACAGGGTTCGGAATTCCAGGATCTTATCGTTGATCATCTTGAGTGTTTTGCGCACCACTTCTTCATCATCGGGTTGGATCTTGATCCGGTAACTCCGATCACCGATAACGGCGGATATGGGGATGAGGTTGGACATCTGATTTATTCACCGAGCAATGCAATGCATCGATCGATCTCTTTTAAATAGGCGTTGATCTTTTTCTCGATCTCTTTTTTGTCAGCGGTCGCCAACTCGCCGGCATTTAATTTCAACACATCGATCTGGGTTCGTAATTCCTGAATCTGTTCCTGTGCGCGTTTCAATTTCTCTTCCGACTCAGCGGCGGTTTTGCGCAATCGGTTGTTCTCTTGCTGCATCGATTGCGATCGACGAGCCAGTTGCTGAATTTTTTCCTGAATGCGTTTTAAGGTCGATTCCACGGTCCTCATTTTCTGATCTCTGCGTTACACTCGGAAGCCAGCGCCTTCATGACCTGCTGCATCCATCCATCGATTTCGGCATCCGTCAATGTCTTTTCGGAATGCTGAAAAATCAGGTTGATGGCCATGGAGCGCTTATCAACTCCGAGCTTGTCGCTCTCGAATATATCAAAGAGTTTGATACCCTGCAGGTTTTCCAGACCAATCTGCTGAACGGTAGATTCGAGCATGGACCAAGGTAGTGTCCGGTCTACCACCATGGCTAGGTCGCGCTGCACGGCCGGAAACTTCGGCAAAACATGGATCTTGGTGCGTGTCTGTAATACCCGGTCCATGATCAGCTGCCAGTCCAGTTCTGCATAGAAAACCGGTTGCTTGATCCCGAAACGGTCCATTTTTTCTGCGGTGACCTGTCCGCCCAGTGCCAACCGAGTGCCTAGATGCTGCCACTCGATCGGATCCATCCACTGAGGTTCAGTATCCGGATAGATTTCGGTAACGTCCTCCAATCCTAGCCATTGAAACAATACCCAAACCTGGCTCTTCAGGGTAAAAAGATCCATTTTGCGGGCCGGCTGGCTCCATCCGCCCTCTTGCCATTCTCCAGTCAGGATCAATGCCAACTTCGGCGTTTCCTGGTATTCCGTTCCACCCGAATATCGATAGGTCTTTCCAAATTCAAACAAACGCAACGAGCCATTCTTGTGATTCAAATTGTGGGCTACCACTTCGAGGGAGGTCTCCAACAAGCGAGGGCGCATGACATCCAACTCCTGGCTCAGGCTGTTGATCATGCGTACCAATTCATTCGATTCTTGCTCGTTGTAATAGGCGCCGTTGGTGATTGAATTGGTTAGAATTTCCTGATAGCCTTGTCCGGCCAGTAGATCGGCGATCTTTTCCTGCCAACGAGCTGGACGTTCTTCTGTGGTTACAGAAGGACTGATCCGGATCGTCGTTGGGATTGCAATGTTGTCGAGCCCGTCGATCCGCAAGATCTCTTCCACCAAATCAGCGGGTTGTTCAATATCCGGCTTGTGGGTAGGAACGGCTACGCGAAATTCATTGTCGGATTCCCGCAAAATCTCAAAGCCCAACGCACTTAAAATACTACGAACCGCTTCGGGGTGATAATTCTTGCCACTGAGCTTTTTCAAGTATTGCCAACTCAGCGCAATCTCGTTTTTTTCTTTTTTTCCGGGATACAGATCGGTCAGGGTGCCAACCACTTCGCCACCAGCGATCTCCTGGATCAGTTGTACGGCGCGCAACAAAACGCGCTCGCAAATTCCGGGATCGGTTCCTTTTTCAAAACGCAGGGCTGCATCGGTTCGTAGTCCGTGTCGAAATGAAGTTTTCCGGATGCCAATGCCACTAAAACAAGCACTCTCCAAAAACAGATTCGTGGTTTGGTCGCTGACACCGGAATCTTTTCCGCCAAACACACCCGCCAGGCAGAGTCCGCCCTCGGCATCACAGATCATCAAATCCTCTTCGTTCAACGTACGTGCTTTGTCATCCAAGGCGATAAACGATGTGCCCGCTGCTAATTTTTTCACCATGATCTTGCTACCCCGGATCTTAGCTGCATCAAAGGCATGCAGCGGTTGTCCGGTTTCGTGCAGTAAGTAATTCGTGATGTCGACCAGGTTGTTGATCGGACGAACGCCGATCGCTTTCAATCGTTGTTGCATCCAGCGCGGCGACTCGCCTACGTTTACGTTTTGCAGAGAAATGCCGCAGTACCGTGGACAATCATCGGCGTTTTCTATTTCGACGTGGATCGGTGTTTTCTGGGTGGATGCGACCAAGCCGGTCGGATTTGGCAATTGGGGTCGTGTCTCGATGCGTTCGTGATGAGATAGATAGGCACATACATCACGGGCAACGCCCCAGTGACTCATGGCATCCATCCGATTCGGGGTAAGACCGATCTCGAATACGATGTCACTGTAAGGTTTGAAATATTCTGCGGCCGGCGTGCCGGGTTTCAATCCGTTCGGCAAGATCAGGATTCCATTGTGGGAGGCGCCCAATCCCAATTCATCCTCCGCACAGATCATGCCCTGACTTTCTTCGCCGCGGATCTTGGCTTTGCGCAGCGTAATGGGTTCTCCTTGTAAGGGATAGATGGTAGCGCCCACGGTGGCCACCAGAACGGTTTGTCCCACGGCTACATTCGGAGCCCCACAAACGATGTGCAAGGGTTCTGCTTCACCGATGTCTACGCGGGTGAGTCGGAGTCGGTCGGCATTGGGATGCTGGGTTACTTCCAGCACTGAACCGATGACCACGCCCGCCAGTCCGCCTTTGATTTCTTCGTATGAAATTTGTTTTTCGACTTCCAGTCCGATGGACGTAAGGATCCTGCCCAATCGATCGGGGTCGATGGGTTGAGGTAGATAGTCGCTGAGCCAGTTGTAAGAGATGGTCATAAGGATGCGGACGAAGATACGAAAGCGAAGCGGCGAAGGGTGAAGATTACCTACTTTTGGGGCTCAATAACCCCACCTATGGCCAATCAACTGTTAGCCGGCAAACGCGGCATCATTTTTGGAGCACTGGATGAGAAATCCATCGCTTGGAAAACCGCCCTCCGTTGTTTTGAGGAAGGCGCGCAAATCGTACTCACCAACGCCCCCGTCGCTTTGCGCATGGGCGAGATCAATAAATTGGCCGAGCAATGCGGCAATGCCCCGGTGATCGGAGCGGATGTGACCAACATGGACGATCTGAAGAACCTGTTCGAGCAATCCATGCAGCATTTTGGTGGACCGGTTGATTTTGTGTTGCATTCGATCGGCATGAGCTTGAATGTGCGCAAGGGCAAGCATTACACCGAGATGAATTACGAGTGGAATCAAAAGACAATGGATATTTCAGCCATGAGTCTGCATCGCGTACTGCGTACGGCTTGGGATCTCGACGCGATCCGCGAAGGCGGTAGTGTGGTGGCCTTGAGTTACATCGCCGCGCAACGTGTATTTCCGGATTACAACGAGATGGCCGACGCCAAGGCGTTGCTGGAGAGTGTAACCCGCAGCTTTGGATATCATTATGGCGTACGCCGGAAGGTCCGTGTCAATACGGTTTCTCAATCGCCCACCCGTACCACAGCGGGCAGCGGTGTGAAAGGATTCGATGGCTTCATCAACTATGCCGAAGCAATGAGTCCGCTCGGAAATGCTTCTGGAGAAGATTGCGCGAATTATTGCGTCACCTTATTCAGCGACATGACTCGTTTTGTGACCATGCAGAATTTGTTCCACGATGGTGGATTTTCCTTTACCGGAGTTACACAGGAAGTCATTGAAAAAATGGGATGAGCCGCTTCATCCATGGTCGTATAAAAAGAAAACCTCCCGAGTTCGGGAGGTTTTCTTTTAGATGGAATTTGTTCGCTGATATCAATCAGTATTCATCTTCATTGAATAGAAAGTCATCTTGGGTGGGGTAATCGGGCCAGATGTCTTCGATGGATTCAAATACATCACCTTCGTCTTCCAGCTCTTGTAGGTTTTCGATCACTTCCAGTGGCGCACCGGAGCGGATGGAGTAATCGATCAGTTCGTCCTTGGTCGCGGGCCAAGGGGCATCTTCCAAATAGGAGGCGAGTTCCAGAGTCCAAAACATGGGTTATTCCGATTTTTCGCGAATGTAGCGAGAATATCCAACTTACCAAATCCGCTGAAGGGGGTAAGCGGCTGATCTTTTTTGAGTAGTTTCGAGGATCGCGCGCTTTTATATGATCCAGGGAAAAAACATCACCAAAAAATTCGGCGAATTATCGGTATTGCAAGGAGTCGATATTTCCATTGCTGCCGGTGAAGTGGTATCCTTGGTCGGGCCTTCCGGTTCAGGCAAAAGCACGTTGTTGCATATACTGGGTACCTTGGATCGTCCTGATTTGGGATCGGTCGAGATCCAAGGAACCGAGGTGACCAAACTATCGCGAAATGAATTGGCCGCCTTTCGAAATCGATCGATCGGATTTGTATTTCAATTTCATCATTTGCTGCCCGAGTTCAGTGCATTGGAGAACGTATGCATCCCCGGTTGGCTGGGCAAGCGATCTAAGACCGAAGTGAAGCGAGAAGCTGCTGCTTTGTTGGAGTTGATGGGATTATCAAGCCGTGCCGATCATCGGCCCAATCAATTGTCGGGGGGTGAACAGCAGCGCGTAGCCGTGGCCCGTGCGCTAATCAATAAGCCGGCTGTGATTTTTGCCGATGAACCCACGGGCAATCTGGATACCACCACAGCGGGTGAACTGCATCGATTGTTTTTTGATCTGCGCGATCAATTCAAGCAAACGTTTTTGATTGTTACGCACAACGAGGAATTGGCCGCGTTGAGCGATCGTTGTTTGCGCATTCGCGACGGCCACTTGATGTAAACTCGATCAGGGATGGGCCTGATACCAGCTTTTCAATTCGTTGAGGGTGTTGTTGACCTTGGTGTTGTCGGTCCACCAATCATGAAAGGTTAACGGATAGCTCACCAATCTCCGATCCACACCTAGCGTTCCCAAACGTGCATAGAGAAAATTGCTTTGATCGGGGTTTACAATCGGGTCCAATTCTCCATGGAAAAAAATCGTAGCCGGCGATGTAGCCGTGGCTTGATATTGGGGGCTACAAGATTTATAGCGTTGCTCGGTTGCGGGGGTAACGGGCAATAAAGAAACCCCGAGATAGGTAGTTAATACGGTTCCGTATACTACGTTGTTGTAGAAAGCAAGGCCGAATAGGTCGGTGGGACCGGCGAGGGAGGCAACGGCTTTGATCTTGCCACTGGTGTTGCGGGAATAGCTCATCGCCAAGGATAAATGTCCGCCCGCACTGTGCCCGACTAGATATACTTTCTGATTGCTAAACGTATAATAAGATGCCTGACGGAAGCAGTATTGAATCGCGCTGTCCAAATCATCCAGTTGCATCTTATAATTATCGGGGTTGTTGGTGGTGAGTCGGTAATTGACATTGGCCACAGCATAGCCGCGTTGCTTGAGTCCGGTCAGCAAAAACTGCAGTTCGGTCTTATCGCCGGTGACCCATCCACCGCCATGAACGACCACGACCAGGGGAGTCTGACTATTCCGGTTGGCCGGTAATCCCAGATTGAATTTTTGAGCCGCGTCGTTGCCGTACGAGAGATTATTCAACGTGGTATCGACCAGCGGGAAACTTGGATTGGGTGGAGGATTGTCGGGGGTGCAGGAATAAAATCCGATCAGGATCCAACAAAGGAAGAGCACTCGATGCATGTGCTTTAATTTGATCGAAAGTTAGCTTAAAAAAGTGGCGTGAAGGCGGGATGGCCCTAAACCCTTGGTTTCCAAGGAATCTCCGGTACATTCAGTACTTGGCCTGCATACCGGGACAGTACAAACAGGTAGTCGCTGAGGCGGTTCAGATATTGAATGATCAGGGAGGCTACTTCTTCGCCTTCGAGTTCCAGACGAACGCAATGACGTTCGGTACGCCGACAAACACACCGGGCGATGTGTAAATGCGACAAGGTTGGATGACCACCGGGCAAAATGAAGTTTTTCATCGGAGGCAGCAGATCGGTCATGCGGTCGATCTCTGTTTCCAATAAATCAACATCGGCGTTTTGCAGATCGGGGAGCTTCATGCCGGGTTCTTTAACCGGATCACAAGCCAGAGCCGATCCAATGGTGAAAAGGCGGTCTTGTACTTCCCTTAAAATACGCTGGGCCGTTTCATCGGTTAGTAAGTCGATGCAAAGCCCCAGGTAGGAGTTGAGTTCGTCCACGGTCCCGTAGGCTTCTATGCGTAGGTGTGACTTGGGTACTTTGGTGCCGCCGATCAATGAGGTTGTTCCACTGTCGCCGGTTTTCGTATAGATCTTCAGGGCCATTCGCTTGATTTCAAGGGGAGTAACAACTCGAAGGGCGGGATTGTTGGGCTCAGGCCAAACTTTGTTTGGCTGCATTTTGTCGGTCGCTTTCAATCACGCCATCGCGCAAGCGCACAACCCGACGGGCATGGTTGGCAATGTCTTCTTCGTGGGTAACGATGACGATGGTATTGCCTCGGCCATGGATTCGATCGAATATTTCCATGATCTCATAGGAAGTTTTGGTATCCAAGTTGCCCGTCGGCTCATCGGCCAGAACCAAGGAGGGATCGTTGACCAGCGCCCGAGCGATCGCCACCCGCTGACACTGACCACCGGATAGTTCATTGGGTTTATGGTGACTCCGGTCGGTGAGATTCACCAGGTCCAGCATGGCCATGGCCTTTTCCGTTCGTTCTTTTTTCTTCATCCCGGCGTAGACCAAGGGAAGGGCCACATTTTCCACCGCGGTCAATCGGGGCAATAGGTTGAATTGCTGAAAAACGAATCCGATCTCTTTGTTTCGGACCTCCGCCAAATCGTCGTCCTTCATCTTACTAACGTCTTTCTCGTTAAGGATGTAGCTTCCGCCCGTCGGCGTATCCAAACAGCCAATGATGTTCATCAAGGTGCTTTTTCCGGAACCGGATGGTCCCATCAAAGCCACGTATTCGTTTTGCCGAATGTTGAGCGAAATTCCTTTCAGCACCTGCAGTTCATGCTTGCCCATGAAATAGCTCTTCAGGATCTGATCCAACAGGATGATGTCTTTCTGCATGACCCGTTCGGAAAGGTTTAGGAGCGGACTCGATTTTCCGAAGAGCAAAGATAAACCCAACTGGGCACTTCTTCCTAACTTAGCCACCGCATGAGTGAGGTGAAAAATATCGTAATGAGTGGGATCCGTCCCACCGGTTATCTGCATCTGGGCAACTATTTCGGGGCCATGCGCAATTACGTGCGGATGCAGGAGGAATATCCTTGTTTTTTCATGGTGGCCGATCTGCATTCGCTCACCACGCATCCCGATACTCGAACCCTGAAAGAGAGTGTGCACCGGGTGCTGGCCGAGAATATTGCCTGCGGACTGGACCCGGAAAAAGTAGCGTTCTATTGCCAGAGTCATGTTCCGGAAACGTCGGAATTATATCTCTATTTCAACATGCTTGCCTACAAAGGCGAGTTGGAAAAGACCACTACATTCAAAGACAAAGTGCGCTTGCAGCCCGATAACGTGAATGCCGGATTATTGACCTATCCCGTATTGCAAACGGCGGATATTCTTTTACACCGCGCCAACTTGGTGCCGGTCGGAAAAGACCAGGAGCAACACCTCGAGATGGCGCGCAATTTCGCGCAACGATTCAATCACCGGTACGGACCAGTTTTTCCAGAGCCGCAGGCGTTCAATTACGGACAAGAACTGGTGAAGGTTCCGAGCTTGGATGGAGCGGGTAAGATGAGTAAGAGTGAAAATCAGAATGCCACCTTATACTTGGCCGATGACGACGATTTGATCCGCAAGAAACTGATGAAAGCCAAGACCGATGCCGGTCCCACAGCCCCCAACCAACCCAAGCCCGACTACATCGAGAATCTCTTTGCACTGATGAAACTGGTTAGTGCTCCAGACACCATAGCGCATTTCGAACAGGCCTACCAAGGGTGTACGATTCGCTATGGCGACATGAAAAAGCAGCTGGGCGAAGACATGGTCCGTTTCATTACCCCCATTCGTGAAAAAGCCGCCGCCATTCATTCGGATGAAGACTATTTACGCCGGGTGATGCAATTGGGAGCGGACAAGGCCCGCAGCAGCGCCCTAGAGACCATGACCCTGGTGCGTTCTGCAATGGGGCTCAACTATTATTGATTTTTTACACGAATCGAGTTTGAATCCGAAAAATCGGAGTATTTTGTCTGCCCGATCGGATGGGATCGGTACGTACGATTATGGCAAAGGCAAAAAAAGCGAAGCACATAGCGATCGCAGGAAACATCGGGGCGGGTAAGACCACCCTCACGGAATTACTCAGTAAGCATTACCGCTGGATCCCCAATTTTGAGGATGTGGACCACAATCCCTACCTCATGGATTTCTACGAGGACATGCCCCGCTGGAGCTTCAACCTGCAGATTTACTTCTTAAACAGTCGGCTGCGCCAATTGGTGGAGATTCAACAAGGTACCGAGACGGTGATCCAAGACCGAACCATCTACGAAGACGCCAACATTTTTGCGCCCAACCTTCATGAGATGGGACTCATGAGCAAGCGCGACTACGACAATTATTACGAGTTCTTTCAGACGCTCAAGACCTTAGTGCGCCCGCCCGATCTGATGATCTATTTGCAAGCCTCGGTTCCGACGCTGGTAGGACAAATTCAGAAACGCGGACGGGAATACGAAGAAAACAT
>DFST01000162.1:0-4619 GCA_002378975.1 Chitinophagaceae bacterium UBA3430
ATCGACCTCATCCTCATGATCGAAACGAAGAACATCGATCCGAAGCCTTGGCTTCGTCGTTAGGACCGATACGCTTCCACTACTTTTTGATACAAGGTTTCGTAGATCGGCAAAATATTGCTGATGTCAAAGCTTGCTGCTTGCATACGTGCTCCCTCGCGGAATTGTTGCAGCAACTGATCATCCTGCAAAAGTTCAATGGCATGCGCACTCATGCCGGCTACATCACCGACGGCACAGGTGAATCCGGTCTTTCCATCTATGTTGACTTCGCCCAGTCCACCCGCTTCGGTACTGATCACCGGAACGCCGGCAGCCATGGCTTCCAGCGCCGCCAATCCGAAACTTTCGTATTCGGAGGTCAATAAGAAGAGATCGGCAATCGATAAGATGTCCTCGATCTGATCTTGCTTGCCGACAAATCGTACACAATCAAATACACCCAACTCTCGGCTCAACTCTTCGGCGGTACTCCGCTCCGGACCATCACCAATGAACAATAATTTCGAAGGCACCTCTGCACGTACGGCTGCAAAAATGCGTACCACGTCTTGCACGCGTTTGATCTTCCGGAAATTCGAAGCGTGCACCAGAATCTTTTCACCCTTCGGGGCCAGTACCTGGCGAAAGGCATCGATGGGCTTACGACGAAAACGAGCGGTGTCGACAAAATTGTGAATCACCTCGATCGGCTTCACGATCTTGAAATGATTCAAGGTTTCTTGACGAAGATTTTCCGATACTGCTGTGATGGCATCACTCTGATTGATGGAAAAGGTTACCACGGGTTCGTAGGTCTTATCGCGGCCAACCAGCGTAATATCGGTACCGTGCAAGGTGGTGATAACCGGAATGTCTTTGCCTTCGGTGCGCAGGATCTGCTTGGCCATATAAGCCGCCGAGGCGTGCGGGATCGCATAGTGCACGTGCAGTAGTTCCAGGTCGTGATTCCGGATCACATCCACCAACGTGCTGGCCAAAGCAGTTTCGTAAGGCGGATAATCAAACAGGGGATAAGTCGGCACCTGCACCTCGTGGTAGTACAGGTTCGGCAAGAATTCAGTAAGGCGTACGGGTTGCTGATAGGTAATGAAGTGCACGGAATGGCCTTCTTGGGCCAAGGCCTTGCCCAGCTCGGTGGCCAACACTCCCGAACCACCAAAAGTGGGATAACAGACGATTCCGATGCGCATTATTAAAAATTGAAAGGGGGACAAAGTTAGCTCTTTTCAACCCGCCGATCCATTCCCTATCTTTAAAAGAAAAATACCATGAAGCGCCTCCTTCCGCTCCTGTGTACGTTTGTTTTCCTACATACATCTGCTCAAACCGACTCCACCTGGATCCGACGCGTCGCCAACGAGATCCTCACGAACGGGCAGGCCTATAACAACTTACGGGTGCTGACCAAAACGATCGGCGGACGGCTGGCTGGCTCGCCTCAGATGTATCAAGCCGAAGACTGGGGATTCAAGGCTTTGCAAACGGCTGGATCCGATAATACTTGGAAGCAAGCCTGTATGGTGCCCCATTGGGTACGCGGCGGCACGGATCAGGCGCAGGCACTCACTGCTGAAGGAAAACGAAAATTGGACGTAGTGGCCTTGGGCAACAGCATCGGTACCGGCAAGCAAGGATTGAAAAGCGAGGTGTTGATGGTTCAATCCTTTGAGGAGCTAGATGCCAAAAAAGATCAAGTGGCGGGAAAGATCGTTTTCTTCAATTATCCGTTCAACAACACGATGGTGCGCACCTTCGAGGCATACGGTGATGCCAGTAAATATCGAGGACAAGGTCCCTCCCGTGCAGCGAAATATGGCGCCGTTGGTGTAATCGTGCGCAGCATGAGTCACAGTACCGATAATCATCCACATACCGGTGCCACCCGATACGATTCTCTCTATAACAAAATTCCGGCCGTAGCGATCGGCTTGCAGGATGCCAATTGGTTGGCAGAGCGCATCGCCTCATCGCCGGTGCAGGTGTCGATGAAAACACTTGGCACCTTTCTGCCCGATGTGGAAGGGCATAATGTGATCGGTGAATTGAAGGGGACGGAATTTCCGAATGAGATTATTACGGTGGGTGGTCACCTCGATAGTTGGGACAATTGCGAAGGGGCACACGACGACGGGGCCGGATGTGTACAGACCATCGAGGTACTCCGTGCTTTCAAAGCCATCGGTTATCAACCCAAACGCACCATTCGTTTTGTATTGTTTGCCAACGAGGAGAATGGATTGCGTGGCGGAGCTAAATATGCAGAAGAAGCGAAAGCCAAAGGGGAAAAACACATTTTCGCATTGGAATCGGATGCCGGCGGATTTTCGCCCCGCGCCTTTGGATTCACCATGAGCGACGAGCAATTTCAAAAAGTAAGTGCCTGGCGTTCCTTGATCGCTCCGTATGGATGCAGTGAATTTTCCATGGGTGGTGGTGGAGCCGATATCGGTCCGCTGAACCGAACATTCAAAACACCCCTGGCCGGACTGCAACCCGATTCCCAACGTTACTTCGATTATCACCACGCCCGCAATGACACCTTCGAAGCTGTTAACAAGCGTGAACTAGAATTAGGTGCCGTGAATATGGCAGCCTTGATCTGGCTGGTGGATCGCTATGGACTTTAATGCAAGCTGATCAACTTCTTCGTCGCCATTTGACCTTTACCACTCAAACGGATCAGATAATAACCGGAGGATGGAAGGGCTTCTATCTGAGATTGGGTTTGTGCATTTGTGATCGATTGGGTACAAATGCGACGCCCATTGGCGTCGTAGATCTCCATCGAATTGAATAAGCGGGCCGGATACTGAAGACGATAGGGGCCCGGACCAGGGTTGGGGCTCAATACCACCTCCGAACTGCGATCGACCGGAGCAGGAAGTGCCGTGGTGATCGAACCGGTTTTATTGATCACCCAATTATTCGGATCGATTACCAATCCGGTGGGCGTACGATTGCTGCGAAACTTGAAGGTCTGATTGTTGAACTGTTGATTCACCAGCACCGTCGTATCGCCCGTGGCAGTTTGAAAGGTGAATTCGTACAACCCTTTGAAAAACGGCGTGACGGTACCGGCGCTCACCGTCTGATTCACATACAGGACCAAGCTGTCGCCTTGCTTGGAATAATCAACGTTGAAGGTTGGGTAGCCTTCTCCATAATACCACTGAGTAAAAAAGTCGCTGAGGTTCTTGCCGGAAATGGCCTGTGCCACATTTTGAAAATCGGTGGCACTGGCAAAGCTGTTCTTGTATTGATTCTGGAATTGCTGTAGGATCTGGAAGAATTGGTTGTCGTTTTGAATTTCGAATCGCAGGTTGTGAATGATGGCGGCGCCCTTGTTATACGATAAGCGACTGCTGAAGATTCGGTTCTCGTCAAACAGGCTGGCATTCGGGACAAAGACCGATCCATTGGCCACACTCATAACGCTGGTATGAACGCTGTTCATGTAGGCAGCGGGCGTGGTAGTGGAAAGTGCGGGAAGTTTCTCGGTCATGAGATATTCCGAGTAGGTAGCAAAGCCCTCATTGATCCAGATGTCGTTCCAGCTGGCACAGGTTACGTTATCACCGAACCATTGATGTCCGAGTTCGTGGGCAATCAGTCCGGTGCCAAAACTCGCCATCGTACTCATGGTCTGATGTTCCATGCCGCCGCCGATGCTAGCCTGCGCATGTCCGTATTTTTCATTCTTGAACGGATAAAGGCCATAGAGCTCGCTCATTTTCTCAACAAAAGGAGGTGTTTTATCGAGATTGGGTTTATTCGTTGCCAAATAGGAGGCATTATCGGCAATATAGTGTTGGATCAAGATCGAATCCGGTGCCATCGCAGCCGGTTTGGCATAGTTCAGGTATTCTTGATAATTGCCCACGGAGAAACTAGGCATGTAATAATTCTGCGGGTAACGGGTCTTCCAGCGGTATTGCTTTTTGCCATTGGGTAAGGTGACGGTCTCCATCAACAATCCATTGGCGCCAACTCGATTTACAGCAGAGGTTGTTACCCAGATCTCAGCAGAGTCGATCTTGTCATTCAGTAACTGTTTGATCGGGAACCACTCTCGCGCTTGGTAGCTTTCCGATAAGGTGGCGGTGTAGGAGAGTCCGGTGCTGGCCGAAGTGCCAGCAAAAACACCCAATGAGCTGGTAGTGCCCCGATAATAAAACAAGGCCTCAACCGTCGCATTTACGGGAAGGGTCGGAGCGATGGGGACAAACACGTGATCGTTGGACTGTATGAAGTTGGTGATCTTGACTCCGTTGATGAAAGCGGAATCCACGGTCATGTTTGATTTCAACTCACAAATGAAGGTATCGAGCGACTGACGAACCACCGAGCGGGTGAGCGAGGATCCGATGACGTATCGGTTGTTTGTTTCAGCGGTGATGTCGATCTTCAAATACTTCAGATCGTATTTGTTCATCGACGGATATTGATAATAGGCAATGCGGGATGTGGAGCCGGGTAGTTGAGGCAACACACATTTTTCCCGGCACTCAATCGGATAGATTTCATCAGCTACTTGTGCCAAAGAAAACAAGGGGAATAGGCCGAATACGGCGATCCATATTTTTTTCATATACGTGGGAGGGTGAGTAAAGTTAGCT
>DFST01000162.1:5002-12450 GCA_002378975.1 Chitinophagaceae bacterium UBA3430
TGACTACGAATCTTTTCGTAGGCTTCATCGATTTCTTCATTACAAAGATTTCCCATGCTTCCCTCGTGCGTATGGTTCAAGTTGCGATTGGGTTGGTACGTGCCTGATTCGATGGCCCGACCCACTTGTAGATAGGCATCCCGGAATGGGACGCCCTCCAAAACCAATTGGTTAACCATTTCTACGCTGAACAAATGATCGAATTTGGGATCTTTCAATAGGTCGGTCTTAATGGTTGCTTGCTCGAGCATGTACGTAGCCATCTCCAGGCAATCGCCCAATTCTTTGAATGCCGGGAACAGGTTTTCTTTCAACAGTTGCAGATCGCGATGATAACCGGAAGGCAGATTGCCGGTGATTAGTTGGATCTCGTTCGGAAGCGCTTTGATTCGATTGCAACGGGCACGGATCAATTCAAATACATCCGGGTTTTTCTTGTGTGGCATGATGGAGCTCCCCGTCGTCAATTCATCCGGAAAAGATATGAAGCCAAATTGCGGATTCAGGTACAGACAAACATCCATACTCAATCGCCCCAATGTATCGGCCACATTCGACAGGGCTTGTGCCACGATGCGTTCGGACCGGCCACGTCCCATTTGGGCATAGACCACGTTGAAGTTCAACGAATCGAATCCGAGTAACTCGGTCGTGTAACTCCGATCGATCGGGAAGGAAGAGCCATAGCCGGCTGCCGATCCCAACGGATTTTTATTCACCACCCGATACGCCGCTTCGATCGTGATCAGATCATCGACCAAACTCTCCGCATAGGCGCCGAACCAAAGTCCGAACGAAGATGGCATGGCCAATTGTAGATGTGTGTATCCAGGAAGCAGATTTTGTTTGTTTTCTTCACTTAGTTTTTGCAACAACGCAAACAATGTATCCATCTTGCTGACCAACTGTTCGAGTTCGGCGCGCAGGAATAAGCGGATATCCAACAACACCTGATCGTTGCGGCTGCGGGCGGCGTGGATCTTCTTGCCCATATCGCCCAACTCTTGGGTAAGCAGCCATTCAACTTGGGAATGGATGTCTTCTACACTATCTGACAAGGTAAAATCGCCTTCTCGTGTTTGGGTATAGATCTTACGCAATGATTCTTGTAAGGAGGTTAATTCTGCATCCGTCAGCAGCCCAATCCGATTCAGCATTTGGATGTGCGCCAGCGAACCGATCACATCGTGTCCGGCTAGGTAGGCATCCATGGCTCGGTCTTTTCCTGCTGTGAAGGTGTGAACGATTGAATGACTGTTGGTGTCTTTTTGCCAGAGTTTCATGAGCTCGATTGCTGAAGGTGTTCAATGAGGTGTATATAATGCTCGATGCCGCCCCGGATCTCATCGATATAAATGTATTCATTGGCCGAGTGGCTGCGTGCCGAATCGCCGGGGCCGGTCTTCAGTGCTGGAAACGGCATCAAGGCTTTGTCGGACGTGGTCGGAGATCCGTAGGGATTTCGCCCCATCTTGATACCGCCTTGCACCAAGGGGTGATCGGCGGCGATGGATGTAGATCGTAATCGGAAACTGCGTGGTGTAATCGTAGCGCTAATATTCGATCGAATCTCCTCCAGGATCTCTTCAAAACTATAAAGTTCATTGACCCGTACATCCACGACGAATTTGCATTCGGCCGGGATCACGTTGTGCGCCTTGTTGGGCGTTTCGATCACGGTGACCGTCATTTTGCAAGCTCCCAGGAGATCGGATACGTGGGCAAATTGATGGTTGCGGATCCATTGGATATCATCGAGCGCCAGCTCCAACGCATTAATCCCTTCGTTTCTGGCCGCATGACCCGCTTGCCCTTGTGCTACACAATCCAATACCATCAATCCACGTTCGGCTACGGCGAGATCCAGTTTAGTGGGTTCTCCAACAAGTGCACAGTCAATAGGAGGTAAGTGGGGAGTGATCAGCTCAACGCCACCCGAGCCGGAGATCTCTTCTTCGGCTGTGGCGGCGAGCATTACATTGTAGGCGAGATCAGACTTTGGATGAAAATGCAAAAAAGTAGCGATCAGTGAAACCAAGCAGCCGCCGGCATCGTTGCTGCCCAGCCCGTATAATTTTCCGTCTTCGATGTCGGGTGAAAAGGGGTCTCGAGTATACTGCGCATTAGGTTTTACGGTATCGTGATGCGAATTCAGAAGAACGGTTAGTTTAGAAGAATCGAAATGTTTGTTTCTGGCTACGACATTGTTTCCGATTCGTTGGGTTTCAATGCCACGCTCTTGCAAGAATTCAGCGATCAAGTCTGCCGTAGCCGATTCATCGCGACTAAATGAAGGCGTGCTGATCAGGCTCTTCAACAGCTGGATGGCTTTTTCACTCAATATGCTCAGATGGTCACTCATGTTTCAAGGTTGTTCCACTTTTTCCATTCAATAAATCGGATAACTCATCGGCTTTTCCGATGATCACACGCTGTACGCCTTGGGAGATGGCTTCAAAAGCGTTGTCCAGCTTCGGGATCATGCCCGTGTGCACCACACCGGTCGTCTTCAGATCGTTGTATTCAGCCTTGTTGATCTGAAGAATCACCGATCCCTCATCGGAAAGATCGCGCAATACACCCGCTTTCTCAAATCCAAATACCAGGGTGGTCGAATATAGTTTACTCATGGCTACGGCGATGGATTGTGCCATGGTGTCGGCATTGGTATTCAGGATCTGTCCTTGGCCATCGTGAGACAGCGGAGCGATCACCGGAATTTGACCTTGTCGCAAGATCGCTTCAAATCCGGAGGTGTTCACCTGTGTCACATCGCCTACAAATCCATAATCGATGGTAGCATGTTCTCGTTTTTTCGATCGAATCAGGTCCCCATCCGCACCGGTCAAGCCCATCGCTGGTTTACCCAATGCTTGCAAGGAAGCGACGAGTTGTCTATTCACCAGTCCGCCGTAAACCATGGTTACTACTTCCAGCGTAGCCGCATCGGTAATGCGTCGACCATCGATCAGTTTTGCTTCGATGCCCAGCCGTTCACTCATTCGTGTGGCCAGTTTGCCCCCACCGTGGACCAAGATGCAGGGCGATTCAACCTTGGATAATTCCTTCAGGAATCGTTCCAACGTGACACCATCGTCAATAACCTGCCCACCGATCTTTATGATCAACATTTCGTTCATGCGTTTTTCAAAATGTTTGCCAAGACCGCTTGAGCCCCCCAGATTCGATTGCCAGCTTGTTGTGTGACCAAGCTGTTCGGTCCGTCGAGGATCTCATCACTTAACTCCACATTTCTACGCACCGGTAAACAATGCATTACCCGGGCATTTTGTGTCAGTGCCAGGTGTTTATTGGTGAGCATCCAACTCGGATCACTTTCATAGATCTTCCCGTAATCGTTGTACGTGCTCCAATTCTTTACATAGACATAATCGGCCTCTTGCAAAGCAGACTTTTGGTCGTGCAAGATCGTGGCACCTTGCGTGAACGTGTCAGCTAGTTCGTATCCTTCCGGATGTACGATGGTGAAGTCGCATTCACCCCAGGTGGTCATCCACTGTGAAAAGCTATTGGCCACACATTGTGGCAAGGGCTTGACATGTGGCGCCCAGGTCAACACTACTTTTGGTTTCTTTGGATGTTTCCAGGTTTCTTGGATGGTGATCAGATCGGCGAAGCTTTGCAAAGGATGCAGGGTGGCGCTCTCCAGACTGATCACGGGAATGCCTGCATATTTGATCACTTGGTTGATGAAGAGCTCGCTGTAGTCGTCTTCTCGGTTCTTGAGTGTGGGAAACGTACGAATGGCCAATACATCGAAATACAGGCTGAGTACGCGGGCGGCATCTTTGATGTGCTCGACGGTGTTGCCACTCATGATCGCTTCTTCCTCGAATTCCAGCGCCCAACCTTCCTGACCTACATTGAACACGATCGCCTCCATCCCCAAATTCTGGGCAGCCACTTGCGAACTGAGTCGGGTCCGCAAGCTTGGGTTCAGGAAGAGCAGTCCGATTCGTTTCCCGGATCCCAACGTTTTATCGGCATGCGGATTCGCTTTGTATCGGAGGGCATCGGCAACCAGTGCCGACAGATCGGTCACGTCGTGAACGGAGATGAATTTTTTCATGCGGAGGCGGATTGAAGTTCCTGGATGGAGTCGCGCAGGTCTTGTAAGAATCGATCGGCATCGACTTGGCTCAGAGCCAGCGAGGGAAGTAAGCGAACCACGCGTGGCTTCGCCTCTCCGGTAAAAATGTGTTTTTTAAATAGCAGGTGCTGGCGCAGCGTGGGTATATTTTCCGGATAATCAAATCCGATCATCAAGCCATATCCGCGCACGTCACTCAATTCAGGAATCTGACGAAGTGATTCTTGTATGTAATTTCCAAGCGTGGCGGCGTGTTGGATCAGGCTTTCAGATTCAATCACCTCCAACACGGCAAGGGCTGCTGCACAGGCCAAATGATTGCCACCAAACGTGGTGCCCAACTGGAAATGTTTGGGTTGGATGTGTGGGGCAATGGATAGTCCGGCAATGGGAAATCCATTCCCCATCCCCTTGGCCATGGTGTAGATGTCCGCGTTTACGCCGGCATGATCGTGGCTGTAGAATTTGCCGCTGCGTCCGTAGCCGCATTGCACACTGTCGGCGATGTAAACAGCGCCATGTTGATCACAGCATCGACGAATGGACTGCAAAAACTCATTGGATGCTACGCGAATACCGCCCACACCCTGAATCCCTTCTACGATAACGGCCGCAATGGAATTACCGGCTTTTTGGAAGTAAGTCTCCAGGGCTGTTGAATCATTGAAGGGAAGGAATACGATGTTTTCGGTTTCATTCACCGGCGCGATGTAATTTTTGTTGTCGGTGGCGGATACGGCCAAGGAAGTGCGACCATGAAAAGCGCCTTTGAAGGCCACGATCTTTTTTCGGTTGGTGTGAAAGCTGGCGAGTTTGAGGGCGTTCTCATTGGCCTCCGCACCGCTGTTGCAGAGAAAGAGTTGATAGTCGGTCTTTCCACTCACGATTCCCAGTTTCTCGGCCAGTTGTACTTGCAGGGGAATGTGGATCGAATTGGAATAGAATGAGATCTTGATCAATTGATCTTTAATGCGGTTGATCCACACCGGATGTCCATGTCCAATGCTGATGACGGCGTGACCTCCGTAGAGATCCAGATACTCCTGACCTTGATCGTCCCATACGCGACTACCCGAGGCGCGTTCGATGGTGATGGGCTGAAGCGGATAGACGTCGAATAGTTTCATGGTCAGAAATAACTGGCTTTGAGTTGCAGACCGGCCGTTTCGGGCAAATCGAACAACAGATTCATGTTTTGTACGGCTTGGCCACTCGCACCCTTCAGCAGATTATCGATCACCGAGTGTACCACCAACTTGCTACCCACTTTTTCCAATTGGATCAGCGCCTTATTGGTGTTTACGACTTGTTTGAGGAAGATCGATTCTTGAGAAAGATGTGTAAATGGATGGGTGGCGTAATAATTGGTATAGAGCTGATTCAGTGTTTCGATTGGGAGGTCGCAATTCAGGGTAGAACTAATGAAGATGCCGCGTGTGAAATCACCACGCCAAGGCACGAAATTCAATTCCAGTGATTCTTGCTTCGATACTTGCATCAACGATTCGCCGATTTCCTGTCCGTGTTGGTGCGTCAGGGTTTTATACGATTGAATGTTGTTGGCGCGCCAACTGAAATGGGTGGACTGGCTCAGTGATTGTCCGGCGCCGGTGCTTCCGGTTATGCCGGTGGTATGGATCTCCGGTAATTGTCCAGCCTGAGCAAGCGGTAAGAGTCCCAGTTGGATCGCCGTGGCAAAGCAACCCGGATTGGCAACGAAACGAGCGTGCTTGATCTGCTCGCGATTTAGTTCGGGCAATCCGTAAACAAATGAAGCTTGCTTAACTGTATTGGATGCCTGATGACGAAAATCGGTAGTGAGGTCGATGATGCGCAGGGTGGTAGGCAGTGTTGTGCTATTCAGAAATGTACGCGATTCACCATGTCCCAAACACAGAAACAATACATCGATCGAATCCAATGGCATGGCATCCGTGAAAGTGAGGGTGGTATCGCCCAACAGATCGGCATGGGTGGTGTGCAAGGGTTTGCCGGCCTGACTGCGGCTGTGCGCAAAGGTGATCTCCGCGAACGGATGCTGAAGCAACAAGCGGATCAATTCGCCGCCGGTATATCCGGCCGCGCCCAATATGCCAACCTTAATCTTTTTCATCAACGGAGCGTTTAACGGATTCGTAGATAACGGTTTGTTGTCCGGCGATGCGACTGAAGCCGCGCACATCGTTCCCGGTGAAGCCGGCGTTCATCTCGCCGTATTTACCGAAGCGGCTGTTCATGAGATCGTATTCGCTTTCAATACCGGTGACCTGGAATCGGTATGGATGCAGTTGTACGAATACGGTTCCGGTCACATTTTCTTGGCTATTGGTCAGAAATGCTTCGATGTCGCGCATTACGGGATCCAGGATCTGTCCCTCGTGCAGCCAGTTGCCGTAGAACAAAGCCAATTGGTCTTTCCATTGCAATTGCCATTTGGTCAACACATGCTTTTCGAGTGCATGATGGGCTTTGAGGATGATCATGGGTGCGGCGGCTTCGAATCCGACCCGACCCTTGATGCCGATGATGGTATCGCCCACATGAATATCGCGACCGATGCCATAGGGGCCGGCGATCCTTTGTAGATACTGAATCGCTTCGCTGGGATGATCGAAAGATTCTCCGTTGATGGCTTTCAGTTCTCCTTTTGTGAATTGAAGTTGAACCGACTCGCTCTCACTTTTGGTTACAGGCGTAGGCCAGGCTTCTTCGGGCAGTGTGCCGTTGGAGGAAAGGGTTTCTCGGCCGCCGACGCTGGTTCCCCAGAGACCTTTATTGATCGAATAAGCGGCCTTGGCAAAATTCATCTCAACGCCTTTTGCTTTCAGGTATTCGATCTCAGTTTCGCGACTCAGTTGCAGATCTCTAATCGGGGTGAGAATAGGCACGCCGGGGATCTGGATGTGAAAGATCATATCGAATCGCACTTGATCGTTTCCAGCGCCGGTACTTCCGTGTGCCACGGCATCGGCATTTAGTTCTTTTACATGATCGGCAATCCCAAGCGCTTGGATCAGTCGCTCGGCGGATACGGAGAGCGGATAGGTATTGTTCTTCAGCACATTTCCATAGATGAGATAACGCAAAATGCGGTCGTAGTAAGGATGAACCGCATGCAGTGTTTTGTGCGAAGCGACGCCCAGAGAGAAGGCGTGTTGCTCAACTTGCTTCAGCTCCTCGTTGGAGAACCCACCGGTATTTACCAAGATGCTATGTACCTCATAGCCCAGGTCGTCACGCAAATATTTGACGCAGTACGAGGTGTCGAGTCCGCCACTGAATCCCAAAACGATCTTCTTACTCATGACGTTGATTTAGGCGTTCTTGTCTTTATTTG
>DFST01000020.1 GCA_002378975.1 Chitinophagaceae bacterium UBA3430
AAGCCGCAGGCCTAATCGCGATGTCCGACATTCGAACGCTCCCCGGTTTCCGGGAGTTCTACCCCGAAGACCAGGCGTTGGTCGGTCATACCTTTGATATCTGGCGCCAGGCCTGCCGCCGCTATGGTTTCCGCGAATGGAACTCGCCCGTGCTCGAGCCGCTCGAGCTCTTCACCGAGAAATCCGGCGAGGAGATCGTCCGTCAGCTCTTTAACTTCGAGGACAAAGGTGGCCGCAAGGTCACGCTGCGCCCCGAGCTCACGCCCGCGCTGGCCCGCATGGTCGGGGCCAAGGCCAACGGCATGCCGAAGCCGATTCGCTGGTTCGCCATCGGCGAAAGCTACCGCTACGAGAAGCCCCAGAAGGGCCGGCTCCGCGCCTTCTACCAGCTGAACGCCGACCTCCTCGGCGAGGCCGGCCCCGCCGCCGATGCCGAAATCATCGCGTTATGCGCCGACTGCCTCCTGGGTTTCGGCCTCACCCAGGCCGACTTCCGCATCCGCGTCTCCGACCGCACGCTCTGGTTCCGCTACCTCGCCAGCCTCGGCATCCCCGAGGCGCAGGCGACCGCCGTGCTCGGCGTCGTCGACAAGCTGGAGCGCGGCGCGCCCAAGGACCTATTCGACGCCATGACCGCCGCGCTGGCCGGCACCGCGGTCGACCCCGCGCAGGCCCTCGTCGCCGCGCGTGCCTTCGCCAACACCAAGTCCCTGGCCGACCTCGAGCGCCTCGCGGCCGGCGATGCCGCGATGACCGAGCGCCTCGGCGAATGGAAGCACCTGCTGGCCACCCTGACCGCCCTCGGCTTCGCCGAATGCGTCACCATCGACCTGACCATCGTGCGCGAGAACATCGAAGACACCTACGGCGGGATCGAGCACATGCTGACCCACGATGTGGCACTCAGTCGTCGTTTCATCACCCGTCCGGGCAGTGAACAAGTGATCCGTTATGCCTTCGAGATGGCTCGAAAAAAAGGCGCCCATCGCATCACCTGCGGGCACAAAGCCAACATCATGAAATTGACCGACGGTCTGTTCCTGGAGGTGTTTTATGAAGTAGCCAAAGATTATCCGGAACTGAAATCGGATGACGTAATCGTGGACGATCTCTGTATGAAACTCGTTACCCGCCCCGATCTCTTCGATGTAGTGGTGCTGACCAATCTGCAAGGAGACATCGTGAGCGATCTCTGTGCGGGATTGGTAGGTGGATTGGGATTTGCTCCTTCCGCCAACATCGGCGACCACATCTGCATTTTTGAAGCTGTACATGGAACTGCCCCAGATATTGCGGGCAAAAACATTGCCAATCCGACCGCACTACTGTTAAGCGGACTGGCCATGCTGCGTCACTTGGGATTCATGGGCCATGCTGCTCGTATCGAAAATGCACTGCTTTACACCTTGGAATCGGGTGCACACACCGGCGATTTTGGAGATCGCAAAACGCCTTCGCTGAATACTACGGATTTTGTAAATACACTGATTGCCAATCTGGGTAAAACGCCCAGCTTGCATCCGCGTCCGATATTGGAAGACAAGCCCATCACCCCCACCCAGTACAAACTGGAAAAGAATCCCCTGATCATGAGCGAAATGAAGCTGCAGGAGAAGATCGTTGGGGCCGATTTCTTCGTGGAAAGCGTCGAACAACCCGTTGCCGTGGCAGAAAAAATTTTAGCGCAACTGCCCGCGGGATTTCAACTCATTACCATCAGCAATCGAGGCACACAAGTATGGCCCAAAGGCTCCGTATTCACCAACTTGGTGAATCAGTATCGTTGCCGCATCGAACGGATTGGAGATGAAGCATGCACCCAAAATGATATCCTAAATCTATATGGCGTGCTTTTGACTGAATTCAAGGTCTGTTCCATTGAACTGCTCAATATGTGGGGCGACAAGAAAGGATATAGTTTGGCTCAAGGACAGTAGCAGCGCAGAGCGCTGCTAGTTTGGGAGTTTGAGCAGTTTGGATAGTTTGAAAGTTGGGTATTGTTATGATGATTCATCTTTTTCTCAACCCGCTCAACCTATTTCACCTTATATCCCAATTTAGTCAGGTGCATGCGCAGTTTTTCCCGATGATCGCCTTGTACCAGCATGATCTGGTCTTTGACCGATCCGCCCGTTCCGCAATGAGTTTTTAATTTTTTGCCCAGTTCTTCGGCGTCGGCCACCGTGCCAACAAATCCTTCGACCAGGGTGACTGCCTTCCCGGCGCGCTGCTTAGTATCCAATCGGATCGAAAGGCGTTGAGCCGCATTGGGAAGGGTCTCTGCTTCCTGCGATTCCGATTCGTAAGAAAAATTCGGATCGGTGCTGTACACGAATCCACGTTGATCGGCTTGATTCTTCTTCGACATAACACAAAATAATCGAATTGCCCCGATTCCACCCCCACCCCGCTTTCGTAACTTTGTAAGACGCTAATTTTCACTAAGAAATCATGAGTCAACCAAACAAAAAAGTCATTCTGGTCATCATGGACGGATGGGGCATCGGCCAAGTTCCCTCCGCCGATGCCATCCAACACGCCCGCGTCCCGTTCACCGACAGCCTCTATGAACATTACCCAAATGCTACCCTCACCACCTGCGGAGAAGACGTAGGTCTTCCTGAAGGACAAATGGGCAACTCCGAAGTCGGACACCTGAATCTGGGCGCCGGACGGATCGTTTATCAAGAACTCCAACGCATAAACAAAGCCATCCGCGATGGCGAGTTGACCCATAACGCCACACTTCAGGCTAGTTTCAAATACGCCATCGAACAGAAAAGACCCTTGCACCTACTCGGACTGGTCAGTGACGGAGGCGTACATGCCCACATTCAACACCTGATCGCCCTCGTAAATGGAGCCCATGAGGCCGGTGTACCCGAGATCTACATTCATGCCTTCACCGACGGACGCGATACCGACCCCAAAAGCGGAAAAGGATTTCTTCAAACATTGGAATCAAACATCGTCGGCAAAGCCCGCGTCGCTTCCGTGAGCGGTCGTTACTACGCCATGGACCGTGACCAGCGCTGGGAACGCGTGCAGTTGGCATATGATGCATTGGTGCAGTCGACCGGACCCACCGCAGCTAGTTCCGCATCCGCCATTGAGCAAGCCTACCAGAATAACATCACGGATGAATTCATTCTGCCTACCATCATCGTGGATGACAATCATCAACCCCTGACGAAGATCAAGTCGGGCGATGCCGTGATCTGTTTTAACTTCCGCACCGATCGCTGCCGGGAGATCACACAAGTACTCACCCAAATTGACCTGCCTGAATTCGGAATGAAAAAACTCGATCTGCACTACACCACCTTCACCGAATACGACAAGAATTATCAAAACGTTCACGTTGTATTTGAGACAGATAATCTGAGTAACACCCTGGGAGCGGTATTGGAACAAAATGGACGCAAACAGATCCGCATCGCCGAGACCGAAAAATATCCGCACGTCAGTTTCTTTTTCAGTGGCGGAAGAGAAAAACCCTTCGAAGGAGAAAGAAGAATCATGGCGCCTTCACCCAAAGTCGCCACCTACGATCTGCAGCCGGAAATGAGTGCACGTGAATTGACCGCAGCCATTCTGCCAGAGATTGCACAGCAATCGGCTGACTTCATCTGTCTGAATTTTGCAAACGCGGATATGGTCGGCCATACCGGTGTTTGGGAAGCTGCGATCAAAGCCGTTGAGACCGTCGATGATTGTGTGGCACAAGTAGTAACAGCCGGCTTGGCCAATGACTACACGATTTTCCTGACAGCCGATCATGGCAATGCCGATTACATGATCAATCCGGATGGAACTCCGAATACCGCACACACGCTCAATCCGGTTCCTTTCTTCATCATCGACAATCAATGGCACGGCAGTATTCATTCTGGCAAGCTGGGTGATATTGCTCCTACCATCTTGACCATGATGGGAATCCCGATTCCAAAAGAAATGACTGGCCACATCCTCATCGATCACCCTTAAAATCCACAACATGGTTAAGAAAATCGGATGGGCACTCTTGATTGCACTCGTCGCGATCCAATTCATTCGCCCCGCCAAGAATCAAACTTTGGCGCCACAGACGAATGCCATTCAAACCAAATATGCGGTTCCGGACCCCGTTGCATCCATTCTCAAAAAAGCATGCAATGATTGCCACAGCAACAACACGGCCTATCCTTGGTATGCGAACATCCAACCGGTTTATTGGTGGTTGAATGACCACGTTCAGGAAGGCAAACGCGAACTCAACTTCGACGAGTACACCCACAAACGCCTTCGTTATCAATACCACAAAATGGAGGAGGTGATTGAACAAGTCAAAGAAGGGGAAATGCCATTGAATTCCTATACCTGGCCGCATACCGATGCCCGTCTGACACCGAATGAAAAAAACGCCTTAACGCAATGGGCTCAACAAGTGATGGATACCCTCAAAGCAAACCATCCCCTCGATAGCCTGATTCGACCCAAAAAACCAACCCCACCTCAAACTACTTTGAATGAGAATGCTGAGCATCGGCCTGATGCTGACGATCGTCGGGAGCGTCCAGGCACAAACTGATTCGACCAAAACGCTCGAAGAAGCGGTCATCTACACCAATAAGTTCCGGGAGAAACTCCAGAATACAGCGCAACAAGCCATCGTGCTCACCGCACGCAGCATCGCAAAAGTGAATGCCGGGGTTACCGGAGATCTACTCAGTGAAAGCGGACAGGTATTTGTTCAAAAAAGTCAGCAAGGGGGGAGCAGTCCTGTATTAAGAGGCTTTGAGGCGAGTCGTGTCTTGCTGCTGGTCGATGGCATCCGGATGAACAATGCCATCTATCGGGCCGGTCATCTCCAAAATGCCGTGACCATCGATCAGAATATGTTGGAAAGCGTGGAAGTACTTTTTGGCCCCGGCTCAACACTGCATGGAAGCGATGCACTGGGCGGCGTCATCAATTTTCGCACAAAACAAGCCAACTTATCATCCACCAACAAGCTGGAGACCAGTGGCAATAGTTTCTTTCGATATCGGACAGTCAACCACGAAATCACCGGGCATGTTGATGTCAACGTAGGCGGAAAGAAATGGGCCTGGCTGCAATCCTATACCGTTAGTAAATTCGACGACCTGAAAATGGGTGGAAACTACCCCGCCAATTATCCCAACTTTGGACGCCGTTCCCAATACATCCAAACGGCCAATGGAGTAGATCAAATCGTAACCAACAGCGACGATCGCATTCAGAAATTTTCAGGGTACAACCAGTGGGACCTTACGCAAAAGATCTTGCTTAAGTCATCCGACAAACTCACGCATTCATTCAACGTGCAGCTTTCCAATTCAACCGACATTCCCCGATACGATCGTTTGCAAGACAAGAAGAATTTCGGAGGCAGCATCGGAACGACCTTGCGCTATGCGGAGTGGTATTACGGCCCCCAGCTTCGATTGCTCAGCGCCTATCAGGCACAATGGAATCCAACGGCCAACCGCGAGGTTAGCCTCCAAGTTCACTATCAGCACGTCCTGGAAAGCCGGCAAACCCGCGAGTACCTGCGGTATGATCGTTTTGATAGTCGGCGCGAAAAATTGAACGTATGGGGATTCAACCTGGACACGCGTACCAAACAAAAAAACAACGAGTTCACCTATGGCATCGACGGACAATGGAATAACCTTACTTCCGTCGCCGACCGTACCAATCTGCGCACCGGCGATGTAACCCCACTCGACACCCGTTACCCCAATGGCACCAACCACATGTTGTACCTGGGTGCTTACGGACAACATCTTCGAAAATCCAAATCGCAGAAATGGATCCTGAATGATGGCATTCGTTTGCAACTGATCCAGCTACGATCTAGCATTGCCGATAACAGCTTTTTCAACTTCCCCTTCACCGAGATCCAACAAGACAACCTGGCGGTTACGGGTAACATTGGCCTCATCTATAACCCGGAACCTGCTTTTCGTGCAGCACTCAATCTCAGCAGTGGATTTCGCGCGCCCAATATCGACGATGCGGCACGCATCTTTGAGTCGAGCACGACACAACGTCGTTTAATCGTTCCCAATCCCGATATTCAACCCGAACAGACCTACAACATTGACTTGAACTGGATCTACCGGATTGAAGAAAAGATCCGCTTTGAAGGCGCCGCATTCTTTACCCACTACAAAAATGCAATCACCCTTGCCCCTTACACGTTGAATGGTGCTGACTCGATCGACTACAACGGAGTGCGGTCGGCACTTTATGCCAATCAGAACGCACGCAACGGATCGCTACTTGGTATTCAAGGTAGATTGGTGGTTCAACTGGGTAAACGGTGGTCGCTCGACAATACCCTGACCAAGACCCAAGGTCAATATAAAACAGAAGCCGGACGCATCCCGCTGGATCACATACCACCTGTTTTCGGAAGGTCGAGTATTGCCTATCAAGGCAAACGATTCTCCACCGAGGCCTACCTGCTCTTTAACGGATGGAAAAAATTAGCGGATTACAACCTCGACGGCGAGGACAATCTCCAATATGCTACCCCGGACGGTATGCCCGGCTGGACGACGATCAACCTACGGCTCCAAGTAAACGTTTCCAAAACGATTCAGCTGCAAGGAAGTCTGGAGAACCTGACCGACCGGAATTACCGGGTTTTTGCTTCCGGTCTATCGGCCCCAGGTCGCAGCTGGATGATCTCGGTCCGGGCTAAATTTTAACAGCCCCCGTCGGCAATTTTCGTTTTGGTTTTTCCTTAAATTGAGGGAAGAAATGACCGAACAAGCCCTCATAACCGGCTGTGTGCGCCAGGAAGTTTCCGCGCAACGAGCGTTGTACGATCAGTACAGCCCCAAGATGTTGGCCGTTTGTTGTCGATATGCGTTGAACCGGGAAGATGCGGAGGACATGTTGCAGGAAGGATTCATCAAGGTCTTTTTGCAAATCAAGTCATACGAGGGACGCGGATCTTTTGAAGGATGGATCCGTCGCATTATGGTGCATACCTGCATCAATCATTTGAAGAAACACAAGAAATTTCAGGATAATCTCGACCTCATCCATGCCCATGGAATGCCGACCCGAGCCGAAGCCATCCCTTCCATCGTGCAAGCCAAGCAGGTATCAGAATGCATTCGCCAATTGCCCGTTGGTTATCGGACCGTTCTGAATCTTTACGCCATCGAGGGATACAGTCACCGTGAGATCGCACAAATCCTGGATATCGAGGAAAGCACCAGCCGCAGCCAATACACGCGGGCAAAAAATTTGCTTGAAAATATCCTGATCCAACGCAATATTCTTCCACCGCACAAACAAAAAAGCGACTGGCTAGTAGCCGCTCGTTGATCCCATGTCATTCGACTCTCACCATAGTGAATTTGAACAATGGCTGCGGCAACAAGCGGAGCAACACCGACTTTACCCCGACGAATCCGTATGGGATGGAATCCACACCCGGGTACAAAAACGTCGTTGGTATCCATGGGTGTTCGCCCTGTTATTCATCACCGGCGGTGCGGTCAGCTGGATAATGCTGGATCAACCGGACCTTCCCATTAATTATGTTGCCAAAACCAATTCCATCCATACGACCGACAAGCACGTAAGTGATCAATCCAATCCATCGAGCACGAACAGTGCGGCGCATACCATTCCTTTTCGTCCCACTCAAAAAAAGGAATCGCACCAATCACTCCCTTTTATTGGGTTGAACACCCTAAACGGATCGGACGAGCTGGTTCATACGAAGGACGAACCCTTGGAAGAAACACTCACCTCCACGAACATAGAAAATACGATTGCGCGCTTCTCGACGCCTGAGCCGGCTACTCGACGATCTTCGTTGCCATCGCATCCCGTATTCGTGAATGCTGCTACGAGGAGACCCGCCACCGAATCGACTACCCAACCCCTTCCCGCACAAATGGAGTCTGGGCATTCAACCGCTGCAGAAAAAACAGTCGCCTCTTTGCTTCCTGAACAAATGCAGACCATTGAAAGTGTCGTAAATACCTACAAAGGCAAACGTACCCGGAAGAGCTGGGAACTGGAATTCAGTGTAAGTCCCACGATCAGCTATCGAAAACTGATTGAAAACACCAATGCCTTACAGGCAGCCCGCTCGCAAATGAGTACAGTACCGGCCATCGCGGTTCCTGAACTGAGCAGCGTCGTGAATCATAAACCGGACCTGGGACTTCAATTTGGTGTTTCCGTGAAACGTCGTTTGTCGGATCGCCTCACCTTTACCGGTGGCATTCAATTCAACATCAGCAAATACAACATCCGGGCCTACCGAGGGGTGGGGGAAATGGCCACGATTGGATTAAACAGTGGCGGAGGCACCGGAACCGTTTCTTCGTTTACAAATTACCGTAGCTCCGGAGGGGCTTGGGGCAATTGGCTGGCAAACTTTTATTTCTCCGCTTCGGCACCGATTGGATTTCAATACCGCATCGCGGGAAACCGAAAAGTAAATTGGGGAGTCGCATCCACATTGCAGCCCTCCTACCTAATGAGCAATCACGCCTATGTGCTATCGACCGATTACAAGAATTACCTAGAAGTTCCTTCCTTGATTCGCAGGTGGAACGTGAATGGTCAATTTGAAACCTTTGTCGGATTCCAAACCGGTAAAACAAGGTGGACCTTAGGGCCTCAAGCTCGCTATCAAATCCTGTCCAGCTACGAAAAAGCCTATCCCGTCCAGGAGCACCTGTTTGACATCGGTGTAAAATTAGGGGTGGGACTTTAACAGCCCTTGACCGATTGGATGCGGTAATTTTGCTCATGCGCCTTTTTATACTCCCAACCATTCTTCTAGGATTGATCGCTTGTAGCGATCCAACTCCCGGTAAAAAATACATTTCGATTCCTTCCTTGATCGAACAGCAGATCAAACACGTCGATACCTCGCTCTATTCGATTCAGCAATTGATCGCTCAAGACACCCTGCCTGCCGATACGAACTACGTACGTCGAGAAGATTTTCGTCAACATGCATCCGCCTTCCTTTCGATTCCCGATCTCAGCGACCCCAAACAAGCCAATCTTTTCAACGAAGAGATTCGATACGATGATCTGCTCAAGCGGGTGATCATATCCTATACACCGGCGACACCGGGAAAAACTGAGTTTCAACGAATCGAGTTATTCGTGGAGCCCAACTTGGCAACCGGTGATCAGGTAAAGACCATCTTGGCGACTCGACGCAAAGGAGATCGAGATGGATTTGAGCAGGATGAATTTGTTTGGCAAATGGATCGGAGCTGTACGCGTATTCGAACCACCCGTAAGCCGGCTGCCGCCGAACAGACAACTACTTACAAACTCAGCTGGAACGATTAAAGGCATGACGCCCGAAGAATTTCAATCGCTTGCCCCCGGCATTCCCACCAGCCCCGGCATCTACAAATACTACGATGCACAGGGCGAATTGATCTATGTAGGAAAGGCCAAACAACTGCGCAATCGGGTTCGTTCCTATTTTGCCAAAGACGTTGGTTCAAAAAAAACCCAAGAGCTGGTAAAGCGGATTGTACAGATCCAATTCACCACCGTTGACTCCGAGGAGGACGCCTTTCATCTGGAGAACAGTTTGATCAAAGAGTATCAGCCCCGCTACAACATTCTGTTGAAAGACGACAAGACCTACCCCTGGATCGTCATCAAGAAAGAGTCCTTTCCCCGTGTTTTCCTGACCCGAAAAAAATGGAACGACGGATCGGAGTACCTCGGCCCCTTCACCTCCTCGCTTCAAGTGCGAGAACTACTGGAATTCATCAAACAGATCGTGCCGCTTCGAACCTGCTCACTGGCCTTGACCCCCCGCGCCATTGCACAAGGCAAATTCAATGTGTGCCTGGAATACCATTTGGGCAATTGCCTCGGACCTTGTGCCGGACATCAGACGACAGAAGCGTACGATCAAGGCATTCGTCAAATACGCGACATTCTAAAAGGAAACCTCAAGCCCGTTATGGAAGAGGTGCGCAGCCAGATGAAATCCGCTGCAGCCGAATTGCATTTCGAAGAGGCCGAACGTTGGCGGCAAAAGCTGAGCTTTCTAGAAAATTATCAGTCCCGTTCCGTCGTGGCCAATGCCCGCGTACGGGAAGTAGATGTATTTGCTGGCCGGGAGCAACAAGGAAAATTCTTTTTGAGCTACTTGATGATCCGAAACGGAGCCATTGTACAAACACATGCTACCCGGCTGGAGGATCCGTTACAATCCGATTGGGAAGACCTGATGACGGCCGGTGTTGCTCAACTCCGCGAACGCGTAGGGTCGACCGCGAAGGAGATCGTTCTGGCGCAACGGATCGACTTCCCCGATCCGGCCATTCGAATCACCGTACCCCAAGCCGGCGATAAAAAAGCCCTGCTTGAATTGGCCCAAAAGAATTTATTGCATCACATCCAACACTGGATCTCCACCAAGTGGAAACAAACGGATCTGGACACCCTTTCTTCAGAGGCATTGCTGGAGCAGGTTCAAGAAGATCTGCAACTCCAAGAACTTCCCAAACACATTGAGTGTTTCGATAATTCGCATTTTCAAGGAAGCTATCCGGTCTCCGCCATGGTTTGTTTCAAGAATGGAAAACCCAGTACCAAGGACTATCGTCAATTTCATATCCGAACTGTCATTGGCATCAATGACTATGCCGCCATGCAGGAAGCCGTCACACGTCGTTATCAACGTCTTCTAAATGAAAAAGGCAATCTTCCACAACTGGTGATCATAGACGGCGGCAAGGGGCAATTGAATGCTGCTCAGCAAGCCATTCACGAGCTAGGGTTATCGGGAAAAATGACATTGATTGGACTTGCGAAAAACGTGGAAGAAATCTTCTTTACCGGCGACAGTGAATCTTTGAAGTTGGACTATCGAAATCCAAGCTTATTACTCATCCGGCGTATTCGTGATGCCGTGCATCAGCACGGACTGAGCTTTCACCAACAATTGCGCAGCAAAGGCGCGATTCACAATGAATTGGAGAACATACCAGGCATTGGAAAACAAACTGCTGAAGAATTATTGCGCCAATTCCGTTCGGTCAAAAACGTACAACAACAAGATGCACACACCTTGGCCTCGTTCGTGGGCCTCGCAAGAGCAAAAAAGATTGTTGAATATTTTAAAAAGAACGACTGAATTTATTTCAACAGGTATGGAAATAAAAAGGGGCCAGAATTGAAATTCAGCCCCGTTTAAAATCCAATATCCTATGAAAAACAGTGGTGAAAATACACATTTTTTTGACTTGACCGAATTTGAGGCTTCTTTTTTTTAACACGTAACTAACTGAAAAGCAAATACTTATTTACAGAGCGAATGAACATTTGCATTGCATTCGCCAACCCCAATCCTCCTTTCCCAAACACACAAAAAAAATCCCGCCCGAAGGCAGGATTTCAATTTTTTAAAGCCAGAATCAATAGGACCAAAGGTCTTGCTCGAAATTGAAGATCTTCTCCTTGATGTTATCTCCTTCCAGCAGTCGCAGGATGGGATCGTTGATGTAGTTCCGGATAAATTTATTCGAAGGGTTGTCGAGCGATGACTTCACGATGTAGCTGCTGAACATCCGGCTTTCAAAGAGTTCTTCCCAGGTCATACGGTTTTGGCCCATGTTCTTTGGGTTATAGACCTCGGCTTTGGCGAGCATCGGGCGTAGATCGGGGTAATAGAGCCAGAACAGCGAAGACGTACCGCGCTCCTTGGTGGTATTGGGAATGTACTCGGTTTTAAGAAGACCGATACCCAGGATGCGAACGAACATCCGGCTTGATTCGCGGTCGAACACCCACTCTTCTTTCAAACGCATCTTGACCACCGATTTCGGATCAAAGGTTTTACGGGTAACAACCAGTCCGATCACTTTATCGATCTGGTTGATGTCGTATTTCTTCACCGTGTCGTTGGAACCGGCCGTAAGTTGCTGGATGTCGGAGGTCGACATGGGCGTGGTAAAGCGATCGTCGGCGAATGCAGTGATTTCACCGGAATTCACGACTTTCAGCAACATGTTTACAAACATCTGACTTCCTTCGTCATCCACCGCTTCATAGGTGAACACTTTGTTCATTTTCTCTCGGAGATCCAGCTCACGCCAAACTTTTTCGGCATAGAAGGCATCATCCCAACGCAAATGCTCATAATCCAAGGGCGTACGCTTATTCAGGTTGCTCTTATCAAATGCATTGTCGTTGCGCAGGGATTTCTTCCCACCCTCAGCAGCCGATACCGTATCGTATTCGATCGGCAAGTTGGCGTAAGGGTCGTAAGTCGGGGGCTTTACGTTGTTGTTGTTATTCTGCGGATTACCGGTGGTATCCGGAGTTGGGGTGGTCGTAGTTGGATTCGTTCTTCCACCACGTCCACGACGCTGTGCCTCGGCTGCATCCACCATCAACAACAGGCCTACGGCCATAAATCCGATCGAAAGCAAATTGCGGTTCATATCTCTTCGTTTACTGAATGTAGTATACCAGTGCAGGCGCCTTGTTCACACGTCCGTCAGGGCCTCTCACCTTGATCTCTTCGATGGTTACCATGCGGCCTTGTTTCACATGCTGCTGGATGGCATTGCGTACCGGCCCCTGGAAAGCTGCGCCTTTTACCGGAATCGAAACGATGTCATCATCTGTATCGCAGGTGAACGTGAAACTCTCCACATTGTATTGCATCTCAAAAGGAAAGTTTTTGATACCAGCGCCAACACCACCCTGTGCCTTGAACTCACCGGCTGGGATCTGATCGCCGCTGGGGCGACCGCCCACGTAAGCTTGTGCATCCGGAATGGTACGCACGCGGAACTGAGAAGCACCAGCCAGTTTGCCATCCACGTATACATTGATCAGGCAATTGTCGGTCACCTCGCCCACGCGGCAGATGTATTTACCTTTTCCTTGTGCGATCAACTGACCTTTCCCACCTACGATTTCGGCACGAACTTTGTCATCTCCACCACCACTGGCAGCAATGGTTACCGGGTTGTCGACCCCGATATACATCACATTCATTTTATCCAAGGCGATCGATGCATTGGCCGAACCTACGGTGTACTCGACAGGAATGGTACGTGTTTGAGGCTTGCCATCCTGATCGGTAAAGGCGACGGTCACATTGATCGTGTGACTACCGACAGCACCGGCTGCTGTTTTGTAATTGGCAATTCCTTTTTCATCCAACCCTACGTTGGAACCATTGATGGTTACGGTGGGAAGTTTGGATTTGCTGTATGCCCCCAAACCAGCCGTGATCTCAATCTCTTGGCCGGGCATCAGGTATTTGGAGTTTTGCCCCACGATGGCCTCGAAGGCATCGAAGCGCAGTTCTACTTTACCTACTTGTTCGTGACAGAACGTTACGAGTTTGTTCTCGGCGTTGCGGATGTCGTTTTGGAATTTGCTGAGAATGCTGAGTGCCCCTACGGTCGGCGCCATGTAGAAATAAGCTTCCTCCCAAGATTTCTTGTTGGAGGTTTGGCTTATTGGCATTTCCAGTGTCACCGGCAGCGATTTTTCGAATTCAGCGCGGATCGCAGAGTCTTGCAGTACGTTGTTCTTATAATCGGTGAGGATCTTGAACAGCTCTTTTCCTTTTCCGTCTTTGATCATCACACGGGTAACCATGTTCTGATCGTCTTCCTTGAATTTCTTCGAAGGATCGGCGGGGTCGCCACCCGCTTCGATGAGCAACTGCTTTTTTAGGTTCTCAATGAAATCAAACGCCAATACGGATTGGTCAACCACCGCTTTGGCCTTGGGCTGCCAAATGGTCGCCTTTTCACGTGTGGCATCCTCACCCATTTTCTCAGTGAGGGAAGCAAAGACCTGTGAAGTGGAAGCTTTCACGGTACCATTCGTCTTTTCCAGACTGTTGTTGATGGTCTTGAAAGCGTTCAGGATCTCCGCCGATATGTTGATGGCCAGCAGTGCGGTCAACACCAGATACATGATGTTGATCATCTTCTGCCGGGGCTCTTTAGGTAAAGCCATGTTTCGGTTCGTTTATTTCTGTTGAATAATCACGTTTCCTATGCCCGCATTAGGGACGTCCCTGCATGGCGGTCAGCATGTTGCCATAGATGCCATTCAAACGGCCCAGATTGCCGGCCAAATGACCGATCTGCTCCTGTACTTTTTTGGCATCATCCGCACTGCTCATCATGGCATTTGACGCTTCGGCCAGTTTGCCGTAGAAACTGTTCAGTGCTTTTAAGTGATTATTGCTCTCCTGCAATTCGAGTTCATAAATGGTGTTCAACGAAGAGAGGTTCTTCGTGAGCGACTGGATCTGCTCGTGGAACTGCTGCGCACCTGAAGTCGCCTTAGCAAAGGCACCAACGGAAGAAGCGGCATCGGTATAGGCTGTTTTCACGGATTCCAGTTGTCCGGTTACTTCGCGGGTCTTCTTTGCGAAATCGCTGGAAGCAGCCGCCATGTCTGTTACGTCTTTCAGTCCGGAAACCGTAGCATTCAGCTTGGTGAAACTTTCCTGGAGGGCTTTCATGGCATCCTGTCCGCCGGCCGCTTTAGCCAAGTTGCTGACAGAGAATTGCTCCTCATCGTGACCGCCTTTTTCCTCAGCGGGATATTTGATGTACAATACACCATACAGGGCGAAGATCAATGCCTCTGTGGTCAAACCGATCCAAAGCCAGATGTCGGCATCGGCGGCATGCGTGATCTTACGAAGCGCACCCCAGATAACTAATGCGGCACCGAAGGAAACGCCTACGTCTACCCATTTACTGACTTTAGGAGGAATTTGAGCTGCCATAATTGGATTTTTACTTGATTGGTTTTATGAAAAAAAGAATTTGATAAAGATTAACGACGTCCGCCTTTGAGGGGAGCAGCGGGCAGATCGATTACCGCACGGAAGCCGATGTAAGACTTAGCGGTATCCTGGTATTCGTAGGTGCTCGTACCATTCTGTAGGTAATAACCCACGTCTTTCCAGCTACCACCGCGAATCACTTTCCGCTTCATCAACGGCTGATCATCATCCTTGGCGTTCCAACGAACATCCGGGTTCATATCATGTTGGAATGTGTTGCGGCCTTCGTAGAAAATGGTAGAAGTCCACTCGGCTACGTTACCCGACATGCAATACAGACCATAATCATTGGGCCAATA